>JBBPZC010000108.1:0-31736 GCA_038199275.1 Actinomycetales bacterium
ATAGTGGCCCATTAGATGATAGGCTCGAATCCCGTGGTGCAACGATCAAATTCCCGGTTCAGTGGTCAGTCCAAGACGACCAAACATATCTTCGTCACCGGCGGAGTCGCGTCTTCGCTCGGCAAGGGACTGACGGCTTCCAGCCTCGGTCATCTCTTGCGGGCACGCGGCCTCTCGGTCACAATGCAAAAGCTCGATCCCTATCTCAACGTGGATCCGGGCACAATGAATCCATTCCAGCACGGTGAAGTCTTCGTCACTGACGATGGTGCCGAAACCGATCTGGATATTGGACACTACGAGCGTTTTCTCGATGAAAACCTCGAAGGCTCAGCCAACGTAACAACCGGCCAGGTGTACTCCACGGTCATCGCCAAGGAACGCCGTGGCGAGTACCTGGGCGACACCGTCCAGGTCATCCCGCACATCACCGATGAGATCAAGCGCCGTATGCGCCTGCCTGCCGAAGGCGCCAATGCACCCGACGTGATCATCACCGAAATTGGCGGCACCGTGGGCGACATCGAATCCCAGCCCTTCCTGGAGTCCGCACGCCAGGTGCGCCAGGACGTGGGACGCAACAACGTGTTCTTCGCCCACGTTTCCCTGGTTCCCTACATCGGGCCGTCACAGGAACTGAAGACCAAGCCCACCCAGCACTCCGTTGCTGCGCTGCGTTCCCTGGGTATCCAGCCCGACGCCATCATCCTGCGTTCTGACCGTGTCCTGCCGGATGCCATGCACGCCAAAATTGGCCGCGCCTGTGACGTGGATGTGGAAGCCGTCATTGGCTGCCCCGATGCCTCCAGCATCTACGACATTCCCAAGATCCTGCACTCCCAGGGACTTGACTCCTACATTATCCGTGCCTTGGACCTGCCCTTCAAGGATGTTGACTGGACCAAGTGGGACAAGCTGCTCGAAGTGGTGCACAACCCGGCACACCACATTGAGATCGCACTGGTGGGCAAATACATTGACCTGCCCGACGCGTACCTCTCGGTCACCGAGGCCCTGCGTGCCGGCGGCTTCGCCAACGCCACCAGGGTCAAGATCCGCTGGGTTCCCTCCGATGACTGCGCCACCGAAGCCGGTGCCATCAAGGCACTGGGAGACGTTGACGCGATCTGTGTTCCCGGCGGCTTCGGCATCCGCGGACTCGAAGGCAAGCTGGGCGCGTTGAAGTTCGCCCGCGAAAACCAGATCCCCACACTGGGTCTCTGCCTGGGTCTGCAGTCCATGGTGATTGAATACGCACGCAACGTTGTGGGCCTGGAAGGTGCTTCCTCCTCCGAGTTCGATGACAACCCCACGTACCCGGTCATCGCCACCATGGAAGAGCAGCAGGACATTGTGGCAGGCAGGGGCGACCTTGGCGGCACCATGCGCCTGGGACTCTACCCGGCAGTGCTCACGGAAGGCTCGGTTGTGGCCGAGACCTACGGCACCACGGATGTTTCCGAGCGCCACCGCCACCGCTACGAAGTCAACAACAAGTACCGTGAGCAGATTGCTGCTGCCGGCCTTGTTTTCTCCGGTACCTCGCCGGACGGAAAGTTGGTTGAGTACGTGGAGCTTCCCCGCGAAGTCCACCCGTACTACGTCTCCACGCAGGCGCACCCCGAACTGAGCTCGCGGCCCACCCGGCCGCACCCACTGTTCGCCGGTTTGGTTGCTGCCGCGCTGGAACGTCAAAACGCCACACGGTTGCTGGAGGTCTAAGTGAGTACCCTTGGTGCATCGGGGGCCGCGCAGCCCGGAATTAACTTTTCTTCCCCCGTTGTTGCGGATGAAGAAAGCTACCGGACACTGCATTCGCGGTCCACGGTGTACCAAGGGCGCATCTGGAACGTAGTTTCAGACACGTTTTCACTGAGTGCCGATTCGGAGCCGCTGACCCGGGATTACATAGAACATCCCGGAGCAGTGGCCGTGGTGGTCCTGAACGAGCAAAATCAGGTGTTGCTGCTGCGCCAATACCGCCACCCCGTCCAAATGAACCTGTGGGAAGTCCCCGCCGGGCTGTTGGACGTGGACGGCGAAGACTTCGTGGTTGGTGCCGCCCGCGAATTGGCCGAAGAAGCCGATCTTGAAGCAACACAATGGCACGTGCTGACAGACTTTTTCAATTCCCCCGGCTCCTCAAGCGAAGCCATCCGAATCTACCTGGCCCGCGGCATCACGGAGGTCCCCGAAGAAATGCGCCATGTGCGCACGGACGAGGAAGCCGAAATCGAGTTTGCCTGGCTCGATTTGGATGAGGCTGCGCAGAAGGTATTGGCCGGGCAGATCCACAACCCGTCCGCCGTCGTCGGTATTTTGGCTGCGGCCCAAGCTGTGCGAACCGACTTCGCCTCCCTGCGCCCGGGAAATGCGCCCTGGCCCGAGCATCCGTCACAGCGACCTTCGTGAGCGCTTCCGGGGGCATTGCCGACGGGGCTGCTCCCACCGCGCTGGGCCGCGCCATGTCAACGTACCTGCTGCATTTGGGCGTCGAACGCGGTCTGGCACCAAACACCATGGCGGCCTATCAGCGCGACCTGCGCCGGTATGAAAAATTTTTGGCAACGGCTGGGGTGGGGGAGCCGGGCTCAATCACCCGGCATCATTTGAGTGAATTTGCCCAGGGCTTGTCCGACGGTGCCGATGGCGGTTCGACGCTGGGCATGCGCTCGGTGGCGCGAACCATTGTTGCCGTGCGCGGACTGCACAAATTCTGGGCACTCGAGGGTATCTGCGAGGCTGACCCTGCGGCCGATCTTCATCCGCCACAGCCGGGCCGCCGCCTTCCCAAGGCGATCAGCGTCCACGACGTGACCAGGATCCTTGAATCAGCCGGCACTGATTCCCCCACCGGACTGCGCGACGCCGCCATGCTGGAATTTCTTTACTCCACCGGTGCCCGCATCAGTGAAGCAGTGGGTTTGGATGTGGACGATCTTGTCTTCCCGGAAGACCCACAGGATGGGCCGTCATTGGTGCGGTTGTTCGGCAAGGGGTCCAAGGAGCGCATTGTGCCGATCGGATCCTACGCGCTTAGGGCATTGGAGGCCTACTTGGTGCGCGGACGCCCCGTCCTGGTGGCCAAAGGGGCCGGTACTCCGGCCCTGTTCCTGAATGCCCGGGGCGGGCGGATCAGCCGCCAGAGCGTGTGGACCATTCTGAAGACCGTGGCCGAGCACGCCAAGGTGGAGACGCAAGTTTCCCCGCACACGCTGCGGCACTCCTTCGCCACCCACCTGCTGGAGGGTGGCGCGGATGTGCGCGTTGTGCAGGAATTGCTGGGGCACGCGTCGGTGACCACCACCCAGGTGTACACGCTGGTCACGGCGGACACCCTGCGTGAGGTCTATGCGGCAGCGCACCCCAGGGCCCTCGGCTAAAGCAGTCGGTTAGAGGAATCAGCCATGCCCGGCTGTCGCCAAAAGCCTCCTATAAACATCTGTTTCGCAGTTGATCCGTCGTAATCAACCGATTATGGGTGATCGGGATGGATCAACTGCAACACTGCTG
The DNA here is from genome assembly GCA_038199275.1 of Actinomycetales bacterium. Classification (GTDB taxonomy): domain Bacteria; phylum Actinomycetota; class Actinomycetes; order Actinomycetales; family Micrococcaceae; genus Specibacter. Next base: position 3,514 of record JBBPZC010000108.1, read on the forward strand.
GCGGTGAATGAAATTATTCGGTGACGGCCAGGGCGTCAATCTCGACGAGCATGACCTCGTGCGGCAGGTCGACGAACACGGTGGTGCGTGAGGGCAGTGCACCGCTGGGGACGTTTTCTTTGATGAAATCGCCGTAGACCTCGTTCATCGCGGGGAAGTCCTTGCGCGTGGTCAGATAGACGCGGAACATGATGACGTCCTCAACGCTGGAGCCACCAGCTTCCAAGATGGACTTGATGTTTTCCAGTGTGCGGCGGGTCTGTGCACGGACGTCGCCAGCGCCAATGTACTCGTTGGTGACGGGATCCATTGGGCCCTGTCCGGAGATCTGGAACAGGCCCCCTTTCTTGACGCCCTGGGAGAACACATGTGCCGGAGCTGGAGCGTTTGCGGTCAGTACTACGGTTTTTTCACTCATTGAGTGTTCCTTTCAGTGGGCGCCCAATCCAGGTCTTTGGAGATGGAATGGGCACCCGTTGTTAATATGGGCAACAATTTTAAGAAGATCTTCATAGTTCAGCAACTCCACGGGTGCTGAGCACGATGCCGCGGCCAGGCGGCATCCAGTGGCGTCGAGAGTGGGTGAGTCAACGCAATGCACAAAGGAATCGAGCTCCGTCTTGTCAGGCGCCCAGACCTGCTCATGAATTTGAGCAAATTCTGGGATTAGCGCCTCGAGAGTGCTCAGAGTGTGAGTGCTCGGTCGTTTTGACGCAGTCGAGTGCAATGCTTCGGTCAAGCCAATTCTGGAATACAGGCGCATCACGGAGGTCTTGTGGGGTCAGGTATTGCGGCGGGTTCATAGAGGTCGGTCGGCGTGTCGGCCGGTTGGGACACCAGTGCCAGTGCGCCGATCTGGTTCTGACTCCTGCCGACCCGACTGCCAGTGCGGCGGAGTTAATTCGCCCTGGTGCTACCTGGGTGTCCGCCCATTCTGTTTCGGAGCAGGTCAGAATTCGCTCCAATGTATCGAGGCCGGGCAGAGGTCCGCGGTCGCCGGGCGCCGTGAGAGTATATGCGGCGCTGACATGCCTGCGCCGAAGCGACGCACGCTGATCAAGGCCCAGGAGCATGCCACTGAGGTACCCAGCCGCAAAAGTGTCGCCAGCCCCAACAGGTTCCAGCACCTGTACGCGCAGCGCCGGGACCTCGATCCGTTCAACGTCGCGCATAAGGGCAATTGCCGAGGTGGCGGCATTCTTGAGCGCGATCACCGCAGTATCAGGCAGGAGTGCCCGCAGTCCGGATTCGTCATTGGTGCCGAAGGTAGGCAGTGCCTCATCTGCGCCAGCAAGTACGACGTCGGACTGGTTTGCCAGGGTGCGCAGCATGGCTTTGCCAGTGTCACGCCAAAGTGACTCGCGCGAATTCACATCAAAAGATATTAGCCGATCATGGCGCAGCGCGGCCAGGATCTCGGCCAGCATGTCGCGGCCTTCGGGGGAGAGGGCAGCGGTAATGCCGCTGAGGTGAATAAGCCCGACGTCGTCGAGCGGGCCCGAAACGGCGGGGTTAGCCAGCAAGGCCGGGCTCATGGCTGAGACCGCCGAACCTTGGCGATAGTAGAACACTGAGCTTTCTTTCGTACCCGAGTCCATGGCGGCTGGAATCTTAACGTACGGCCCGATGAGAACGTCTGTATCAATCTCCACCCGACCGATGCCAATGCCATGGGACCGAAGGTCATTGATAATGCGCGTGCCAAAACCATCTTGTCCCACTCGCCCCACCCAGTGAGCTGGCATACCCATGTCGGCCAAACGCATTGCAACGGTGGATTCAGCGCCGCCCACACCATAGAAAAGATCGGTGGCTTGTGCCAGCGGCGCGTTGCCCGCGGGGGTAAGCATGGCCATCGTCTCTCCGATGCACACGACTGAAGGCATGGGTGGCCGCACCTCCTCTCGCAAATTGTTGGGGCCAGGAGACCATTTCGGCCAGGAGACCATGGACGGATTTCCGAACCGGGGTGCGGTCGCTGTCTCCGCTCTCTCGATCTCGCCTTGACTGCCGAATCTAGACCATGTTAGACATGTGATTGGTGAGTTTGCAACAAAGGTTGCTAAATATGCAACGGGGCTGGATGGGTGGCCCCTGGAGGGAAGCGGCAATGGGCAGCACGACAGCAACACAGTCATGGGGCGGTACTCACAATTCCGGCATCGATACGGATCTGGTACAGGCATTGGATTCAGTAGAGCTCAGCTGGAAATACAAGGCGGTTCCGGCCGCGTCCCATGGCCGCAGCGCTGCGGACTATGTGGCTTCCGGTGTATCCCTGGGCGATCTGCAAACACCCGTACTAACCCTAAATGCGGCGGCCATGCGCGCCAATGTTAAGCACATGGCGCGCTGGTGTGCGCAAAAAGGCGTGTTGTTGGCGCCCCACGGGAAGACCACCATGGCACCCCAGATGTGGCGCGCCCAGTTAGACAGCGGTGCCTGGGGTATAACCCTAGCCAACGCCTCCCAGTTGCGCGTAGGACAAGCCTTTGGGCTGCGCCGGATCATGTTGGCCAACAGCCTGACCGATCCCCAGGCCATCACATGGCTGGCAAAGACTCAAGGTCCAGATTTCTCTGTGGTCTCCTGGGTCGACTCCTTGCAGACCATCGAGCTGCAGGAAGCGGTTCTTGCCAAGACCCCCGGTTCAGTCCTTGACGTCATTGTTGAACTCGGCGGTGCAGGCGGGCGCACCGGCACGCGCAGTATAGGAGCGGCACTGGAGATCGCACGTGCGGTCCATGCCTCCGAACATCTGCGCCTTGTCGGTGTGGGCGGCTATGAAGGCTCACTCGCACACTCCGCCGAAGCCGACTCCCTAGCCGCTGTGCACGCTTATCTCACGGCGGTGAAGGAACTGCATGAGCAGCTGCTGGCCGAAAAGCTGTATGCTCCGGGCGTGGACGTGATTGTCACTGCTGGTGGCAGCGCCTACTTTGATGATGTTGTGGCCGTACTGGGTAGCTGCGCAACGACCAATTCTGCTGCGGCTGCAACGGGCGGCGAAGCCGGCGCCCCGCGCGTCGACGTTATCATCCGCAGTGGCGCCTACATGGTCCACGACGACGGATTTTACCGTGTCATCTCCCCATTCTCACGAGCCGGGCAGGGTGCAGAGGGGGAGGCTCCCTTCACATCGGCAATGCACGCCTGGGCGCGCGTGGTTTCCCAACCGGAGCCCGGCCTGGCCATCCTCGATGCCGGCAAGCGCGACATGCCCGTGGACGAGGGCTTGCCGGAACCCCAGCAGCTGGGCCGCGCGTTGGGCGGGGAGATGGAGACGTTGACAGGGGCCACGATCAGTTCCGTCAATGACCAGCACTGCTTCCTGCGATTCGACGCCGAAACCACCACGGTGAACATTGGCGACGTGGTGCGGTTGGGCCTTTCGCACCCCTGCACCGCGTTCGACAAATGGACCCTGATCCCCGTGCTGTCGGACACTGTCGGCGCTGACTACCGGGTAGTGGATCTCATCCACACCTTTTTCTAAGCCATGGCACGTGAAAACACTCTCGCGCGGTCCGTCATCGGCAACGCCACCGTCGCGGACGGGACGGGCGCGCCCCGGGGCGCGGCCGACGTCGTACTTGAAAGCGGCGGGACCCACAGTATTGGCGAGCCCGGCACCCATGCCGGCGAAGTGGGCGCCACTAACGCCACCGGGACTGGTCCTGAGCCCCCGGATTCATCGACACGCACGCCCATTGGGATTTTCAGCTGCTTCTGAGGCCGGAGGACTATGCCGCCCTCAGCCAAGGTGTCACCGCGGAGCTGCTGGGGCAGGAGAGGTCTTCCCAAGCCCCGATCGACGCCGTCGTGCTGGAAAGGGCGCGAGCGAAAATTGCGGGCTGGAATGGAACCCGGAGGGTTTTGAAACTGGCGCACGGTGGGGGATTGCCCCGACACGCTCGATGATGGTATATCCGCCCACACCGCCTAACCGATTCCGCAAGGGACAGTCAGGGCCATGGTCCGCGTTTTTGGGGCGGTGAGGCCAGCCGCGATGAAGCTGCCGCCACGGTCCTTGCCGGTGACTTGTCGCAACCGCAGCTGGCGCTGCTGGTCATGGTTATCTCATCTGGTTCCATCGTGGCCATCCACGTCAACGAAGTCGGTTTTCGGATCATGGCCAAGTACTTCAACATGGCCGCCTTGGTGTGGCAGCTCGTCTAAGCGACGACGCAACTTGCGCTGTTCGTCCATGAGAGAACGTACGCCGCGAAATTGCAGCCGGCATGAAGAAAACCTCCGGCCGGGATGGACTATCCCTGCCGGAGGCCTTCTTCATGCCCTGCCCGACGGTTCAGCAACACTACGGCCTTTCGTGAGCCCAGCTTGCCGGAGATTCGCAGCGCCGCGGTGGCAGCCAAGGGCCCCACTTCACGGACTTTTGCAGGAGTCATGCGCGAGGTCAGCGAGGAAACGCTCAGTGCCGCCACGACGCAGTCGTCGTGATTGAAAATGGGTGCGGCCACACACCTGACTTCGGGCTCATTCTCGCGGTCATCAATTGCGTAGCCGCGTCGCCGGACAGCACTCATTTCGAGCCTGATGGCCTGCGGATCCGTGATGGTTTTGGGCGTGATTACCGCCAAGGGAGCCGCCAAGATGGGGCCCACCACTTCTTCCGGACTGTACGCCAGAATGGCTTTGCCCACCGCGGTGCAATAAGCCGGCATCGACGCTCCCACACGGGATGCCATGCGAACCGTGGCTTCGTCCTCCACCTTGTCGAGATAGACCACATCATGGCCGGACAAGACCACCAGATGGACCGTGTTGGCTGTTTTTCGCATGAGTGAACGCAACTCCGCATTGGCGACGCTGCGCAGATCCAACGAGTCCAGATAGGACTGGCCCAGCCGCAGGCTCCCAAAGCCCAGCCTGAACCGCCCGCTCACCCTGTCACGCTCAATGAGGTTCTCATCGAGAAGCGGCGTGGCTAGGCGCAGCACGGTGCTTTTGTTAATTCCGGAGAGTTCCGCCAACTCAACGAGCGCCAGGCCCTCCGGGCACGGATGGTTTGAAACCACATTCAGCAGCAGCAGGGCCTTGCGCAGGGAAGATGAAGAATTCCTTTTCTCATCAGTATCCGCTGCGCTCATGAAGCGGCTTCTTCCGCACCCAGGCCAGCTGGTTCTCCCACGGCAAGCCCCGCCCGGGCATCGCGCAGTTCCTGTTCGTAGTCGCGTTTCCATCCGGCGATGCCGGGTCGCTGCTGCCACGGATGCGGACCATCCAAGGGGCGGAACTCGACACCCATGGCAGCCAGACGGTCAAGATGCCCGGAGGTTAGGCGTTGGTGGAATTCCGGGTAGTTGCGTTGTTGCGGATCCGACCAAAAGACTTCGGCCAGGGCGCTGAGCCGGGGGTGGGCCGCATAGTCCACCCGGCGGGCCGTGGGCAGGTGCTCGGTCCAAATGTTCGCCTGCGCGCCCAGCAGCCGGCCAGGGTAGTCGCGGCCCGCCGTGTCAGGCAGGGGGTCAAAGCCGTAGACGGCTTCCAGGCTGGTGACAAAGCCGACTGGGACGGGTTCGCCGTCGCCGTCGGCCTGCCTGTGGTCAAGGTACAGGCGGTGTTCCGGGCACATGACCACGTCATGGCCGCCGGCCAGGGCATCGAGCCCGCCCTGGTAGCCGCGCCATGCGTGCACCATCACGCCATTGGGCAGGCCGAAGTCGCCCACCTCATCCCAGACGGCGGTGTTCCGGCCCCTTGCCTGGAGGTGTTCGGCCAGCTGGGCGATGAACCAGCCGTGCAGCCCGGCCACGGATGCAAGGCCCAGTTCCGCGGCCTTCGCGCAGGCAAAGGTGCTGGTTTCCCACTGGTCCGGGGGCACCTCATCGCCGCCGAGGCTGATCCACCGGGACGGGAAGATCTCCATGACCTCGTCGAGGACGTTCTTGTAAAATTCGACAGCAAAATCGGTGGGTTCCAGGACAGTTGTGTTGATGCCCCAGCGGGTCCATACCTCCGGGTGCTCACCCTCCAGACCCAGTTCCGGGTAGGCCGCAATGGCCGACTGGCTGTGTCCGGGAACGTCAATTTCCGGGATGACGGTGATGTTCCGTTCGGCGGCAAAGGCCACAATTTCACGCAGGTCGTCCTGGGTGTAGAAGCCGCCGTGCGGCTGGCCGTCATACACTCCCGCACGCCAGGCGCCCAGGGAGGACTCCCGGCGCCACGAACCCACCTCCGTCAGCTTCGGATACCGGTTGCTTTCAACACGCCAGCCCTGGTCGTCGGTCAGGTGCAGGTGCAGGACATTGAGCTTGTGCATCGCGGCAACCTCAATGAACCGCAACACATCATCCTTGGGCTGGAAATGGCGGGCCACATCCAACATCACGCCGCGATAACCAAACCGTGGCTTGTCACTGATCGCCAGGGCAGGCAGCACCCAGTCGGCGCCGGACGCCAAGGGGGCCTGCCTGAACGCCCCGGTGCCGAGCAGCTGCAGCAGCGTCTGTGCAGCGTAAAACGCCCCGGCCGCGCCGGATGCGGCAATCCGCACCGTGGCGTCAATGTCCAAGGTGTAGGACTCCGGGGCCAGCGAGCCGTCGTACACCAAATCAATGCTGGCGGGGCCGCCGTTGGTGCCCTGCTGTGGCAGGTCCCAACCGGTCACGGCACCCAATGCGCGTCCCAGCCAGCGCCGGGCCGGGGCCAGCCGCATGTCGGAGGCCAGTGAAGTGGCAGCATCCAGGCGCACGCCTGCGCCCTGCGGGTTATCCTCCACGGACCAGGGGAGGGGGACAAGGTTATGGGCGGTCAATGAAGATCCTTCGTCGTGTGCAAATGTGTGCTGTGCAGAACTGTTGTGCCTGGCAGGCGTGCCGTCAGGCAAGGCTATCCCTTGACCGCGCCGGCGAGCCCGGAAACGAGCTTGCGCTGGACGGCGATGAAGAAGATCAACACCGGAATGGTCATGATGACCGAGCCGGCCATGATGGCGCCCCAGTCGTTTTGGTCTGGTTTGAAGAATGTCAGCAGGGCCATGGGCATGGTGGAGTTTTCCTGCGCGGAAATGATGAACGTCTTCGCAAAAAGAAAGTCATTCCACGTGGAGATGAACGAGAACACCGAGCAGGCGACCACGCCGGGAGCCACCAAGGGGAAGAGCACGGAGCGGACAAAGCGGAAGCTGCTGGCGCCGTCGAGCTTGGCGGCCTCCTCCAGTTCGACCGGGACGGCCGAGACAAAGCCGCGCAGCATCCAGATGGCGAAGGGAATGGAAAACGCCATGTGGACCAGGATCAGCGAACCCAAATGGTTCAGCCCGATCATGGGAATCACGTCGCCAAAGCTCTTGAACAGGAAGAACAGCGGGATGGTCAGCGCCTCGATCGGGACCATTTGCGCCACGAGGATGATGATCAGCAACTTGGTGCGCATCTTGAAGTTGTAGCGGGTCAGGGCCACCGCAGCCAGGAATGCCAAGGCGGTGGAGAGCACCACAACACTGAGAGCCACGATCAGCGAGTTCATGAAGTACTGGCCAAAGTTGTTCACGCTGAGCACGCGCGCAAACGAATCAAACGAGGGTGTCAACGTCCACGGGGTGGAGTCGCCGGCGTCGAGCGCGGTCTTCGGCTTCAGTGCCGAGAGCAGCATCCAGTACAGCGGAAACGCAACAAAGGCGGCGATGATGACGCCCAGAAGGTTGACGCCGACACCCTTGGGTGTTTTCCTGGCCTGGTCCGGTGACGCCCGACGTGGGCTGGCCGGGGGAGCCTGTGTTTTCAGTTTTAGCACGGTCACAGTACTTCACCACTTCTTTTCAGCAATCGTAAATACACGAGGGTGACCACGAGCAGGATCAGCGTCATGATGACGCCGATGGCCGAGCCAAGCCCGTACAAGCTGGCAGCAAACGCCTGCTGGTAGGAATACACGTTCAGCACCATGTTCTGCCCTGCGATGCCGCCTCCGTTGGTCATGATGTAGATCTGGGAGAAGATCTTGAAATTCCAGATGATCGACTGGATGGTCACGATGATGACGATGGGCCGCAGCATGGGCAGCATGATCGAGTAGAAGATGCGCGGCAAGGTGGCGCCATCGAGGCGGGCAGCCTCGATGGTCTCCGTGGGCACGGCCTGGATACCGGCATACACGGTGACCATGACGAACGGGAACGAGCACCACACCACTTCGCTGGCCACCAGGCCGAAGGCTGTCCATTTGTCGTAGGTCCAGGAAAAGTCATTGAATCCGCCCAGACCAATGCCGGCCAACACCTTGTTGACCAGACCCTGGGTTGAGTCAAAAAGGAACAGCCAGACGGCGCTGCCTGTGACAGCCGGAGTGGCCCAGGCTCCGAGGGAGACGGCGAAGAGTGTGCTTCGCACCCAAGGGCGCAACCGGGTGGCAAATACGGCCAGGGCCCCGCCCGTGAGCAGGGTGAAGACCACGCAGGCACTGGCGAACAGCACCGTGTCGCGCAGAACGGTCCAGAACTCCGGATCGCCCATGAGGATGCGGTAGTTTTCCAGGCCGGTGAAAAGCAAGGGGGCGCTGCCGCTGACCTGGGCCTGGCGGTAGTCGTACAGTGACATGTTGATGAGCTGGTACAGCGGGTAGCCCAGGAGGGCGATGAGGACGATGAGCGCGGGGGCCAGGTACAGCCAGTGCTCCACCCGGGATGCCCCGCCCCGGCCCTTTTTACGGGGCAGGGTTGGGGCATCCGGGTTCTCGTCCTGCACGGAAGGCGCGACAGCGACGGGAAATGCGTTGGACATCAGGGACGCCCTGCCTTGTGGGTGGTTGGCATTACTTGGCCTCGAAGATCTTGTTCATGGCGGCACCGGCATCTGCACTCGCATTCTCGACGTCGGACTTGCCAGTGACAATCTCTTGGTACATGCCGGTGAAGATGCCCTTGGCATCGATGGTGGACCAGGTGTCGGTGATGGGCACGAAGTTGGTGCCGGCGGCGATGGTGTCAATGAAGGGCGCCACGTAGGCGTTGCGTTCAGCCACGTCCTTTTGCACATCGGTGAAGGTGGGCAGGTTGCCCATGGCGTCGAACATGGCCTGCTGGTTCTTCTTGTTGGCCAGCTCCTTCACGAAGTCGGCCGCCAGGGTGTGTCGCTTGGAGGACTTGAAGACGCCGAGGTTGTTGCCGCCCGCAAATGCGGGGGCGACGGATCCGGGAGTGAGGCCAGGAACGGGGATCACTGCGAACTTGTCCTTGAACTCGCTCTCTGCGACGGCCTTGTAGTTGAAGTCGCCGCCAATGGTCATGGCTGCCTTGCCGGCGATGAATTGCTGGACGCTGGCGTTGCCGCCGAACTCAGCGCAGGTCTTTGCCGGGCAGATGTCATCCTTCACCAGTTCGGTGTAGGCCTTGATGCCGGCGCGGGACTCGGGCGAATCCAGCCCGGAGGCGAACGTGCCGCCGTTGTCCGCGGCGATGGACCCGCCGTGGGCCCACAGGTAGGGCATGGCGGAGAACTGTGAGGCGCCGCCCACGGAAATGCCCAGGGTGTCGGGGTTCTTGGCACGCACTGCACGGGCCACCATGGCAATCTCTGCCATGGTCTTGGGCGCTTCCACACCGGCCTCCTTGAGCAGGTCGGTGCGGTAGTAGAGGGCGCGGACGCCCACGAACCACGGGACACCGTAGTTCTTTCCATCAATGGCGGTGGTCTCCAGGACCTTGGGGTCCAGGTCCTTGCCCTCGTCCCAGTCGGCGATGTCCGCCGTCATGTCCGAGAGTCCGCCTGCGGCGACGTAGCTGGCGAGGTCGGTGTTGCCGAATTCGGCAACATCCGGAGCGCTGGAGGGGTCGTTGAAGGCGGCCTTGAACTTCTCGGCCCGGGTGTCCACGGGAATGTACTGGACGTCGACTGTGACGTCTTTGTGCCTGGCCTCGAACGCGGTGATCGTTTCATCGACCACCTTGGACTTGGGATCCTGGTTGACTTCTGAGAAGAGCCAGACACGCAGGGTGCCGGTGGCCTCGTCCTGGGAGGAGGCCGCGTTCTCCGATGTGGGCGGAGCACAGCTGGTCAGCGCCATGGCGGCCAGTGCGGCTACGGCGAGAGTGCGGGTGAATTTCACGTGTTTCTCCATGGTTTTCTGGGATGCCAGTTGACGCCTGCAGGGGCTGCAGTGGGCATGAGAAGACCATAGGAGCGGGATGTTGCGGGAATGAAGAGCAAATTTCAAAAGTTCCGCTATGCAAAATCAGATGTCGGCATTTGATTTTTGTCCATGAATTATGCCCTACATTTTTGGATGAAAATGTTTTCCATTTCTGCGCGGCGGGGGACGTAACGCTTTTACCGGCTGCCCATTCCTGCGGGGGAGTTCGTTGCCATCACGCGAAATATGTTCTCGTGCTGGCGCTTCCGGCTCTGAGTGCGGATTTGAAAATATGCCAGGCCCCATCCGTGGCCCTAAATCCGTGGAGCCAGCAGGTACTCTCTGACCACAGTCGTGGTGAAAGCGATGTTTTGTCGAGCAAAATCACATGCTGCATGGCGGCTGCAGCACATTGAATAGCGCACGCTCTTGAGGTTGGTCTTGTGGGTGCTGCATCCAGGCTGTCATTCCGCTTCAGCAATTCGACGGCCGGTCTGGAAGGTGGCAGCCCGGTAGCACAGCGCAGCAGAAACAGCGGAATGGAAAGGGGGCGCAGGCAACTGTTTGGAGCTGAGCTTTCAAGCTCAGTGGCGAGGCCCGGCCATACGCTGCCGAACGTCTTTTGCATATTTGGCTGTGACGAGCGGATCCGCCTGGGGTGACCACTGCCCGGATTCATCCACAATGGGATAGCCGTTCCTACACCAGTATTCAAAGCCGCCAATCATTTCCTGCACCACAATTCCGTGTTGCGCCAACACGAAAGCAGTTTGAGTGGCCCCGTTGCAGCCGGGCCCCCAGCCGTAGACGGCCAAGCGTTTGCCCGAGGGCAGCTCCAAATCCTCGCCGGAGAAAAGTTTGTCATTGGGCAGGTGCACGGCGCCGGCAATGTGGCCATGCTGCCAGGACGTCTGCCGTCGGGTATCAATCAACACCAGCTCGCCCGTTGCTTGCAGGGCCGCCGCGGCCGTCACGTCTAGCTCAAAGGCCAGCTTGGCACCCAATGCCACGGCAAGTTGCTCCGGATTCATCTGCTCAGGATCTTCGCGAGCTCCGGAAGCTGCGCTGGGTCTTCCAACGCTGCGCCAACGGCCACCACGCTGGCACCCCCGGCAAGAAACAGCGCCGCGTTGGCGGAGTCCATGCCGCCGGTGGCAACAAACCGAGCCTGGGGGAATGGGCCCTTCATTGCCTTGAGCCATCCTGTTCCCAAATGGGACGCCGGGAATGCTTTGACCCATGTCAGCCCGGCACTCATGGCTGCCTGTACCTCAGATGCCGTAGCTACTCCCGGAAGCGTTGGCATTCCCGCGTCGGTCGATGCCTGCACAACCGCCAGATCCAGGCCGGGGCTCACGGTGAAAGCTGCCCCGGCTCCAGCAGCCTGGGCGACATGCTCCAGTGAGACCACTGTGCCTGCGCCTACCAGCTTGCCTTTGGTTTTGCCTGCCGCGACAACCGAGCCCAAGGACCGGAGGTCTTCCTCTGTTTGAATCGGGATTTCCACTAAGTCGATCCCCAGGCTCCACGCCTGCTCCGCGATGGCCAAACTCCGAGCTTCGCCCATTCCGCGGATGATCGCCATGAGTGGCTGGTTCTCAAAAAGCATTGTGAATTCTTCATTGGTGGGCATTGGAAGGACCTTTCAGTGAGGGAAATTGGTGTTGTTGGAAGGCGTAGTTAGTACAATTGGAAGGCGTAGTTAGTACAAAGGGACGTCACTGGTTGACCTCAGAACTTTGACGGCTCGCTCGTGTCCTGCCCGCAAACGCTGCTCCGAGTCTTGGCCGCAGAGATATGCGGATAAATATCCTGCTGCGAATGCGTCGCCGGCGCCCACTGCCTCAAGCACTTCAGTAGGTATGGCTGCTACAAAGCAGCGTTCTGATAGATAGAACTCAGTGGCGCCGACGTCGCCGTCTTTGATCACCAATCGTGCCGGACTAGGCAGGAAGTCCCTGACTGCCTCCGGCGTTGGTGTGCCCCACAGTTCCTGTGCCTCGTCTAAGCCGACAAACACGATGTCGGCGAGGTTTGCCAGCCGCTGAAGTTCCGTGCCTGCATCCCTGCCTCCCCACAATTGCTTGCGATGATTTACGTCAAAACTGAGGATTCCTGGCAGCGTGGAAACCCGCTCAATCACCTGCTGGATCAAGGCAGCGCAGCTTTCTGACAGGGCCGGCGTTATCCCGGATATATGCACCACGGCGGCCGTCTCCAGTGGGATTCCCTCTAGAATTTCGGGTCCCATGTGAGCTGCGGCGGATCCCGCCCTGAAGTATTGAACCCCGTGTCCCGGGTCTTTGAAGTAGACGCCCGTTGGTGCAGACGGATGGGTGCGTGTCCAGCGCAAGTCCACTCCACCGTCGCCAATTTGACGGCTCACGCGGCGCCCCAAGGCGTCGTCGCCCAGCTGGCTGACCCAAGCTGTGCGGTGCCCAAGGTCTGCTAGATGCATGACCACATTGGATTCGGCGCCGCCGGTGCTGAGGTGAAAGTCCATTGCACTTTCCAGCGGCACTGCTGTGGTTGGGGTTACGAGCACCATGGATTCACCGATGGCAATAATGTCTGGGGTTGCGTATTGTCGCATGACACAACTATCAGCCACTTGTGCGCGGATTGCAACAACGTTGCATATATTGCACATTCGTCCAGCTATGCTCTGGTTTATGGCCTCGAAAGTCTCCTCTTGTTGCAATATAGGCATCAAGAAATGCATCGTTCACACAAAAGCACGTAGTCCACTTCACATTTGTCATGTGATGCGCAATACTCGTCTCATACATACTGCAACGGAGGTTGCAAAGTATGCACACATAGGAGAATTGATGTCACGCGTAAAAACTTCAATTGCAATTGCAGTTGCCGCGGCCTTTGCCCTGAGTGGGTGTTCCGGCAACGATGCCGGTAACGGCTCGGCAAACAATGGTTCGGCTCCCTCAGGCGAGTTGTCCTTTGCCACATGGCAGTTCTTGGAACCCAACCGAGGAGATAAGATCTTTGAAGCAATCAACGGCTTCACCGAAACAAATAAAGACGTCACCATCAAGAAGGTTGAAGTCACCAGAGCTGACTATGAGAAGACCTTGAGCACCCAGTTCGGCGCTGGTGCCGGACCGGATGTCTTCGTCATCCCGGATGCCTACTTCCCGCAACTTACGGACGCCGGTATTCTCGAACCGCTCGATGACGTGATCAGCGATGCAGGTGCGGAGGGCTTCCGTGACATCAATGAGAACTACAAGGTGGACGGCAAGCAGTATGGCGTTGTTTGGGAAGTTGTTCCCTATGCCATGTTCTGGAACCAGGACATCCTGGATAAGGCGGGCGTCAAGGCGCCTACAGATGTAGCTGGTTTGATCGAGACCGCTAACAAAATCAAGGCCGATACGGGCAAGACTGGATTCACCGTCCGCCACCAAATGAATGAGGAAACTCCCTGGTGGACTGATTTCTCCAACTGGGTCTTTGGTTACGGTGGCGCGTGGTCCGACGGAAGCAAGCTGACCGTCAATGACCCCAAAAACATCGAAGCGTTGACGGCATTCAAGTCGGTTTATGATGCCCCGGGCTTCGGCAAGGGTCAGGATGCTTCCACTTACCGCTCAGCTTTCGCTGCAGGAGAGCTGGGCATGTCGCTGGATAACTCCTCTGCCGTCATGACCCTCGTGGGCGATAAGGTTCCCGCTGACAAGATTGGCTCGGCTGTCCTGCCGTTTCCGGCCGGCGGATCGGCATTTGCCGGATTCTCCATCGGTGTGAACGCCAACTCCGAGAACAAGGACACTGCCAAGGCCTACATCAAATGGCTTTTGAGCAAGGAAGCGCAGACCACCTTCGCTGACACGCTGTTCCCATCAGCCATTGCGACATCTGCCGAGGCATCGCCGACGCTCATGGAGTCCAATCCGTGGGTTGCCGCATTCAACGAGCAGGTCAACAATGCCAGCAGCGTGAACATCAAGGGTTTCGACACCAAGACCTCTGAAATTCGGACCATTGTCCTGACTCAGGTTGAACGAGCACTGACCCAGGACGTTTCTCCGCAGGCAGCCCTCGATGAGGCGCAAAAGCAGGCTGAAGCACTCGTCAAGTAGCACTTGCTGGGCGGTTGCCGCAGCGCAACCGCCCAGCAAATCTTCTGCATTTTAAGGAAAGCCATGACCACGTCAACCAGATTGACCAAGTCGGAAACAGTGGTGTCCACCAAGAAGCGCAGGCGTTGGAGTTACGCGCCGTACCTATTCATTGGACTTGCTGTTGCCTATCTTTTGTTCTTTACAGCCTTCCCGCTGTTTACCGGCGTTCAACTCAGTTTCAAGAACACCAAGCTGCTGAACCCCTCCGGCGGCCGGTTCGTCGGCTTCGACAATTACGCCTCTTTGTTGAGCAGCGGCAGCTTCATGAAGTCCGTCGGCACCACCCTGATCTACACAGCCGCGTCTGTGGTGGGATGTCTCTTTTTGGGCATCGTCTCGGCGCTTGTGATCAATAGCGCCATCCCGGGCCGAGCTTTCGCCCGCACCATCATGGTCCTACCGTGGGCGGTGCCGACGGTCGCTGTCGCTCTGGTCTTCCGTTGGATCTACAACGACACCAACGGTGTCTCCAACCAATTCACCCAAGCACTGGGTATCGGACAGGTTGGCTGGCTCACTGATCCACAATTCGGCATGATGGCCGTCGTCATCCCTACGGTGTGGAAACTTGCGCCGTTCGTCATGCTCGTGGTTCTGGCCGCCTTGCAGTCGGTTCCCGAAGAGCTCTATGAGGCCACCAAGATCGACGGGGCCGATGCATTGACCACTTTCCGTCAGGTGGTGCTGCCCCAGATTGCCCCCACCATCCGCGTGGTTGCCTTGCTGATGACCATCTGGTCCTTTAGAAGATTCGAAATCATTTGGCTGCTGACCGGCGGCGGACCCGTGGATGTGACTACCACCATTGTCATTAACGTTTACCGCCAGGCCTTCAACAATGGTGCGCTCGGCCTCGCCGCGGCCGCCGGTGTACTGGGCCTACTGTTGTCGCTGATTGTGACAGTGGTGTACTTCTTCGTAGAACAGCGCTCCAACAAAGCGAATGGAGACGCATAATGCTGGCTCGTCGTAATCTGTCCCTCGGCGTCCGTGCCCTTCTGGCTCTCATCCTTGTGGTGCTGGCAGGATTCCCTGTCTATTGGATGATCAATACGGCCATGACGCCCGTTGACAAGCTCTATTCCGGTAACCAAGCGCTTGTTCCTGACTTCAGCAGGGTGCTGCAAACCTTCCAAGTATTGGTGGGCGAGTCACCCTTCCTCGGATGGCTTGGCAACTCAGCGATCGTTGCCGGTGGCACGACATTGCTGAGCCTGGTCATGGCGGCGCTGGCCGCCTACGCCCTTTCCCGCTACAAATTTGCGGGCAAAGGCATCTTCGCCTTTGGCTTTTTCGCCACCCAGATGCTGCCCGAGGCGCTCCTGGTGGTTCCGTTGTACTCCATGTTCATGTCATTGGGCCTGCTGAACGAACTCTACGGGCTGGTACTGGTCAATACGGCTTTCGCGATGCCCGTTGCGGTGTTCCTGCTGAAGTCTGCCATGGATACCGTGCCGTACGAGATAGAGGAATCAGCACGCGTGGATGGGTGCAACCACCTGACCATCTTGCAAGTGATGTTCATTCCGCTCATCGGCCCATCGCTTGCTGCAGCCGCAGTGATCACCTTCTTTGACGGTTGGAACGAATACTTGTTTGCCACAACATTCATTCAGGAAGCCAGTTCCTGGGTTGCCTCCACTGGTTTGGCCTCCTTCATTGGTGAGTTCAGTACGCCTCTGGACACTGTCTTCAGTGCGGGCATCGTGTTTACTATCCCCGCAGCCGTCTTTTTCCTTCTGATGCAACGCAAGATTGTTTCCGGTCTCACTGCCGGATCCGTGAAAGGTTAACCCCGATGCCTTCCCTTACTTTCGACAAACTCACCAAGAGTTTCGGCAGCTTTACGGTCATCAAGGACTTCTCAGCTGAAATCGAGGAGAACGAATTCCTGGTTCTGCTGGGGCCCTCGGGATGTGGCAAGTCAACGATGCTGCGCATGGTGGCCGGCCTGACCGAAATCAGCTCTGGCGCGCTGAAGTTCGGCGACAAGGTGGTCAACGATCTGACGCCCAAGCAGCGCGGGATCGCCTTTGTCTTCCAGTCCTATGCCCTGTATCCGCACATGAGCGTGCGCTCAAACATCGCGTTCCCGCTACTTATGGATAATTTCCGCTGGTGGCATCACATTCCGTTCGTGGGCGGTGCCGTCCGGCGACAGCTCATGAAGCGTACAGACATTAAGGACAAGGTGGAGCGCACGGCAGAGACGCTCGAGCTCACCGACTACTTGGACAGACGCCCCAAGGCGCTCTCCGGCGGTCAGCGTCAGCGCGTTGCCGTGGCTCGCTCCATTGTTCGCGAACCCGCCATCTATCTCTTCGACGAGCCGCTTTCCAACCTGGACGCTAAACTGCGTATGCAGATGCGTGCGGAGATCTCGGCCTTGCATGCCCGGGTTAAGAAGACGTTCGTTTACGTCACCCACGACCAGGTCGAAGCCATGACCATGGGCACGCGCATCGCCGTCATGAACGCCGGTGTGGTCCAACAGCTGGGCACACCCCGGGAAATCTATGAAACGCCGGCAAACGTCTTCGTGGCCAAGTTCATTGGCTCGCCGCCCATGAACATTTTCGACGCAGTTGTCAACGGGCAAGGACTCAGCATTGACGGAGTTCCCGTGACGAATTCTCAAGATATCGCCACGGAGCTGCGTACACGTGAAATGGAAAAGGTCTCTGTTGGTGTACGGGCCGAGAAGTTCAATATCGCCGTGGACCCCACGGTGAACGACAGTGGATCCCTCTCTTTTGAGGGTCACACCCTACTTCTGGAGCATCTCGGTGCCGAAACGGTGGTCGGGTTCAAGGCTGGCCGAGCCCCGAGCAGCGTCCAGTTGGGCGCAGCCGCATCCCAACATCTGCACTACGCTCGGACACCCGGTGAATTGCAGTACGAAATGGGTGCCAACTGCCACATCACGTTTAAGTCCTCTGACATCCACCTGTTCCATCCCGAAACCGGCGAACGGATTGAGCGTTAATCCATGTCTGATTTTCTTAGCATCCCAGTTCCATCGCGTACGGTTTTGCGGGGAGGAACAGTGGTCGATGGCGGTGGCAGTGTTCCCCGCATGTCCGACGTCGTTCTTGTGGATGGACTCATTCAGAGCATAGGTCAGGCGGAAAAATTACCCGGTGACAAAGTTATCGACTGCGCTGGCCGGCTCGTGATGCCTGGTTTTGTGGACGCCCATTCGCACGGAGACGCCGTCGTGTTTGAAGCTGACGTGCAATTGTCCCTATTGCGGCAGGGCATCACCACCGTGATCGGCGGGCAGGACGGTGTTTCCTACGCCCCCGGATCAGGTGCCTATGCCAGCTCATACTTTGCAGCTATCAACGGTGCCCATCCAACATATGCTGGCGGGGGAGTGGCGGAGTTGTTGACCTGCCATGACGGGCAGACACCCCTGAACTTCGCCTATCTTGTCCCGGCCGGAACGGTCCGGTGGGAGGTCATGGGCAGAAGCACCGAGAGTCCGTCGGCAGAACAACTACGGCAGATGCGGACCATGGTCCAACAAGGCTTGGCAGAAGGTGCAGTGGGCCTCTCCAGTGGGCTCGACTATGTGCCAGGGATTTTTGCCAGCACAGCGGAACTGGCCGAACTGTGCATCCCGGTCGCCGCGGCTGACTCGGTGTATGTCACCCATATGCGCGGCGGCTACGAAGCCAATTCCAGAGAAGGAGTGGAGGAAATCATGGCGATTTCCGCCACCTCTGGTGTGAAGACGCACATCTCGCACTTCCATGCGTCTGCGCCAATTGTGGAATCGATGCTTGAGGAGTTGGCGCAGCATGGAGTCGACGCCACGTTTGACGCTTACCCCTATACCCGAGGGTGCTCGTTGTTGTCCATGCCGATGCTCCCGCCCGAACTCTCAATCCAACCAGTGGATGACATTTTAGCGGTTTTGGGAGACCCGAGACAGCGTGCAGCATTGGTGCAGGACTGGTTCCCGGAAATCTCGGAAAAGGCCAGCTTCGGGCCCGAATGGCCCACCATGATCACCCTCGCCCACGTAGCTTCGCCCGATTATGCCTGGACGCTGGGCCTGAACCTTGCTCAGGCAGCGGCTCAAGCGGAAATGCAAGTGGAGGATCTGGTTCTTGACCTGCTGCTGAGCTCACGTCTGGAAGTCAACGTAGTCATGGCTGTCCGACATGACCGGGATATGGCAGAGCTGAGTGAGATTATGGCGAGCCCGCTGCACTTGGCTGGTTCGGACGGAATCTTTATTGGCGCGCATCCACATCCCAGAGCAGCAGGTAGCTTTCCGAAATACTTGCGATCCTTCGTTCGAGAGGATAACTCGTGGACATGGCCAAAAGCGGTACGTCATCTTTCCACTGGCTCGTGTGAACGGTTTGGGCTGGGCCTGCGGGGCAGGATCGCACCCGGGTGGATTGCCGACCTCGTCATTCTCGATCCGGAAACAGTCGCTGACACAGCCAGCTATGAAAGTCCCGCCCAGCTCGCCGTGGGCATCGATGACGTCTTTGTTGACGGTGTCCAGGTGTTGGCCCACGGCGCATTGACGGGAGCCATGGCAGGTAGGGCCATTCGCAAGGGTCCAGCTGTACACTGATTTTAAAGTTGCAACATTTGCATCAATTTCAATTCCATTCATCATGGAGGCTTCCACAATGTCACAGAGCGTCAGGCGCGCGGCGCACATCATCGACTCCATCGCAGAAGAGCCGAAAACCGTCATGGAACTGGCGGAAGCATTCTCGCTGCATCGCTCCACCATGTTCCGCGAACTGCAGGCACTCGAAGAAGTGGGTTATGTCCGCCGCCGTAAAAACGGCACGTTCTCGCTGGGTTTGCACTTGATCGCACTTTCCCGGAATGCCTTTGACAACTTGGACTTGCGAGAAGCAGCCCACGAGCATCTTCGGCGGCTGCACCGGAAAGTGGGCAACACGATCCACCTGGCGGCCCTGATGGAAAACAGCATTGTCTACGTGGACAAGGTTGAAGATGCCAGCGGCGTCCGCATGTACTCACGGATTGGTGCGGCCGTGCGGCCACACTGCAGCGGCGTTGGCAAGGCGATTCTGGCTGGCCTGGAAAGCGCCGAACGCGACGCGATCCTGGGGGACACGGACTGGGAAAAATTCACCGAGAAGACCATCGTGACCAGGGAAGCATTGGATCTTGAACTGGACGCCATACAGAAACGCGGATGGGCTGTGGACGATGGGGAGTTTGAAGACTTCGTCAATTGCGTCGCCGTGCCCATTCAAAGCTCCGCTGGCGTGGTTGGTGCCATGTCATTGACGGCCATACGGATGGTGGCAGATTTGGACCAGCTCAAGGAACACATCCAACTTATGCAAAAGACTGCCGCGCTCATTTCTCGTGAGCTCGGATAACCATCTGGACGGAACACCCTCCGCCCCATCGAAAGGAATACAATGCCCAAAGAATCAGTCCTCACCTCCAACGCACCCCAGCCAGCTGGCCCCTACAGTCAGGGAATCGTGGCCAACGGGTTCTTCTACAGTGCAGGATTTGGCCCGCAGGATCCCGTGACCGGTGAACTGGCTGACAACGTGGGCGACCAAACCCGACAGGTTCTGCGCAACATTTCCGCCGTCCTTGCCGAGCGGGGCCTTTCCCTTGACGACTCCGTCAAGGTCACTGCCCACCTGCAGCACCTGAAGGAAGACTTCGCCGAATTCAACACGGCGTATGCCGAGTTCTTCAGCACCCCATACCCCGTCCGGACCACCGTCGGCTCCCAACTGTTCGACATCCTGGTGGAAATCGACGTAGTCGTGACCATCCCGGCCTCATAAGTTTTGTCTCTTGTGCGGGTCCCTGCGAACGGAGTGGGTTCGGATAACAACTGGCCCGCCGCGGCAACTCCACCCTGGTGTCCTGGCCCTAAACTGGGATCATGACTGGCGCCGCTGTGACTTTGTGTTTCCTGCTTCGTACCCTGGACGGTGAAGAGCAGGTGCTGTTGGGTCTGAAAAAGACCGGCTTCGGTACAGGCAAGGTGGTGGGGATCGGTGGCCATGTTGAACCTGGGGAGAGTGTCGTGGCGGCCATCTGCCGCGAAGTCGATGAGGAAACCGGTATTACGGTGGAGGCCATGGACCTGATCCCAGCCGGGACGGTGGAATTCGCGTTCCCCGCCAGGCCCGACTGGGACATGTTCACCACCATATTCCTTGCCCGAAACTTTGCCGGCGCGGCCACGGAAAGCAGCGAAATTGCACCCCGTTGGTACCCGATGAATGAGCTGCCCCATGCCCAGATGTGGGCGGATGCCAGTCATTGGCTGCCGGCATTTCTGGGCGGCCAGCGCGGGCACTGGCGCGTCGTCATGAACGACGACAACGAAACTGTCGCCTCCAGCATTCACACGCTGGCACCCGGCCCGCTCACAGTGGAGCAGCAGGGAAGCTAGGGCTTTGCCACCGTCAAGAGGAAGGCCGAGTCTTCCAGCGCTTCCACGCTGTGGCGTGCCATCGGCACCACCAAATGGTCGCCAGGGGAGCCCTCCCAGGAAACCTCACCGGTCCTCAACACCAACTTGCCGGCGAGCACATGAACTGTCGCTTCGCCGGGATTATCGTGTTCGTCCAGCGTGGAGCCGGCGGTCAGTGCCACCACTGTCTGCCGCAGGACGCGCTCGTGGCCGCCGTACACGGTTCGGGCGCTGCGACCGCTGCTCTTGGACCTGGCCGAAACCATGAGTTCCCGGGCCAATGCTGTCAGGGATGACTTTTCCACGATGCTCCTTCAGGGCGGCTCCACGTATCTTTCTTCACAGTACCCGCAACCTGCAGGGAAGTGGAGCAAGGCAGGCGTCTTGAAGTACGACGGCGGGAGGCCACCTTTGCCGTAAGGGTGAGCTGCCGCCCCAGCAGCTCCCACAGCTCGCAGCGGGGCCCTCGCTGCCGTGGGCCCACGTCGAACGTCACACAGGGATGTTACAGATGCCGCTCATCCACGCCGTTGTAGGCGCTGAGCGGGCGGATCAGTGCAGTCGCCGCGCGCTGCTCCATGATGTGCGCCGTCCAGCCGGTGATGCGGGAGGCGATGAAGATGGGTGTGAACATGTCCGTGTCGAAACCCATCAGGTGATAGGTGGGCCCGGCCGGGTAGTCGAGGTTGGGCTTGATGGCCTTGGCCTCCTGCATCGCCTGCTCGAGACCGTCGTACAGGCCCATCATCTCCGGACGGTCGAAGTGCGTGATCATCCGCTCCAGCGCCGCCTTCATGGTGGGCACACGGGAGTCACCGTTCTTGTAGACCCGGTGGCCGAAGCCCATGACCTTCTTCTTCGCCGTGAGGGCATCCTCCATCCATGCCTTGGCGCGGCTGGCGGCCTCCTCACGGGACTCCTCAGCACGGATGCCGATCTCGTCAAAGGTGTGCATGACGGCCTCATTGGCGCCACCATGCAACGGCCCCTTCAGCGCACCGATGGCGCCGGTGACAGCCGAGTGCAGGTCGGAGAGCGTGGAGGTGATCACGCGCGCCGTGAACGTGGAGGCATTGAAGGAGTGCTCAGCGTAAAGAACCATGGAGACACGGAATGCATCCACCACCTCCGGTGCCGCCTCTTCACCAAAGACCATCCACAGGAAGTTCGCGGAGTAGTCCAGGTCGGTGCGCGGTTCCACCACACCCAAACCACGACGGCGGCGCTGGTCGTAGGCCACCACGGCCGGGAAGTGCGCAAACAACGACTGTGCCTTGTCCAGCTCGGCCTCGGGGGAGGAGTCCTCCGCCAGTGCGTGGTTGGCGCCCATGATGGAGACGGCGGTGCGGCCCACATCCATGGGATGGCAGTCCGTGGGCAACAGGTCGATTGCTGCCTTGACCCGGTCATCGAGCACACGGTTGGCACGTTCGAATGCCTCGAAGAGCGTCAGTTCCTCCTCGGTGGGCAGTTCGCCGGTCCACAACAGCAGCGCCACCTCCTCAAAGGACTTGCTGGCGGCAAGCTCCTGCACCGGGTAGCCGCGATACAGCAGGGAATTGGACTCCGGGTTGACCTTGGAAACGGCGGTGTAATCTGCGACGACCCCGGCCAGGCCCTTGCGTACTTCTTCTTCACTCACAGTGTGCACTCCTTCTTCATGCGACTTTGCATTGACTATTCTCAGTTGCCCTAGAGGTTTGAGTTGTTGTTTTCGATGTCCAGGCTGGGGATCTGGAAATTGAAGATCCCCGTATCGAATTGGTTATACGCCTCATAGTCAACCAGATCATAAAGCCTGGCTCGAGTCAGCATATCGGGCACGGAACTTTCCTGCGTGCCGTGGGCGCTGATCGCATCCAGAACCCGTTCCGCCGCACCCATGGCACTGCGCAGCAGCGTCACCGGGTAGATGATCATGGCAACCCCGGCCGCAGCCAAGGCGTCGCGGGTGAACAACTCGCTCTTGCCAAACTCGGTCATGTTTGCCAGCACCGGCACATCGACCGCCTTGCACACGGCCTCGAATTCGGACACGTCCTTCATGGCTTCCGGGAAGATCGCATCCGCGCCGGCATCCACGAGGGCCTTCGCCCGGTCGATGGCAGCATCCAAACCTTCCACGGCGCGCAGATCGGTGCGGGCCATGATCAGGAAGTTCGGATCGCGGCGAGCGTCGGCGGCTGCGGCAATGCGCTTGACCGCAGTGTCCAGATCCACCATGTTCTTGCCATCCAGGTGCCCGCATCGTTTCGGGTTGAACTGGTCCTCGATGTGGCAGCCGGCCAGGCCTGCATTTTCCAGTTCCTGGATGGTGCGGGCCACATTCATGGGCTCGCCGAACCCGGTGTCGGCGTCGATCAGGCACGGCAGGTCCGTCATGCGGGCAATCTGCCCGCCGCGGGCCGCGACCTCGGTCAGCGTGGTCATGCCAATGTCCGGCAGGCCCAGATCGTTGGCGAGGACCGCGCCGGAGATGTACACGCCGTCGAACTTCTTTTCCTCGATCAGGCGGGCCGAGAGCGGGTTGAACGCACCCGGGAATTGGCGGGCCGCGCCCGGGACCAGCATGGCGCGCAGGTCCCGGCGCTTTTCCTCAGCGGTTTTCTTGGAGTACAACATGTTAGAAGAGTCCCTTGGGTGCGGCTGCCAGATCCACGACGCCGGGAGCTGCAGTGATGTTCAGCTGGTCCAGTTCTCCTGCGGCCAGGCTGGGCAGGTTTTCCGCTGCCGCGATGAAGCGGTTGATCTCGGCTTCCTCCACCAGGCCGGTGGCCAGGGTGCGGAACTTGTTGATGTACTGCTCGCGGGCGAACGGGCGGGCACCGAGCGGGTGGGCGTCGGCCACGGCAATTTCATCCGTGATGACGGTCCCGTCGTTCAGGGTGATGACGACGGAGCCGCCGAAGGCCTTCTCGGCGATGTCCAGCGAGTGGTATCGGCGCGTCCATTCCGCGTCCTCTTCCGTGGTGACCTTGTGCCACAGCTCCACGGTGTCGGGGCGGCCGGCGCGCTCGGGGGAGTAGGAGTCCACGTGGTGCCAGGACCCGTCCTGCAGAGCCACGGCGAAGATGTACGGGATGGAGTGGTCAAGGGTTTCCCGTGATGCTGTGGGATCGTACTTCTGCGGATCGTTGGCGCCGGAGCCAATGACGTAGTGCGTGTGGTGGCTGGTCTTGATCAGGATGCTGGCAACGTTGGCCGGGTCCGTGGCCTCGGGGTGTTCGCCGTGCAGCTTCCGGGCCAGGTCAATCCAGGCCTGGGCCTGGTACTCGGCGGAGTGTTCCTTGGTGTAGGGGTCCATGATGGCGCGCTTGGCTTCGCCGTCGGCCGGCAGCGGCACGGTGTACTGGGCATCGGGGCCGTCGAGCAGCCAGGCGATGACGCCGTCTTCGCCTTCGTAGATCGGCACGGGGGAGGTCTGTCCGCGCATGGCACGGTCGGCAGCTTCAACGGCCATCTTGCCGGCGAAGGCCGGGGCGTGTGCCTTCCAGGTGGAGATTTCGCCCTTGCGTGACTGGCGGGTGGCGGTGGTGGTGTGCAGTCCCTGGCCCACGGCCTGGAAGATGGTCTCCACTTCAAGGCCCAACAGGGTCCCGATGCCGGCGGCGGCGGAGGGGCCCAGGTGTGCCACATGGTCAATCTTGTGTGCGTGCAGGCAGATGGCCTTGACCAGGTCCACCTGAATTTCGTAGCCGGTGGCGATGCCGCGGATCAGGTCCGCGCCGGACGCGCCGGTGTGCTGGGCAACGGCCAGGATCGGCGGAATGTTGTCGCCGGGGTGGGAGTATTCGGCAGCCAGGAAGGTGTCGTGGTAGTCCAGTTCACGCACGGCCACGCCGTTGGCCCAGGCCGCCCATTCGGGAGAGACCTTTTCGGTGATGCCGAAGACGGATGCGCCCGCCCCGCCGGTGGAGGGTGCGTGGGTCAGTGCCTGTGCGCGTGCCGCTACGATGGGGCCGCGGTTCAGGGAAGCAATAGCCACGGAGGCGTTGTCGATGACACGGTTGATGATCATGTCGGTGACCTCGTCCGTGACGGCCACGGGGTCTGCGGCAACCTTGGCGATTTTGTAGGCCAGCTGGTCCTCGTGGGCCAGGTTCTCTTCGCTCTTGTATACGCGAACGTTGTGATCGATGGTCATGTTGTTCCTTTCGACGGTGCTGCAAGAAATAGTTGGAAGTCGTAGGTGCCGGTTGTTGAGTGGCGGCTGTTGGGTACCGGCTATTGGGTACCGGGGTTATGGGGCGGTGCTCAGTAAATGCCGCAGGCTGTTGTCCAGGTGGACCGTGGTGGCGGCACTGGCCACGACAGGTTTGCGGTGGGCAATGGCGAGGGCAATCGCTGCATGCTCGCGCGCCGCGTCGCGGAGCCTGGTGGGATTGTCCTTGCCCAACCGACGCACCCGGACCAGATGGACGCGCAGGTTCTTCAGCGCCTGGTTGAGGTAGTGGTTTCCGACGGCGGCATCCACGGCGCTGTCCAACTCGCCGGCCAGCCGGTAATAGTCAGCGCGGGTGGGGTCTTGTTCCGTGATGAGTTCTCCGGCGTTGGTGAGCTTGCGGTGCAAGTCCAGAAAGACGTCGGGTTCGCAGCGCTGGGCGGCCAGTTCCGCCGCCCTGCACTCCAGGGCCGAACGCAACTCGAACAATTCGTCGAGGTGGGCCAGCGAAATCTCGCTCACCACCAGGCCACGACCGCTCTGCGGCTCGGTGAGCCCTTCCGCTGTGAGCTTGGCCAGGGCTTCGCGGATGGGAGTGCGGGAGACGCCCAACCGTGCGGAAAGCTCCACCTCACCCAACACCGTGCCCGGGGTGAGCCGCCAGTCAATGATGTCGTTGCGCAATGTTGCATATGCGCGTTCGCTGGCCCGCATGGCTCCTCCTTGGTTCTCTGGTTGGCACAAGATCGGTGTGAAACAGGTCTGGTCTGCAAAGAGACCGGCTGAACAAGACTGCAGCCTCCAGTGTATACAAAGATTGGCGGAGATGGGTAGATATGCAAATATCTGCCGGAGAACAGCACCCGTTTGTATACAGGGTGGGTGTCATCGAGTGGTGCCTCCCACTCGCGGCCCCATCTGGTTTCGCCAATAAGCGAGACGAAACGCTGGCGCCGATCACGGGGACTTGATAAGTTGTTAGTAACACCAAATTAGTAATGGAGCTACAGAGAGACAACGACATGGGCCAGCAAATCCAGGGCACCGCTCAGGGCGAAGCCAAAGACTTAACGCGGGAAAGCAACTGGTCGGGCAACGTCCACTACCGCGCGGCGAGAATCCATCACCCGCACACCGAGAGCGAAGTGCAGGAGCTGGTTCGCGGAGCAGCAAAAGTGCAGGCGTTGGGTTCGCGGCACTCCTTCAACACCATTGCCGACTCCGACGGCGTCCAGCTCTGCCTGGATCGGATGCCCGCCGCCATCACCATCGATGAGGGGGCCGGGACGGTGACCGTAGGCGGAGGCACCACCTACGGCGCGCTTGCCGGCGAGCTCGCGGGTCGCGGCTTGGCCCTGGGCAACCTGGCCTCGCTGCCGCACATCTCCGTGGCCGGAGCCATCGCCACCGCCACCCACGGCTCGGGCGACGGAAACGCAAACCTGGCTGCCGCCGTCGTTGGTCTGCGCTTGGTGGATGGGATGGGGCAGGTGCGCACGGTAACCCGCGCGGATACGCCGGACTTTGCCGGGTACGTGGTGGGGCTTGGCGCGCTCGGCATCGTCACGGAGGTGACCCTTGGGATTGAACCCGCATTTGAGGTGGCCCAACATGTCTACCTTGACCTGGCCTGGGACCGGGTGCTCGCGGACTACGACGCCGTGACCGGCCGCGCCTATTCGGTGAGCCTGTTTACGGATTGGAGCGGGAACACCGTGGGGCAGGCCTGGTTCAAGCAGCGGATCGGGGACGGCCGGCGCACCGATTTCCCGGCAGAGCTGCTCGGCGGCACAGCGGCAGTGGCGGCGGTGCACCCGCTGCCGGGAGTTTCGGCCGTGAATTGCACGCAGCAGCTCGGCGTGGCAGGACCGTGGCAGGACCGGCTCTCGCACTTCCGGATGGAATTCATGCCCAGCGCTGGCGAAGAAATCCAGTCAGAATACCTGCTGGACCGGGCCCACGCCGTCCCCGCCATTCAGGCCTTGCGGGCGTTGTCGGAGAGCATCACGCCGCTGCTGCTGGTGGGCGAAATCCGCACCATCGCGGCCGACGACCTCTGGCTCAGCACCGCACACGGCCGGGACAGCATTGCCTTCCACTTCACCTGGAAGCGTGAGCAGGAAGCCGTGGAGGCCGTGGTCAAGCTCGTCGAGGCTGCACTGGCCCCGTTCTCCACCCGCCCGCATTGGGGCAAGGTGTTCGACGCCGGAGCCTCCTCCCTGGCGCCGCTCTACCCGCGCTTTGGCGACTTCAAAAAGCTGGCGCAGGAGCTGGATCCGGAAGCAAAATTCCGCAACGAGTTCCTGACGCGCACGGTGTTCGCGCAAGCCGCAGATTAGGCGAGCTGGGAGGAAATGCAGCAGCGCAGAGGCATTCACCTCCGGACCGCGCGCAAAGGCGCGGCCCGGGAGGCTCATGCCCGGACGGGCCGAGGTTTTGGCTGGCTACGGTCCCGGCACTGCTTCAATTGGCGCAGCAGGCTGTGTCCAGATGCGCCGTTCATCCGCGGGATCGGCCACGGAACGACGTGTAGTTGATGAGCCGCCGTGTATTCGCTGCCACATTTTTTATTGCGCAATGCGACATTTTGCTGTTGTTCGGTCTGTTGGCTCACTAGGCTTTCCACCACTTCATCCAAATTGTTTTCCTGATCGGCGCCGCTATTTGAAACACGGTTGGGAAAGCCCGCATAGGCGTTGAAACATCTGTTTCCACGCCTGTTTATTGAGGGAGAACCGCATTGAGTTACATCAAAGTTGGCACTGAAAACAGCACGGACATTGAGCTGTACTACGAGGATCAGGGTGCCGGTCAGGCCGTCGTCCTGATTCACGGATACCCGCTGGATGGCAGCAGTTGGGAGCGCCAGCGGCGCGAGCTGCTGGCCGCGGGATACCGTGTCATCACCTATGACCGTCGAGGGTTCGGACAGTCGAGCAAGGCTGGCTCCGGATATGACTATGACACCTTCGCAGCAGACCTAAACACCGTCCTTGAGACTTTGGATCTGCGGGAAGTGGTTCTGGTGGGCTTCTCCATGGGAACGGGAGAACTGGCCCGCTATGTTGGCAGGTACGGTCATGACAGGGTTGCCAAGCTCGCATTCCTGGCTTCGCTTGAGCCCTTCCTCGTAGCTGAAGACGGCGTGCCGCAGGAAGTCTTTGATGACATTGCAGCCCAGGCGAAGGCAGACCGATTTGCATGGTTTACCGGTTTCTTCGGGAACTTCTACAACTTGGACGAAAACCTGGGTTCGCGCATCAGCCAGGAAGCGGTCACGGCGAGCTGGAATACGGCAAGTTTGAGTGCGCCGGTGGCGGCCTACGCCGTCGTCCCTGCCTGGATTGAAGACTTCCGGGAGGATGTGGCGGCGGTG
>JBBPZC010000109.1:0-6121 GCA_038199275.1 Actinomycetales bacterium
AAGCGATTGTTCGCGAAGAGATGGATGCCATTGGCGCCCAGGAAGTCCACTTCCCCGCGCTGCTGCCCCGTGAGCCCTACGAAGCGACGAACCGCTGGCAGGAATATGGCGACAACCTGTTCCGCCTGCAGGACCGCAAGGGTGCCGACTACCTCCTCGCGCCCACCCACGAGGAAATGTTCACTCTGCTGGTCAAGGACCTGTACTCCTCCTACAAGGACCTGCCGCTGAGTCTCTACCAGATCCAGAACAAGTACCGCGACGAGGCCCGCCCCCGCGCCGGCCTGCTCCGTGGGCGCGAGTTCATCATGAAGGATTCCTACTCCTTCGACATTGACGCCGCCGGCCTGGACGCCAGCTACATGGCTCATCGCGGTGCCTACTTGCGTATTTTCGAACGGCTCGGCCTGGAAGTCATCCCCGTCGCCGCCACCGCCGGGGCCATGGGCGGTTCCAAGAGCGAGGAATTCCTGCACCCGATGACCGTTGGCGAGGACACTTTTGTGCGTTCGCCCGGCGGCTACGCGGCCAACGTTGAGGCCGTGACCACGGTGGTTCCCGACGACATTGACTTCAGCAATGCCCCCGCCGCACAGGTCATGGACACCCCGGACACCCCCACGATCGAAACGCTTGTGGCGGCTGCCAACCAGCTGGCTCCCAAGTCCGACGGCGGCCAGTGGACTGCCGCTGACACGTTGAAGAACGTGGTTCTCGCCATTGACCTGCCGACAGGTGAACGCCAAATCGTCGTTGTCGGTCTGCCCGGCGACCGCGAAGTTGACCTCAAGCGCATTGAGGCCAACATTGGCGTGCACTTGGAGATTGGTGGCGAAGTTGGTGTTGAAGCAGCCGGCGAAGCCGATCTGAAGAAGCACCCCGGACTCATCAAGGGCTACATTGGGCCAGGCCTGACCCTCGACGCTGCCGTACTCGGCGCTGAAGCGTCCACGAAACTGCTGTACCTGGTTGACCCGCGCGTCGTCTCCGGTACCACCTGGATCACCGGCGCCAACGTAGCCGGCAGGCACGTCTTCGGCCTTGTTGCCGGACGTGACTTCAGCTGGGACGGAACCGTGGAATCCGCACAGGTTCGCGAGGGCGACCCGGCACCCGACGGCTCCGGTCCGCTGGAAGCGGCCCGCGGCATTGAAATGGGCCACATCTTCGCCTTGGGCACCAAGTACGCCGAGTCCTTGGGCCTGAAGGTTCTGGACAAGAACGGCAAACTCTCAGTTGTCACCATGGGCTCCTATGGCATTGGTGTCACCCGCGCCGTCGCCGCCCTGGCCGAATCCAACCACGACGACAAGGGCATCATCTGGCCTGCACACGTTGCACCTGCCGACGTTCACGTGGTGGCTGTAGGTCGCGGCGAAGAAATCTTTGCCGCCGCAGAACAGCTCACTGCGGACCTTGAAACTGCCGGGCTGGACGTCATTTTCGACGACCGTCCCAAGGTTTCCCCCGGCGTGAAGTTCGGCGATGCCGAGCTCATCGGCGTCCCGACGATCCTGGCTGTGGGTCGCGGACTCGCCGACGGCGTCGTTGAGATCAAGAACCGCGCAACCGGCGTTGCTGAAAACATCCCCGTCGCCGAGGCCGTGCAGTACATCCTCGACAAGCAGTAACCCCGCTCGAAGCGAGGGGCTGCGGAGCGCAGCCCCTCGCGGCCCGGCTCCGGGGCCTGGTCCCTCGCGGGCAGTAAGATTTCTCGCGTGGCCCGCCTCGTTCCCCAGCCGCTCCCGCTGCTCGCAAGCTCGCAGTGGGACCCTCGCGGCTGTGGGCCCACTCGGCACAGGCCACGCGCGGAAATCCATCCCCGCTCCGGGACCCGGGCGTCGGGCTGCCACTCGGCTCCTGCGTGGAAATCCATCCCCGCTCCGAGGCTGCACCCCCTTAGCTCTCGCGCCTAGGCCGGAACGCTGAGTCGCACATGCACACGAGGTTCAGGAGCCGGTATTTTTTGTAGGCGACGTAGAGGAGACGCCAAGGCCGCCCGCGGCCGAGGAGTCGGATAGTCCCCAGCCGCTCCCGCTGCTCGCAGGCTCGCCGCGGGGCCCTCGCGGCTGTGGGCCCAGCCGGAAAAATGGCGGTCCTGAACCTTCCAAATATCGAATAGGACGCGATGATTTCCGGTTTTGAAAACATTACGGTGGCCACGATCCTGCTGATCATTGTGGCGGGGTTCGCGGCCGGCTGGATAGACGCCGTGGTCGGTGGGGGCGGGTTGATCCAGCTTCCGGTGATGCTGATGATTCCCGGCATCACGCCCGTCCAGGCACTGGCCACGAACAAAATGGGCTCCATCTTTGGCACCGCGACCAGCTCGGTCACGTATTACAAACGGGTAAAACCGGACATGCGCACAGCTCTGCCCATGGCCGGTGTGGCGCTCGTGGGCAGTGTTGGCGGAGCGGTGGTGGCGGCCAGCCTGCCCGGCTCCGTTTTCAAACCCATCATCGTCGTGGCACTGGTGGCGGTGCTGCTGTTCACGGCGCTCAAACCCAACGTGGGCGAACTGACCGCGTTGCGGCACAGCGGGCGCAGGCACTACGTCATCGCCGGCTGCATTGGCGCCGTGATTGGCTTCTACGACGGGCTGATCGGGCCCGGCACCGGCTCATTCCTGGTCATTGCCATGGTCAGCCTCATGGGTTATGCGTTCCTGGAAGCCAGCGCCAAGGCTAAGATCGTCAACCTTGCCACGAACGCCGGCGCCCTCATGTTTTTTCTGCCGCACGGCTCGCTTCTGTGGGGAGTGGGTCTGATTCTGGGCGGGGCCAACATGGCCGGCGGCTACCTTGGCGCCCGCACGGCAGTGAAACAAGGCAGCAAATTCATCCGCGTGGTCTTCCTCGTTGTGGTCGGTGCCCTCATCATCAAGCTCGGCTTTGACGTCTGGAATGAAAACATCATCGGCGCCTAAAGACCGTGTTGGCCGGAACGGCCGCCCCGCACCGGAGCCATGCATTGCCGCAACTCATGGCGGGGAGCATCATGGTGATACGGCTGCATCACCCGCGGCACGCCCATGAAGGGCCGCCCCGTCCCACGGAAAGAAGGCCATCGTGCCATCAACACCTGTGTTCACCGGAATCTCGCATCTGGACCTGTCCGTCTCAGACATTGAGGCCAGCACGGCTTGGTATGAACAAGTGCTTGGGCTGCAACAGGTCAAACGCGTCGAGTTGCCCGGCCGGACCATGGTGATTCTGCTGGCCCGCGACGCCGGCTTGGTGATCGGGCTCAATGCCCACGCCGACCGTCCGCCGGGCCGCTTTGATGAGCGGGCCGTGGGGCTGGACCACGTCGGATTCACCGTACCGCAGCGCACGGACCTGGATGTCTGGCAAACGCACCTGGCCGGGCTCGGCGTCGTGCATTCTCCCGTCGAAGATGTCGCGTCAGGGGCAGCCCTGGTCTTCCGGGACCCGGATAACATCCAGCTGGAAATATGGTGGACCCGTCTCAACGCAACCGTTTGAGCTGGTGCGCGTCGGGTAGTCCAGGGATGGTCTTGCCGGCCATGGTGCTCGCCACCCACAAAGACCGGCGGGCGTCGTCGGCATGGCCCGGCTCTTCCAGATACCACAAGGCATTCTCCACCTCGCGCAGCACGGACCATTGGGCGCTGAGCTCCTCATCCAGCCCGGCCGCCTTGGCAAAAGTGGAAGCACGACGCCGGAGCGCACCTTCTGCGTCAATCGTTGGCAAATCCTGGAGCCGGTTCCAGAGACAGGGCGCAACCGCGAATTCCGCATCGCCGATCTGGACCTGAGGGTCGATGGCCAGGTACTGCGAGCCGCCTGGTCTGGCCAGAATGTTTTCGAAGTGCAGGTCCGTATGGACCAGGACGTCGTTGCTGCGCCGGCGTCCCACTGCGCCCTGCGTCTGGCACACTTCCAAGGCCGCTTCCAAAAGCCAGCGCGGAAAGGGCTCCGACAGGTCCATCCAACGCTGGGGCAGCTCGTCACTGTAGCGTTCGGCCGTGCCGGCGATGTGCGGTACGGCGGCCCATTCGGGGCGATCGCCAGGGACGATGCCCAGGGCTTTGACCACCTCGCCCCAGATCCTGGCGGCTTCCTCCATGGGGACGGTCGTCAACGGCCGTTGCTCATCCAGACGCTCCAAGAGCATGGCACCGATGGTGGGATCGGATTCCAGGAGACGAACGCTGCCCCGTCCGTCCCACAGTGTCAGGGCCGCCGGTTCCAGCAGTGCCTCATCATGCGGGAAGGCCACCTTCAGTGCAGCGGGCTCTCCGGAGGACCGCCGCACGGGAATCACCATGGCGGTGTGCCCGTGCCAGGCTTGCGCTCCGGCAGGGACATCCACTGCGAGTTCCCACTGCACCAGCGCCTTGCGGATAAACCCCGGGAGCCGGCTCAGCCACGCCCGCCCCTGCACTGTTCGGCGGTAGCGAAGGCGAAGCGGCTCAGGGATTTCAAGACGGGTGGGCACAGTACCGAGTTTAGCCAACCAAGCCACTGGAACCGAGCAGCCTGCCGATGACGAAGGTTGCCGCCAGGGCCAGAGCGCCGCCCACCACCACGCGGGTGGCAGCTCTGGTTCGGGAACCGCCACCAATCGTGGCAGCAATCCAGCCGGTCACGCCCAAGGCCAGCAGAACGGCGGCGAACGTGACGGGTACCCGGATTCCCTCCGGCGGGAGCAAGATGGCCAACATGGGCAAGATGGCACCGAGAGTAAAGGCAATGGCGGAGGCGAAGGCGGCATGCCAAGGGCTGACGACGTCGGTCTCTGCCAGGTTGAGCTCCACGGCAAGGTGGGCGCCCAGCGCGTCATGCTCCGTCAGCTCCGCTGCGACCTGTGCGGCCGTGGCGGGAGAGAGGCCCTTGTTTTGGTAGACCTTGGCAAGGCGGTGACGGCTCTCGTCGGGCGCATGCCGGAGGGCTTCCTTTTTCGCGGCGATCATTGACCGTTGACTGTCGCTTTGGCTGCTGACGGAAACGTATTCGCCCAGGGCCATGGAGATGGCGCCACCAACGAGAGCGGCCATGCCGGCAGTGAGGATGGGACCCGTGCCCTGGGTGGCACCGGCGACGCCGACAACAACAGCTGCCACGGAAACTATTCCGTCATTGGCGCCGAGCACCCCGGCGCGCAGCCAGTTCAACCGTTGAGCTGTTGCCCCGGTTCTTGAGACGTTGCGGGCGCGGGCCCTGTCCTGTGTCTGCTTCATATATCCAGCAAACCACCGGGGCGTTGTTGCCGCCAGCAAGGAAAGGATGCCCTCGCGAAGGTATGCCTGCCCTCAGTTGGGGCCGGCTGGACCTGCCGTCAAGGAGTTGATGGTGCGGGCTCTGCCGCGACGCCGGGCAGGGGCTCCAATGAGCCGCCCCACAGCACATGTGACCGGGTGGAGTCCAACAGCCACGTCACCGACATTTGACGCAGAAGAGAGGTATTCGCATGAGTGGCATTGGAAGTGCTGGCCGAAGTTCCATGGCTGCTGGTGGGGGAGGAGGACCCCGCCGTGGGGGCGGCCGGGGACAAACTGGCCGGGTCCGCGGTGCCGGTTGCGTCGGTGCCGGTTGCATCGGTGCCGATGGGTGCCGTGCTCAACGCTGCCAGATCTGCGTAGCTGGTGGCGAGTTCGGCTTCCAAGGTTGCCAGGGCGGCCTCGGGGGACGAGGTAAATTCCGGTGCCAGGGCAAACCCGGGGACGGGGAGCACTGTGGGCAGGCAGCGGACCTGAAGCTCGGCGTTGAGCAGCGCCAACTTATTCTGGTGACCGGCTAAAAGCTCCTCGCCTTGTGAAAATTCTGCAGCCGGCAGGCGGGTCGTCGCGGCCTCATACGCGTAGACCGCCTTCTGCTCACCCTCTGCAGCCGACCGTAAGGCACCATCAACTGTTGGACCAGGCCGCGGCGCCAACGTTGAACCGCATTCCGGGCCCGATGGCGACGGGAAGTTAATGGTTGCAGGCAGCCAGGGGGTCCCTGCCTGGGCAATACCGGCTGCCTCGCCCAGCGCACGTCCACGCAGCAGCTGGCTGGTTCCCACGGCTGCGAAAACCCTGCCCATCGCGTGATCGGCACTGACAGCGTTCTCCAACAGCTCGGCTCCGTTGGCTTGCAGGCCTGCGACCAGCTGC
>JBBPZC010000110.1:0-8320 GCA_038199275.1 Actinomycetales bacterium
CCTGCAACGCTGAGCTCGGTGGCCCGCTCCTTGGCCATCGGCAGCAAATTGTGCCGGAACTGCAGCACATCCCTGGCCGCTTCCGGATTCGTGTAGCTCAAGTAGGGCAGGAGATAAATTTCCTGGTCCCAGAAGTAGTGACCCTCATAACCGGAACCGGTCACGCCCTTTGCGGGGATGCCGGCCACGTCCGCCCGGGCTGTTGCCTGGGCCAGCTGGAACAGATTCCATCGGATGGCCTGCTGCAGCTCCGGCCCGCCGCCCACCACAATGTCACTCGTGGCCCAGTATTGGGCAAAGTGGGCGCTGCTGTCGGCAAAGATCTCTTCGACGGGGCGCAGTTCAGCTTCGGCGGCCGCGCGGACGTCGGTATCTGTTCCTGCCGCGGCGACGGCGTAGCTGACCGACTTCTCCAATGACACAGTTGTTTCGGCGGGAACGGCCAGCACATACCGAACAGTGCTTTCGTCCTGCTCCACGATCGTGTCGATGGGCTGGACGCCTTCTGAAAAGACATGGTCGACGGCGACACCCACCCGTTGTTTGGAGGCTGCGGTTTGCCAGGACAGCCGCAATGATCCGTCGCTGCCGGACATTTCCAACGGCTCCAGGACCCGCTCGGTGTGGCGACCGGAACGGCGCGGGTCGGAAGTGGCATGTTCCTTGCCCGGCTTGTCCTGCCGGTTGACCAGCGCCGAGGTGATATCGACAGAGACCATCCGATCGCTCGTCAGTTCCACGGCTATGCCCAGATTGCTGCGCACGTCGAAGCCCACGGCGCGTCGGCTCACCGTCTCAACAACAGCGCCTGAATGGCACTCCCAAGTGATGGACGTCGAGTAAATGCCAGTGGAAAAGTCCACCGTGCGCCGGTAATCCAGGACGGTGGATTCGGCGAGGGAGAGTTGCTCGCCGTCAATGACCAGGGTGAAGTTGTTGGCGTCAGGAACATGGAGGATTCGCTGGCCGGTGCGGGCGAATCCAAATGCATTCTCCGCGTGCTTGATTTCCCAGGTGTCGTGGAAACCGTTGATGAACGTCCCCGGCATGTCCGTGTCGGCCGGCGACCAGTGCGCACCACGGATGCCCAGGTGCCCGTTGCCCAGGCTGAAGATTGTTTCAAGCGCCCCCACTTTTTCGTGGGTATGCGATGTTTCCACCAGCCGCCAGGGGTCAGCGGGGAAACGAGTGCGGTCAGAGGAAATCAGTGCCATTGCTTATGGGGGTCCTTAGAAGCTGGAAGTTGTTGGTTGTCGGTGTGGGCTTCTGAAACGAACGTTAGAGCAGTTCAGCCAGATCGTCCACCACATAGCTGGCACCGGAATCCAGCAGGACTTGTGCCCCGGCGCCACGATTGACGCCAATCACGGAGTGGAAGTCTGCCGCGGCCCCGGCTTGGACTCCGGAGACCGCATCTTCAACCACGATGCAGGTGTTGGCCGGCAGGCCCAACAGCTCAGCGGCATAAAGGTAGGTGTCCGGAGCCGGTTTCCCGGGCAACTGTTTGGCGTTGGCCACTTGCCCGTCCACAACAATAGGGAAGTGGTGGTCCAGGCCCGCAGCCTGCAGGACGGCTGGTGCATTTCTGGAGGAGGAGACCACGGCAACTCTCAACCCGCGCGCCTGCGCGGCGGCAATGAATTTCACGGAACCTGGGTACGGGCTCACACCCCGGGAGCCAATGATGTCGTTGAAAACCTTGTTCTTGCGGTTGCCCAGGCCGTGGACGGTCTCCAGCGACGGGTCATCCGAGAGTCCGCCCTCGGGGAGCGTGATTTGGCGTGAGGCAAGGAAATCGCGGACGCCGTCAAAGCGCGGCTTTCCGTCAATATGCTCGTAGTAGTCGCTGCCCTGGTAAGGGGAATTGGAGTCGATGCCGCCAAGATACCCGTCGAAGAGTTCCTGCCAAGCCGTCTCGTGGACATCGGCAGTGGGCGTCAGTACGCCATCCAGGTCAAAGAGGATGGCTTTGGCGCCGGACCAGGGATCTGTGGGGGAGGGGGTGACCAT
Organism: Actinomycetales bacterium; assembly: GCA_038199275.1. Lineage (GTDB taxonomy): Bacteria > Actinomycetota > Actinomycetes > Actinomycetales > Micrococcaceae > Specibacter. The sequence continues at coordinate 2,011 of JBBPZC010000110.1, forward strand.
GGGATGTCCTTTCGAGAGAGTGCCGGCCGTACTTGCACGGACCAGCAAAGTGGTGTTCAGCGTGTGGTCGCTCGGTTTCTGGGCGCTGTCCGGGTGTTGCAGGCGTTCCACCAGAAGATGGGCGGCGAAGGCCCCCTGATCTGCCACGGGTTGCCGCACGGTGCTCAGACCCAGAAAGTCACTCATTGGATGTTCGTCAAGACCCACCATGGAGACATTCGTTGGCACGTTGAGACCGTGTTCACGCACTACTGCCATGGCCCCGAACGCGGCCTCATCACATCCGGCGAAAATGGCGGTGGGCAGGGGCTGCGTATCGAGGAGCTTCGTCATTGCCCGCCGACCGCCTTCGATGCTGGACTCGGCATTGATGACCCGGTCCGGATCCACTGTCAGCCCCCGGCCGGCCATGGCGTTCATGAAGCCGTGGAGCCGGTCCTTGGCCGTGCGTACAGATCGGTTCGCGTTCCCCTGGTCGCACAGGATGGCCACGTCCCGGTGGCCCAGATCGAGCAGGTGGTCGGTCGCTGTGTGGGCCGCCTCAACATTGTCGATCCCCACGTTGTCCCAGGGGACATTGTGCATCCCGATGCTTGCCACCGCAAGTGTTGAATCGTTGAGGGCTTGGATTTCGTCCTCTGAGAGGTCCACATTCAGCAGCAGGACGCCGTCAACTTTGTGGCTCAGTGAGGCAAGCTCACCAAAAATGCGGCTGTGTACCGCCGGGTCGTTGCGCAGACTGATGAGCAGCGTGTCGTTGCCGCTGTCGGCGAAGACCTGCTCGGCGGCCTCCACCGCGAGGGCAAAAAACCAGGCAGTGGCGGTGGGGGTGATGATGGCAACGGAGCCGGTGGTGCCACCGGCCAGCCGCGACGCCGCAGCTGATGCGACGTAGCCAAGCGAGGCGGCAGCGGCTGTCACCTTCGCCTGGGCAGCCTCGGAGACATTCGGCAATCCCCGCAGGGCCCGTGAAGCCGTGCAAATTGAAAGACCCGAGAGTTCGGCAACGTCCTGGATTGTGGCGCGGTGGGCTTTAGTCATGAAACGCGGCGGCAGCCTTTTCCTTTCGAGACATGCAGGATAAAATGCCCTTTCGAGACATGCGGGATCAAATGCGTTGTGCGCCAACAGGGAATGCATACACTCCGGCATCGTTGTAAGCGCTTATAAGGTGATGTTTAAACGTACCTGCCCAATGTCAGGATGTACAGGAAACGGGGCGTGTTTTGGACAACAGGGCGTGGGTGGCGTGGCTAATGAATGACGCGCTACTCCAGCAGGTGGAGGTCCTCCGGGGTGTCGACGTCGGCTCCGTCAGTGAAGGGGCTGAAGTCCACCAGATCCACCAATTCCGCATTCCCCGCCAAGTAGGCCCGGGCTCCGGAATCACCCTGCGCCATGGCTGCGGCTTGCACGGCATGATCGTGCGGGAACAGCACCGGGTTTCCGCGTCGCAATGTCCCCTCGAGTCTGGTGGTGCTGACCGCTGAACCGCCGGCAGCGTGATTCCGGTAACCCGCGGCCGTGATGCGGCCCGGCCGGTGCAGTGCCAAAAGTGTTGAAATGAGAGCCGAGTTCATGCCCGGCTGATCCACCCGTGCCACCAGCACCGCCCCGTCGCCGGCGGCAGCCACTCCAGCAGCGAAGGAGCTGGACATGCCAGCTTGCCAGTGCGGGTTCTCCACGACGCGGCAATCTTGCGGCAGCTCGGTGGCCCGAACGTCGTCGGCTCCGGCGCCGATGACCACAACCACCTCCGCACAGCCGCCAAGCAGCAATTCACCGGCCATGTGAGCCACCAGTGTGGTACCGCGAAAAGGCAGCAGCGCCTTGGGTCCGCGTCCGAGCCGGGTCCCGGCACCTGCCGCGAGCAGCACCGCCGTCGTCCGTGTTTCACCGTTGTGCGAGGTCATGGGCCCAGCCTAACTGCGCTCAATCCGGAGGCGGGCGTCTGCGCAATTGTTTCGTGGCGGAGCGCTGCTGTTTTGCCGCCTGATGCCGCCGCTTGGACCCACGGCTGGGCTTTGTGGACCGGCGTGACGCAGGCGGGGGAGCCAGTGCCGCGGCAACAATTTCCGCCAACTTCAGTTGTGCGATCTCCCGATTCCGCAGCTGCGAACGCTGCTCCTGAGAAGAGACGGTCAAGGTCCCACCCACCAGCCGGCGCTCCAACCTGGCGAGCAGGATTTCCTGTTGTCCGTCGGAAAGTGCTGTGGACTCGGCGATGTTCCACAACAGCTCCACCCGGCTGTCGGAGGTGTTCACGTGTTGGCCGCCGGGTCCCGAGGAACGAGAGAACCGCCAACCCAGCTCCGCCGCCGGGATGCTCAGCGTGGGCGAAACTATCAGGTCCATCCTCCAAGTTTTGCACGCATCACGCCGAACTGCGCCACGATGCGCAACCGTCACTGTGGCCGCCTTGACTGTGGGTGAGGGCCTAGAGAGATTCGCTCCACGGGTGCATGATGGAATCAGGCGAACCGCATCACCGCCGAGTTTGCCTGTTGGCCGCCACCGGCCCGGACTTAGGAGCTGAGTGTCTTGAACATGATGGGACTCGTCATTGTTATTGCCTGCATCGTCGTCATCACGGTGATCATGGGCTTCATCGCAACCCACGGCACGTACCATAAGACCCCTCATTAATATCTGCCTGGGAGAGCTCGACATCTGCCCGGGAAAGCTCGACGTCGGACACTCTCCCGTGTTCGTCGTCTGCCGTGCCCTGTAACCAACTCGTGCAAACCCATGGCGTGGCGCGCCAACCATCCCTACCCTGATCTCTACCGGGGGTTATTCCGGCCTAACCTTCCATGACGGCTTCAATTACACCATCACCGCCTCCCACGGGCGCCGTCGTCGCACCATCACTGCTGCACAAGGTCGCGGCATCGTCACCCTCGCCAAGCTGGGACCGCTGCTTGACTGGCTTGAGTCCAAACTGTCCCACCCGCTGCCTCGACTGGTTCTGGACTGACTGGTTCTGGACCGACTGGTTCTGCACTGACTGGTCGTGGGCTGCCATGACTTGGACTGAAGTGGGGTCGACGAAAATAGCAGTTCAGGCGACGCTGCCACGGGAAACTGACCGGATGCCCCAGTGAACAAGCAAGGGTTGCCCACCATGTGGGCACTCCTTGCGGATTCTTACTACACTTGCCCGGTGTCTGATTCTCAACCCGTTACCGTATCCATTGCGCGCACCGTGCAGCCTGGATACCACCGTCAATTTGCCGCGTGGGCCCATGCCGGCCAAGAGCTTGCCCGCGAATGGCCCGGCTACCTCGGCTCAGGGTGGGTTCGAAGCGGCCCGGAGTCCGACGAGTGGCACGTCATGTACCGCTTCTCGAACGCGGAGACCCTGCGCAACTGGGACAACTCACATGAGCGCAAATGGTGGATTGACGGCGGCGAAGGCCTCATAGAAATCACCCGCGTGGAGCACCGAACGGGCATAGAAGGCTGGTTCGACAACGCCGGGGACACCACCATCACCGTGCCGGAAACAATCGTTCCCCCACGGTGGAAACAATCCGTGGGGATTTTCCTGCCATTCTTCCCACTGAGCTTGTTGGCCAACTTCCTCCTCAAACCGGTCACCGGCGATTGGCCACTGGTCTGGGCCGTTCTGCTGAATGTGTGCATCCTTACCCCCATCATGACCTACCTGTTCCTGCCATTGAGCACCCGACTGCTGCGCCCCTGGCTTCAGAAACCGCGTAGGCTGCGGGCGCCCAGAGCCAGGGGCTGACCAAAGGGGCCAGCCGTTCCAGCCCGCGGCCCGTTCGGCGCTGGAGGTTCCGGCGCCGTTCACTCATGCTCCGTGCCGGGTGCTGGCATGGCGCAGCGCATGGGACCGGCACCAAGTTGTGACGGCGTGCCGCGCCACTTGCGTGACCGCCAGGCTGGCTCACGGTGGGCCGGTACGGGCTGGGCGGCTCGGCGTGAGGAAACGCTAAAGAACTGTGAGTGCGAAGCCGGCCGCTGCAGCAAGGACGCAGACCACCATCGTGCCGAAGGCATTGACCAACGCCAGGCCAATCCGGCCCGCCTGGACAAGACGAACCGTCTCAAAACTGGCTGTGCTGAACGTGGTGTACCCGCCCAGGAGGCCGGTACCTAAAATCAAACCGACAGCGGAAGTCGTGTAATGTCCGGTGACCATCCCGCTCAAAAGGCCCAATAAAAGCGAACCAGTGACGTTGATAAGGATGGTTCCTACAGGCAGGGCGGTACGTACCCGCGACCTGACCACGCCGTCCACGAGGAACCTCAACCCGGCTCCAATACCGCCGGCAACGGCAAGCAAGAAAACAGTCAACCCGCCACCTCGTCGGATTCTGCAACAGATGTTTGAGGCCGGGCGGCCGAGTGCCGGTGCAACCGGGCGGCGAGCCAAATGCCCGCCACAGCGGCCAGAATTCCGCCGAAGAGACTTGCTCCAAGAAACGCGAAAGCCGCCACGGATCTGCCGGAGTCGAAAAGGTGCACCGCGTCCACGGCAAGAGTGCTGTAGGTGGTGAAGGCCCCCATGAAACCAGTGCCGAGCAACAAACGCAGGAACCGCAAACGGCCGGAGTCCGGACCCCGGCGGGACAAGCCCTCCAGCAACGCGCCCAGTGCAAGCGCACCGGAAAGATTGATCAGCAAGGTAGGCAGAGGCCAGCCGTCCGGTTCGGGAAGAACCAGTCCGAGTCCGTATCTAGCCAAGGCGCCAAAGGCTCCACCGGCCATGACAAGCACCAGGAATCCGGGATGGAAGTGGATGGGGCGGTGCGCCGGTGGGGAAGGGTTTTTGCCGTCAGGCATCAGCGTCACCGGCGGTGGTGGAGTGGGTGCCCAGCGGAACCACCAGCACGGGACAGTTTTGACGGTGGGCCAGATGTACGGACACAGCGCCGGTCAGAATTTCCTCCAGTCGGGCACCAAGGCCACGTTCGCGAGTGCCGACAACGATGACGGACGCCTTCACCTTGGCAGCGAGGTGCCCCAACGCACGGGCGGGCTCGCCCGCGAGCTGAACAAAACTCCACGGCAGATCGTAGGAAGCCAGTTCGGTGGCGATGTGCGCCCGCAATGTGGTGCCAACCCCCTCGGGATCGTACCCATCGTCCACGCCATCTGGATCGATCGGGGCCGATGCGCCGCTCACACCATCACTGCCAGCCACCTGAAATCGGGTCACATCAACATATGCAAGAACCAGTTCCACACCGAGGCTGTAGGCAAGCTCGGCCGCTTGGCGGATCACGACGGGTGGTTGTCGTGGAATGACTCCGGCAATGACGGCGCCACGTATCCTGTGCGCGGGTGCATCGCCAGTCTTGTGGACGGCCACGTCGCCAGCGGGCACCTGGTCACCAGCGGGCGGCGGGGGAGTGGGTTGTGGCTCGTGGGCTGCGTCAAGACCGGGCATGCAACACCTACCTTTAGAGGGCAAAGGCAGGAACCATCAGCCAAGTGGCGGTTCGAACTGGCGTGCAGTTCCGGTGGGATCCATCACCACTGCTGACGATACCGCAACGAGAACGCCAGGGACCAGAAAACGGGGCTGTGTCGGTGTAGGTCACCCGCTAACGTCGGCGCTGGTTACTCGCGAAGCAAGCCACCAAAACAGCCGGAATTCCCCCGTAAATATGCGGGTTTTGTGCCCGGCAGGCAAGGTGCTACTCTGGCAATATTCCACGGACCTCCCGGCATGTTCTCTTGCCGGTTGCAGATAACGGGTGGAGACTTAGATCCGTTAGCTCCTGAGGAGGAATACATGCATTTGACGCCCCGTGAGCAAGAAAAACTCATGATCGTGGTCGCGGCAGATCTTGCCCGGCGCAGGCAATCCCGGAACTTGAAACTCAACCATCCCGAAGCCGTTGCCATCCTCACCTATGAGCTCATCGAGGGGGCCCGCGACGGCCGTACGGTGGCCGATCTGATGGGTTGGGGGAGCACCATCCTTTCGCGCTCGGACGTCATGGAAGGCGTTGCCGACATGATTGAGGACGTTCAGGTCGAGGCGACGTTCCCCGATGGCACCAAGCTCGTCACCGTGCACAATCCCATCCGCTAGACCAGCACCCAAGGAGGCCTCCCATGAAACCTGGGGAATACGTTTTGCGTGAAGAGCCAGTGACGTGCAATGAAGGCTCGGACGCCCTTTCACTGACGGTGATCAACCGCGGCGACCGACCCGTCCAGGTCGGATCCCATTACCACTTTGCCGAAGTCAATGATGCATTGGAGTTTGACCGCCATGCCGCCCGCGGCCGCCGTCTGGACATCCCTGCCGGCACCGCCGTCCGCTTCGAACCCG
>JBBPZC010000111.1:0-21237 GCA_038199275.1 Actinomycetales bacterium
GCTGGTAGGCACGTTCCGCCACGGCAAGTCCCTGCGCACCGACGCCCAGACGTGCGGCGTTCATCATGACGAACATGATCCGCATGCCCTTGTTCTCTACTCCGATCAGGTAGCCTGTGGCGTTTTCGTAGGACAGGACGCAGGTGTGGGAGGCGTGGATGCCCATCTTGTGCTCGAGGGAAACGGTCTCCACAGTATTGCGCTCACCGAGTGAACCGTCGTCATTGATGTGGAACTTCGGCACGATGAAACAGGAAATGCCGCGGGTTCCCTCCGGTGCGCCGGGTGTGCGCGCCAGGACCAAATGCACGATCTGCTCCGCCATGTCGTGGTCGCCGTAGGTGATGAAGATCTTCTGTCCGGTGATGGCGTACGTGCCGTCCCCGTTGGGTACCGCCTTGGTGGTCAGTGCGCCAACGTCTGAACCGGCCTGCGGTTCGGTCAGGTTCATGGTGCCGGTCCACTCGCCGCTGACCATCTTGGGCAGGTACCGGTTCTTCATGTCGTCGTCGCCATAGTGCAGGAGTGCGTCGATGGCGCCCTGGGTCAGGAGCGGGCAGAGTGAAAAGGCCAGGTTTGCACTGTTGAACATTTCCTGCATGGCAAGGCCGACGGCGCGTGGGAACCCGCCGCCGCCGTACTCCTCGGGCAGCGGCACGGATCCCCATCCGGCGTCGACGTACTGCTGATAGGCCTCTTTGAAACCGTCAGGAGTGACCACGGTGCCGTCCGGCTGGAGGTGGGAACCTTGGACGTCACCCTGCCGGTTCAGGGGCGCCACGACCTCCTTCATGAAATCCCCGCACTGGTCAAGGAGGTCGACGACGGTGTCGAGATCGGCGTGTTCGTAGCCTGGCAGCTTGGCGATGTCCGGGTATCCCACAACATGCTCAAGGGCGAAGGCAATGTCTGCAATTGGAGGCTGGTATTGGCTCATAATCGTCAGCGTACCTTGGGCGGAGCCGTTTGTGGAGGATATTTGTTACTTGTCAGTAATGTTGTCTGGATCACTTGCCGTTTTGTCTGTTTTTGGGCTGCTGCCAGTGCGCTGCGGCTGCCTATGGCACAATCGACGGGGACGTATTTAGGGGGACTCTTTGGATCTGGCTGCGGCCTTGTTGCTGGTGTTGGCGGTTCTGGTTGGCGCCGCCATGCAGCGAATGACGGGAATGGGTTTCGCGTTGGTCTCGGCACCGTTTGTTGTGCTGCTGATGGGACCCACCACAGGCATCGTCCTGGTGAACATCTGCGGGATTTTGGCGTCGGTGCTCGTCCTGTTTCGCGTGATCAAGGATGTTGACTGGAAGAGGTATCTGATTTTGGCCTCGGCCGCATTGGTGGGCGTGGTGCCAGGCGCGGTGATTGTGAGGTACATCCCGGCACCTTGGCTCCAGGTGGGTGTGGGCGTCATGGTTCTGGCCGGGTTGACGGTGTCCTTGCGGATGTCCACGGTCAAGGAGCATCACGGTGTTCGGCCCATGTTGTTGGCCGGTGTCGCGAGCGGCGTCATGAACACCACTGCCGGCGTGGGCGGGCCCGCCATGAGCGTTTATGCGGTGGCTTCCAAGTGGGGACAGCGCTCTTTTGCGGCCACAATGCAACCGTATTTTCTCACTGTTGGTGTGGCCTCCGTGCTTGCCAAATATATCGCCAGCCCCGCATCCATGCCATCGCTGGAACCTTGGGAGTGGGGTTCCATTGGGATTGCCATTGTGATGGGGCTCGTCTTGGGTGAGCTGCTGGCCCGCTGGGTTACGCCCGCCCAGGCCCGGGTGTTGATGCTGGTGCTCGCTTATGGAGGGGGGACGGCCGCAACCGTCCGGGGCATCATGCTCCTGCTCGGCTGAACGCCCTGCTGGCCTGAACGTCCTGCTCGCGTGGACGTCCTGCTCGCCTGAACGTCCTGCTCGGCTGAAGGTCCTGCTGGCTTGGGAGCGTATCTCTCTTCGTTCGAGTGTGAGTTCCGGCTCAATGGCCCACGACAATGCGGTATTGCGGCCGGGCGGCAGGTAATGTTCTTGGTAGCCAAGGCGCTCTTCTCAGAGTCAGCCGCGGTTAGACCCGCTTGAGTATCTCGCCGATGCTCCTGCGGGTCGACTTGTTTAAGGCTGCCACCCCCACCCGCCTCTGGCCGTTCTCCCCGAAATGACGTGTCCGACGGCGAGGAGCTCACCTGGTGCGGGGATCCGAGGAAAGCTAACCCAGCGGAGGATTGACGGGGCCGTCAGCGCTTCCCGAATCAACCGGGTTGGCAGCAGGGTCGGCGTGGCTGTTGCGCTTTGTGCGGGCGGCCCGGGCAGCGGCCTTTTCGGCAGCCTTGGCTTCGCCGCTGGCGATGCGTTGCTTCGCTGCTTCGTTCTCCCGGACGAGTTTCTCTGCCGCCTTGATCTCGCGGATTTTCTTCCCGCGCCGCATCCACATGCGTGCCAACACGATCACCGCAATGGCGGCTACGACTCCCACCAACATGAAGATCTGGCACCAGGTGCCGAACCAATTGGCGCTGTTGGCCCAGATGGAGCGGGCATCGGCGGCCGTTTGGGAGGAACCGTAAATCACCGAAAGCGTCAACAAGTTGGGAATGAGCAGCAATACGCCCAGAACAACGAGAGAGACCCGCACCCACTTGTTGAAATTGCTGCGGTGGGCCTGCCAAGCAACCAGGATCGGGACAAAAGTGAAGACAAAGCCGTAGAACATGCCGATGGGGATGCTGTTCCCCAACTGGCCACCCACCTGGTCCCGAATGGAATTTGCCCACATGAGCGGGACCGTAACCGAGGCAATCAGGTAGATGATCACCAGGGCCGCCGCAGCGGCGACACCCAGAATGGTGCGGAAGAGCCATTGCGGCATCTTTGCCTTCGCGGGACTGGCCGGGGCCGGCGCAGCGTTGCGGCCATTCGGCCCTGTAGGGGAGGGCTGGACCGGTGTTGATTCGCTCATGTCAGAATCATGTCAGAGATAAACGGCGAAAAAGACGCCATTGTGCTTAAAAGTCCTGGAAACCACCTTCGACTTGTCAAGATCGTCGCCACACTAAAGACTGGTTGTGGACCATGGGGGAAATCTGCCACGGACCATGATTGACTTGAGACTTCACGTTATCTTCGCGCGGCAGCGATGACCTTCGAAAGGTATGCAAAATGAGCAACATTCCCGCAGACTTGTCCTACACTGCAGAGCACGAGTGGATTTCAGCACCCACAGCCGAAGGCGTTGTGCGCGTAGGCATCACCGACTTTGCACAGGACGCACTGGGCGATGTGGTCTACGTTCAGATGCCTGAGGATGGCACCGACGTCACTGCCAACACCGTTGTGGGCGAAGTTGAATCCACCAAGAGCGTCAGTGACATCTACGCGCCGTTGAACGGAACAGTCACCGCCCGCAACGAGGACCTGGACAACGATCCTTCGCTGATCAACTCCGATCCGTACGGCGCCGGCTGGCTGATGGAGATCACCCTCACGGATGCAGCAAGCTACAGCGGACTGCTCAGCGCCGGCGACTACCAGGAAAAGGTAGGCTAGAGGCTAGACAAGTATTTCCCACGGCTGGAGATGGCGAGCATGTTTCACCATGGACGGTGCTCCATCCTCCGCCGGGGTCTTCCTGGGGGAGGACCTGCAAGTTTTTCAACTGGGTCCACATAGACGGACACCAGCCACCATTTTCAGTAAGGAGGAGCACCAATGGTTGACACGGGTAACGACGCCGGGGTGAACGATCAGGCGAGCTACCAGGATCAGCCTGGTGCATCAGAGACCACCTCTATTCAGCTCCCTCCAGTACATGCTGGGCCGACCTCGATTCCGGTTCTGGCATCTGATGAGCAGAATGCGGTGAGCTCTCTTCCTGCAGGTTCCGCACTTTTGATTGCGCACGGGGGTCCGAATGCGGGTGCCCGGTTCCTGCTCGACAGTGAAGTCACCACTGCCGGACGCCACCCTGACGCGGACATCTTCCTGGACGACGTCACGGTGTCCCGCCGTCACGTGAACTTCATCAAGTACGACGGCGGTTTCGAAGTCATCGACGCCGGCAGCCTTAACGGCACCTACGTCAATGGCGACCGCGTGGATGCGGTCCGGTTGCAAAACGGCAATGAAGTACAGATCGGCAAATTCCGACTGACCTACTACTTCAGCGCCAACACGCCAGCAGCGGACGTCTAAGGGCGCTGTGGCAAGTCTCAACACCGGCGCCGGACGCCGGTTGGTGGATGCACAAACCACCAGCCGGCGCCCCGGCGCTGCTGCCGTACTGAATATTGGTGAAGTGCTGGCGCTGCTGAGCGCGGATTTCCCCACGGTGACTGCCTCGAAGATCCGTTTCTATGAGGAAAAGGGTCTCATCACCCCCCAGCGCACGCCTGCCGGTTACCGGCAGTTCCGGGAGTCCGACGTCGAACGGCTGCGCTTTGTTCTGGCGCTGCAGCGCGATCACTACCTCCCGCTGAAGGTCATTGGCGAATACCTTGAGGCCATTGACGAGGGCCGCACACCCACAAACCTTCCGCCGGGCGTCTCCATTGCCCCGCGCATGGTCTCCGATGCGTTGGCCAAGACGCTCAACAACAGGGCACGCCGACTGACACCGGAGGAGCTGCGGGCCGAGTCCGGGGCCAGCGCCGAACTGTACGAGAACATGCTCAGTTTTGGCCTGCTGGAGCTGCGTGAGGGCAGCTTCGATGACCACGCACTCAAAGTTGCCCAGGCCTGCACCGCTCTTGCTGCCCACGGTCTGGAACCGCGTCACCTGCGCCCCTTCCAAGCTGCAGCCGAGCGGGAGTTCGGCCTGGTGGAGCGTGCCGTGGGCCCCGTGTCCTCCAAGCGCGATGGCACCTCAGCCATGCGTGCGGCCGAGTCTGCCCGGGAAATTGCCGAGCTCTGTCTGGGTCTGCACAGCGCACTCGTGCACGCAAGGATCTCTGACATGGAAACACCATGATCGAAGTGAAGATTGTGGGTGTTCGAATTGAGCTGCCATCCAATCAGCCTCTTGTGCTGTTGCGGGAGACCGCGGGGGAGCGCCACATCCCGATCTGGATCGGCGCCGCCGAAGCCACTGCCATCGCACTGGCGGAACAGGGTGTAATACCCCCGAGGCCATTGACCCACGACCTCCTGTGCGGCGTGGTCAAGGCTTTGGGGCATGAGATCACGCGGGTCAACCTGACCCGCGTTGAAGACGCCGTGTTCTACGCCGAGCTCGTTTTTGACAACGGCACCAGCATTGGATCCCGCGCATCGGATGCCATCGCCATCGCCCAGCGGGCCCAGTGCCCCATTTGGGCTGCGGAAGAATTGGTTGAGGAAGCCGGGGTGGTGATCAGTGGACAGGACGAGGACGGACACGAACACGCTGAGGTTGACGACGAGGCGAAGGAACGTGAGGTTCGTCAATTCCGGGAATTCCTCAACGACGTTGAACCCGAGGACTTTGAGAAGTAGTGCCCGCTGTTTTCGCCCTTTTTGGCCCATCTCTAACCTTAAAGCTGAGCCTGAAAGTTTCGACACGATCAAATTGTTGTACGAACGTCTTTGACCTTGTCCGCGGGGCGTTCTAACGTCAAAGTAGTGAGTTTCCCATTGCCAGCTTCGGCGGGCACAGGCACACTTGAAGTTAGGGTCTAAACGGCTCTCCCTTTAACTGTGTTGTGTCGTGATCGTACGCAGGCATTCAACCGTTCGGGGAACTGTGAACAGGAGGATCTACGTGAGTGCCAAGAGTGACGCTGGCGAGCTGAATGCAGCGCCCGTGCCCAGCGCGCCCATGAGCGTAGGCGCCCAGGGCCTGCTGTTCACTGAAGACCTTCCTGTCCTGGACGAGGACGCCGGCTACCGCGGCCCCACCGCCTGCAAGGCGGCAGGCATCACGTACCGCCAGCTCGACTACTGGGCCCGCACCGGCTTGGTTGAACCCGCCGTGCGCGGTGCTGCCGGATCGGGATCACAGCGGCTCTACGGTTTCCGCGACATTTTGGTGCTCAAGGTTGTCAAGCGTCTTCTGGACACTGGTGTTTCACTCCAGCAGATCCGTACCGCGGTTGAACACCTGCGCGAACGCGGAGTGGAGGATCTGGCACAGATCACCTTGATGAGCGACGGCGCATCCGTTTACGAATGTACCTCCGCCGATGAGGTCATTGATTTGGTCCAGGGCGGCCAAGGTGTCTTCGGCATTGCTGTGGGCCGTGTGTGGCGCGAGGTGGAAGGAAGCCTGGCCGCGTTGCCCAGCGAACACGCCGCAGTCCAGACATACCCTGGCGACGAACTAAGCAAACGCCGCGAGGCCCGCAAAATCTCCTAGCTCCACAAATTCCCCAGCTTCAGAAAAATATGTGCGTTCCGCGTCGCCCGAATAAACTCCGAGCCGCGCGGCTTTTAATGGGGCCTGTGCAAACCGTGCCGAGCACCCCGAAAGCCCTGCAGCAGGGCGCAAAAACTTAGCCGCGGTAGAGGCGGCTTCGGGTCGCACTCTGGTTGAGCACCGAATCAAGCAGGCGGTCGAACAGTGCAGAGGCGTTCTGTGCCGAGTCGCCAGGCCACTGGTGGACCGGATGCGCCGCTCCCTGGATCTGCTGCCAGTTGGCCTGCTCCGGAATGGTGGGGGAGAGCAGCAGATCGTTGAACATGGTCTTCATCTCGGCCAGCCGGTAGGCGTGCTCGTTCGAGCCGGGACGCACCCGGTTTGCCACGATGCCGGCAGGAACCAGGCTGGGGGCAAACTCGGTGCGGAACAATTCAATGGCACGCAGGGTGCGCTGGGTGCCGGCCACGGAGAACAGGCCCGGCTCGGCCACCAAAAGGACGCGGCTGCTCGCCGTCCATGCCATTCGCGTCAGCCCATTCAGTGACGGCGGGCAGTCAATCAACACCAGTTGGTACGGGGCGCTGCCGTCACGGTCCGCGTTGGCCAGGATTGTGGAGAGGCGGCGCAGATCGCGTTTACTCAGATCCGGACGGTCGTAAATACCGCTGAACGCCGAGCCCATGGCGACGTCCAGGGTTGGTGGGGTCCCGCCGTCGTACTCATGAGCGGCGAGCCAGCCACTGGGCACCACATTGGCGGAAAGGTCAGCCTTGCGGGCCTTCTTGATCAGCTGGCCGATGTCCAATTGGTCGCGGGCGGCAACAGCGAGGCCGGTGGTGGCGTCGGCATGTGGGTCCAGATCGATCACCAACGTGGGGATGCCGGCGGCAAGTGCCGCGGATGCCAGGCCAAGCGTGACCGAGGTCTTGCCCACGCCTCCCTTGAGGCTGCTGATACTGACTACTTGCACGGAGGAACCATCACCCTTTGCGTTGCCGACTCAATCATGTACGCCTTCACGCACTCACACATACAATAGCTGTGGAACGTTCGCGACTTGGAGAACCCGATGACAAATACCTTTGATAGTTTGCCCGGACACCAGAACCCAAACGACCTTGTGTCGGCCGTCTTTAGTGACCGGCACATTGGGGTTAGCGCACAGCCCCACATTCATCATATGTTGAGCACCTTGGGATTTGGTTCTTTGGAGGAGCTTTCAACTGCTGCACTTCCAAAATCGATTTACTCCACCGAGCCTTTGGCGCTGCAGGCTGCGGTGTCCGAGGAAGCCATGCTGGCGGAACTGAAGGCCCTGGCTGCCAAGAACACCGTGAACAAGTCTTTCATTGGTCAGGGCTATTACGGAACCCACACGCCGGGGGTGATTCAACGCAACGTTTTGGAGAGCCCTGCCTGGTACACGGCCTACACGCCTTACCAGCCTGAAATCTCCCAGGGCCGGCTTGAGGCGCTGCTGAATTTCCAAACCGTTGTGGCTGATCTCACGGGCATGGTCACCGCAAATGCGTCCATGTTGGATGAGGGCACGGCGGCTGCCGAAGCTGTGGCCCTCATGCGCCGCACCAACCGCCGCGCCGCCAATGACGCCGTGCTGCTGATTGACGCCGACGTCTTCCCGCAGACCCTGGCCGTCATCAACACCCGGGCCAAGGCCATGGGCATCCCCGTGCTGGTCCATGATTTCGACGCCGGGCTGCCGGACGTGGAGTTCTTCGGCGTGCTCCTGCAATACCCGGGCGACTCGGGACAGATCCGCGAGATTGCACCGATCATTGCTGCGGCGCACGAGAAGAACGCTGTGGTGGCCGTGGCGGCCGACCTTCTGGCCCTGACACTGCTGGAATCTCCCGGCCAGCTCGGCGCGGATCTCGCCGTTGGCTCCTCGCAGCGCTTTGGCGTGCCCATGGGCTTTGGTGGTCCGCACGCCGGCTACATGGCAGTCCGCGACGGCCTGGAACGTTCGCTGCCCGGCCGACTGGTGGGAGTATCCAAGGATGCCGCAGGAAACCAGGCCTACCGGCTGGCGCTGCAAACCCGTGAGCAGCACATCCGCCGTGAGAAGGCCACGTCCAACATTTGCACCGCCCAGGTGCTGCTGGCCGTCATGGCCGGCATGTACGCCGTCTACCACGGTCCCGCCGGGCTGAAGCGCATTGCCACCCGAGTGCACCTCATGGCACAGTCCGTGGCGAGGGCCGCGACGGCTGCCGGCCACACCGTGGTGCACGCCAACTTCTTCGACACAATCAAGATTCGTCTGGCCCCGGCCAGCGGCCACGGTGCCGGCGAACTGGTGGCCGCCGCACACGCCGCCGGCGCCCTGCTGCGCCTGGTGGATCACGACCACGTGCAGATCGCCGTCGACGAAACCACCACGGACGCCGACCTGGCCGTGCTGGCCGGGCTGCTCGGAGGCCGGAATTCCGCTGCGCAGCTTGGCGGCACCCAGACTTCCGTTGCCCAGCCTGGCGGCACTCAGTCGTCGGAATCCGCGAAGGATGGGTCCGCCGTCGTGCTTCCCACACCGGCCCGCACCACGGACTACATGGCCAACGCCGTGTTCCACACGCATAACTCGGAAACGCAGATGCTGCGCTACCTGCGCAAACTTTCCGACGCCGATTACGCGCTGGATCGCGGCATGATCCCATTGGGCTCATGCACCATGAAGCTCAATGCCACCGCCGAGATGGCCTCCATTACGTGGCCGGAGTTCGCCAATCTGCACCCGTTCGCGCCAGCCTCGGACACCGTGGGCATGGTGGAGATGGCCACGCAACTGGAGGCTTGGCTCGCCGAGATCACCGGTTACGACGCCGTCTCCGTCCAGCCCAACGCCGGTTCGCAGGGTGAATTTGCCGGGCTTATGGCCATCCGCGCCTTCCATGTGGAAAACGGCAACACCGACCGCGACATCGTCCTGATTCCCACCTCGGCGCACGGCACCAACGCAGCCTCCGCCGTCATGGCCGGGCTGAAGGTTGTCCCCGTCGCGACGGACGGTTTCGGCAACGTTGACATTGATGACCTCAAACGCCAGATCACCCTCCACGAGCAGCGTCTGGCCGCGATCATGGTCACCTACCCGTCAACGCACGGCGTGTTTGAGACGGAAATTTCCAACATTTGCGCCATGATTCACGACGCCGGTGGGCAGGTTTACGTGGATGGCGCCAACCTGAACGCACTGGTTGGGCTGGCCCGGCCGGGCAAGTTTGGTGCCGACGGTTCCCACCTGAACCTGCACAAGACCTTCTGCATCCCGCATGGTGGCGGCGGACCCGGCGTGGGACCGGTGGCCGTCGGGGCGCACCTTGCCAAGCACCTGCCGGCCCGCGAACTCGGAGCCGAGACCTCGGTGGGTCCGGTCTCCAGCGCGCCGTACGGTTCGGCGTCGATCCTGCCCATCTCCTGGGGCTACATCCGCATGATGGGCCCGGACGGCCTGCGTCTGGCCACTCAGACCGCGATCCTGTCCGCGAACTACATTGCCCGCCGCCTCAGCGAGCACTACCCCGTCCTGTACACGGGCGCCCATGAATTGGTGGCGCACGAGTGCATCCTGGACCTGCGCGGCATCACGGCAGACTCAGGTGTGAGCGTGGACGACGTGGCCAAACGCCTTATTGACTATGGCTTCCACGCACCCACCATGTCCTTCCCGGTGGCGGGAACGCTCATGGTGGAGCCCACGGAGTCCGAGGACCTCGGCGAAATTGACCGCTTCATCAACGCCATGATCTCCATCCGCAAGGAAATTGCTGCCGTGCAGGACGGGCTGTGGCCGGAGGAAGACAACCCGCTGGTCAACGCACCCCACACTGCGCAGTCCATCGCCCAGGAATGGGAGCACCCGTACAGCCGGGAAGTTGCCGTGTTCCCTGCCGGTGTTGACCCGCGTGCCAAGTACTGGCCCGTGGTGCGCCGCGTCGATCAGGCATACGGCGACCGCAACCTGATCTGCTCCTGCCCGTCCATTGAGGAGCTGGCGGAAGTGTTCTAAGCGGCAGCACTATTGTTACGCTGACACGGGGTGAGGTGCGCCACACGATTTGGTGCTGCTCACTTCACGGGGCGAAAATGGCACAACTTTATGCTCAGGTATAAGGGTCGTGACTTAGCTCGATAAGGTGTTGGTGGGTTAACACCACATTGCACCACCACAAAATTGCACCAATGATGAAGACGGCGGCGCCCGTACGTAGGCGCCGAAGTCCTCACTTGCGGGGCCGCACCACTGTTTCCGGTGTACGGGCCGCAACACCATCGTCCACACAGGAGTGAGATGTTTTCGAAAATTCTGGTTGCCAACCGTGGCGAAATTGCCATCCGCGCCTTTCGTGCCAGCTACGAGCTCGGCGCCAAGACCGTTGCAGTATTCCCCCACGAGGACCGCACCTCCATCCACCGTCAGAAGGCCGATGAGGCCTACCTGATCGGCGAGGAAGGACACCCCGTACGGGCTTACCTGGACGTGGCGGAGGTGATTCGCGTCGCCAAGGAAGCCGGTGCGGATGCCATCTACCCCGGCTACGGTTTTCTGTCCGAGAACCCAGAACTGGCCGCCGCTGCCCGCGACGCCGGCATCACCTTTGTTGGTCCGCCGGCGGAAGTGCTGGAACTGACCGGCAACAAGGTCCACGCCATTGATGCCGCCCGCAAGGCTGGCATCCCGGTCCTGAAGTCCAGCGCCCCCAGCGACGACCTGGCCGAACTGCTGGCTGCCGCTGCGGACATTGGCTTCCCAATCTTCGCCAAGGCTGTTGCCGGTGGCGGCGGGCGCGGCATGCGCCGCGTGGACAACCCCGAAGACCTCGAAGAGGCGCTGAAGGCGGCCATGCGTGAAGCAGATGCTGCCTTCGGTGACGCCACCATGTTCCTCGAGCAGGCCGTGCTGCGCCCCCGCCACATTGAAGTCCAGATCCTGGCCGACGGCGAAGGCAACGTCATCCACCTGTTTGAGCGCGACTGCTCCCTGCAGCGCCGCCACCAGAAGGTGGTGGAGATCGCCCCGGCCCCGAACCTGGACGAGAACATCCGCAAGGCCCTCCACTCTGATGCCGTCAAGTTTGCCAAGGCCATGGGCTACGTCAATGCCGGAACCGTCGAGTTCCTCGTGGACACCGTGGGCGAACGGGCAGGCCAGCACTTCTTTATCGAAATGAACCCGCGCATTCAGGTTGAGCACACGGTGACGGAAGAAATTACCGACGTCGACCTGGTCCAGGCCCAGCTGCGCATCGCGGCCGGGGAAACCCTGGCCGATCTTGGCCTGAGTCAGGAGAATGTCCACGTCAAGGGCGCTGCGCTGCAGTGCCGCATCACCACGGAGGACCCCTCCAACGGCTTCCGCCCGGACGTTGGCAAGATCACCACGTACCGTTCCGCCGGCGGCGCCGGTGTGCGGCTCGACGGCGGCACCATCTACGCGGGTGCCGAAATCAGCCCGCACTTTGACTCCATGCTGGTCAAGCTGACCTGCCGCGGGCGCGACTACCCCACGGCCGTATCCCGCGCCCGCCGCGCCCTGGCCGAGTTCCGCATCCGTGGCGTCTCCACGAACATTTCCTTCCTGCAGGCCGTCCTTGAGGACCCGGCCTTCAATGCAGGGGACGTGGCCACAAACTTCATTGATGAGCGCCCCGAGCTGCTGAACTCGCACGTCTCCAGTGACCGCGGCACCAAGCTGTTGACCTGGCTGGCCGATGTCACGGTGAACAAGCCGCACGGCGAACTCACCGCCCACGAGGATCCGGCCAGCAAGCTGCCCGAGGTGGACCTTTCCGATGCGCCCGCCGGATCCCGGCAGCGGCTGGCCGAGCTCGGCCCGGAGGGCTTCGCGGCAGCGCTGCGTGCCCAAACCGCCGTGGCCGTTACCGACACCACGTTCCGGGACGCCCACCAGTCGCTGCTGGCCACCCGTGTCCGGACCCGCGACCTGCTGGCCGCCGCTCCTGCCGTCTCCGTGCTGACCCCGCAGCTGCTCTCCGTTGAGGCCTGGGGCGGGGCCACCTACGATGTCTCCCTGCGCTTCCTGGGTGAAGACCCGTGGCAGCGTCTGGCACAGTTGCGCGAAGCACTGCCCAACACCTGCCTGCAGATGCTGCTGCGCGGGCGCAACACTGTGGGTTACACGCCGTACCCGGCCGAGGTCACCGACGCGTTTGTGCGCGAAGCCGCAGCCAGTGGCATTGACATCTTCCGCATCTTTGACGCGCTCAACGACGTGGATCAGATGGAACCGGCCATCAAGGCCGTCCGCGCCACCGGCACCGCCGTCGCGGAGGTTGCCCTCTGCTACACCGGCGATCTGCTGGATCCGGCCGAGGACATTTACACCCTCGACTACTACCTGGAGTTGGCCCAGCGCATCGTCGACGCCGGCGCCCACATCCTGGCCATCAAGGACATGGCAGGCGTGCTCCGCCCGGCCGCTGCCGCGAAGCTCGTGACGGCCCTGCGCGAGCGCTTTGACCTGCCCGTGCACCTGCACACCCACGACACCGCAGGCGGCCAGTTGGCCACCCTGATGGCTGCCGTGAATGCAGGGGTCGACGCCGTTGACGTGGCCTCGGCTGCCCTGTCCGGCACCACCAGCCAGCCCTCTGCCTCCGCCCTGGTTGCAGCCCTGGCGCACACCGAGCGTGACACCGGGATCGACCTGGCTGCCATCAGCTCGCTGGAACCGTACTGGGAGGCTGTGCGCCGTCTGTACGCTCCGTTCGAGTCCGGCCTGGCCGCACCCACAGGACGCGTGTACCTGCACGAGATCCCCGGCGGCCAGCTCTCCAACCTGCGCCAGCAGGCCATCGCACTGGGACTGGGGGAGCGCTTCGAGGAAATCGAAGACATGTACACCGCCGCCGACCGCATCCTGGGGCACCTGGTCAAGGTCACGCCGTCGTCCAAGGTGGTGGGCGATCTGGCCCTGCACCTGGTGGGCATCAAGGCGGACACGGCGGACTTTGAAGAGAACCCGCAGAACTATGACATCCCGGACTCCGTCATCGGCTTCCTCGGCGGCGAGCTGGGCACCCCTCCCGGTGGCTGGCCGGAGCCGTTCCGCACCAAGGCACTGCAGGGGCGCACCGTCGTCGAACGCATGGGTACGCTGACCGCCGACGACAGCGCACAGCTGGCCGGCGACAACGAAACCCGCCGCGCGGCGCTGAACCGGCTGCTGTTTGCCGGTCCCACGAAGGACTTCGAAGAGGTGCGCAAGGACTACGGCGACGTCTCCGTCCTGGACACCCGCGACTACCTGTACGGGCTGCGCCGTGGCGTTGAGCATGTCATGGAACTCGGCAAGGGTGTCCGGCTGATCGTGCAGTTGGAGACGGTTTCCGAAGCTGACGAGAAGGGCATGCGCACGGTCACGGCCAAGCTCAACGGCCAGAGCCGCCCCGTCATTGTCCGGGACCGCAGCATCGAAAGCACCGTCAAGGCCGCCGAGAAGGCCGACGAATCCGTGTCCGGACAGGTGGCAGCACCCTTCGCCGGTGCCGTCTCCGTCAAGGTGGCTGTGGGCGATGTTCTCGAGGCCGGCGCCACGGTTGCCACGATCGAGGCCATGAAGATGGAAGCCTCCATCACGACGCCGGTGGGCGGCACCGTCTCCCGCCTGGCCGTCTCAGGTGTGGCCCAGGTCCAGGGTGGGGACCTGCTGGTGGTCATCGACTAGCTGCACAACGGCTTAACGAAAGTCGGCGGCGCCGGCTCCCTCGCGGGCAGTAAGATTTCCTCGGTTGCGGGGAACCCTCGGTAAGAGATTTCCGAGGGTTCCCTGCTGAGCTTGCGAAGCGAGGGGAGGAAATCACGCCATCCCCGCTCCGGGAACCGGCGCCGCCTTTTCTGTTCTGCGGCTTGCGCGCTTAAGGTTAGGAGGGTTTCCTGCTCAGGTATATTTCCTCCACCACGGCGTCAAAGTCCTTCATGACCTGGGCGCGTTTGACCTTCAGGGATGGTGTCAGGTGCCCGGAGGTTTCGGTGAAGTCCGTGTCCACAATCCGGAACTGCTTGATTGACTCGGCTGCCGAGACCGTGGAGTTGGCCCGGGTCACTGCGGCCTGGACGGCAGCGATGACGTTCGGGTGTTTGGCCGCCTCGGCGACGCTTGCGCCGTCGGGAAGGCCGTGGGCCTTGCCCCACTGCGGCAGGGCCTCCTCGTCGATCGTGACGATGGCGGCAATGAACGGACGCTGGTCACCAATCACAACACACTGCGAAACAATGGCATCGGCACGGATCTGGTCCTCCAGCATGGCCGGAACAACGTTCTTGCCTCCGGAGGTGACAATGATTTCCTTCTTGCGCCCGGTGATTTTCAGGAAGCCCTCGCTATCCAGCTCACCAATGTCGCCGGTGCGGAACCATCCATCCACGAAGCTCTCTGCGGTCAGGTCGTCCCGGCCAAAGTAGCCCTTCATGACGCATACGCCCTTGGCGAGGATCTCGCCGTCGTCCGCGATCTTCACGGCGTTGCCCGGCAGCGGGGTGCCAACGGTGCCGATCTTGAAGGCCTCGGGCCGGTTGACGGTGATGGGGGCAGTGGTTTCCGTCAGGCCGTAGCCCTCGAGGATCTGCAGGCCAATGCCCTGGAAGAAATGGCCCAGGCGTTCACCCAGCGGCCCGCCTCCGGAAACGGCGTGGCGGACCTGCCCGCCCATTGCGGCGCGCAACTTGGTGTAGACCAACTTGTCGAACAAAAGGTGCTTGGCCTTGAGGACGAAGCCGGCATTGCCCTCCTGAATGGCGCGGGAGTATTCAATGGCGGTCCTGGCCGCGGCGGCAAAGATCTTGCCCTTGCCTTCACCCTCGGCCTTGAGGGCTGCGGAGTTGTACACTTTTTCAAACACGCGCGGCACGGCCAGGATGAACGTCGGTTTGAAGCTCTGCAGGTCCTCCAGCAGGTGCTTGATGTCCGGGGTGTGTCCCACCTTGGCGCCGGAAGCCACGGCGAGGACTGAGATATACCGTGCGAAAACGTGTGCCAGCGGCAGGAACATGACGGTTTGGGATCCCGGCGGGACAACAGTGGTGCCGAGCACGGCCACCGCATTTTCGCTCAGTTCCACAAAGTTGTGGTGCGTGAGCATGCACCCCTTGGGACGCCCTGTGGTTCCTGAGGTGTAAATGATGGTGGCGACGTCGTCCAGGCCGCGGGCGGTGCGCGCCGCTTCGAGCGTTTCGTCGTTGACGCCCGCGCCGGCCTCGCGCAATGCATCAAGGCCGTCGCCTTCCAGCTGCCAGACGTCGGCCAGCTCGCTCAGGTTCTCATTGTGGGCGGCCTGGCGGATGATGTTCTCGTGTTTGCCGGTTTCAGCAAACACGGCGACGGCGGAGGAGTCGCCCAGGTTCCAGGCAACCTGCGAAGGGGAAGAGGTTTCGTAGATCGGCACGGAAACCGCTCCGGCAAACCAGATCGCAAAGTCAACCAGCGCCCACTCGTAACGTGTGCGTGCCATGATGCCTACGCGGTCACCTACCTTGATGCCGGAGGCAATGAGGCCTTTGGCAATGGCGCACGCATCCGCGTGGAATTCCTTGGCTGAGACATCCACCCACACATTGTCTGCATTCCGCTTGGCGAAAAGGGGCGGATTGCTGCCCGAGTTCACGTGGCGGAGTACAAAGTCCGTGGTGTTCATGGTCCTGGGGCTGACTACCTTGGCCGGAACGGAAATCTCTTGCACATTAGCTCCTTTGATATGTGGGCCTGCGATCGTGTTGCTTCACTCTATCCGCCAACCCGCCAATCAGGCGGATGGTGAATGTTACTCGTTAGTAACATTATGTTGTTCAGCTCACACTTTCAATTTGGCGTCCACTGTTTCAATTTGGCGTCCACTGGCCGGTGTGATCGTCCGCAGTGAGCAACCGCTGTGGGGCATCCAGTCTGCGACGGCGCCTGGCGGCGGCTCCGAGCGTCTGAGCCATCCATCAGTCCGTCATCTCTCCGGTATCTGTCCATCCCGTTCCTGGAACTAGAATCGGTTCATGCTTGCACCTCAACCGCACACTGCTGAAACAGTCCCCGCCATCTCCGTCCCCCTGGCCGTGGGCATTGACGTCGGCGGCACCAAGGTGGCTGCCGGCGTGGTGGATGGCGAAGGACGGATTCTTGAGCAGTTGCGGCGCGCCACTCCGGGCCGTGATGCCAGGGCAGTTGAGTCCGTCATCGTCGAGTTGGTCCAGGAACTCGCGGGCCGGCACACCATCGGTGCCGTGGGCATTGGTGCTGCAGGATGGATGGATCTGGCCGGGTCCACCGTGGTGTTCAGCCCACACCTGGCCTGGCGCGACGAGCCACTGAAACAAACCATGGAAAGCCTCCTTGGCCGCCCGGTGCTGATTACCAACGACGCCGATGCTGCCGCGTGGGCCGAGTGGCGTTTTGGTGCCGGCCGGGGCCACGACCGGCTCATCATGCTGACCTTGGGGACGGGCATTGGTGGAGCCCTGGTCATTAACGGTCAGGTGGAGCGCGGGGCCTACGGGATGGCAGGTGAATTCGGCCACCAGATCATCATGCCGGGCGGCCACCGGTGCGAATGTGGAAACCGCGGCTGCTGGGAGCAGTACGCCTCGGGCAACGCGCTGGGCCGCGAGGGGCGGGAACTGGCCAAGAAGCACTCGCCCATGGCGGCCGGCCTGCTGGAGGCAGTGGCTGGCAAGCCCAAGGAGATCACCGGCAACGTGGTCACGGAGCTGGCGTTGGCGGGGGAGCCCACCGCGATGGAACTTGTCGCCGAGGTGGGGGACTGGCTGGGGCTGGGGATCGCCAACCTGGCTGCAGCCTTGGATCCGGCGTTGTTTATCATCGGCGGCGGCCTCAGTGCTGCTGGGGAGCTCATGCTGGAACCGGCGCGACGGGCCTACGCGCGGAACCTCACCGGTCGTGGCTACCGGCAGGAAGCCATCATCACCACGGCTGAGCTGGGCCCGTCCGCCGGACTCGTCGGTGCGGCCGACCTCGCCCGCACCCGAGCCCTCGCGGGTGACTTCGGTGACCCCCTGGATCAGACGACGGCGCCGTCACCGCTGTCGTGATCGCGGTGGTTGGGCAGCCGGTACAGCAGGTAGCCGGTGCCGGCAATGAACGCCATGATCACGGCAATGACCAGCAGCATCGGAATCTGACGCCAAAAAATGGCTGAAAAAACCAGGAATAGCGGGCCACCTGCGGCGCCGATCCACGAGGCCATGATGGTCGGGTCGGAGTTGCGCAGGCTGGGCAGTTCTTCCGGGACGAACTCGCCTTCGTCCTCGTCATCTGTGTCATAGTCACGCGGGCCGGTGGCCGGGACGTGCCCGGACTCTGCGGCAGCGGGTTCCCGCGGTGCCGGGGTGGATTGTTGCTGCCAGACGCCCAGTGGATCAAAGTCGATGACCGCCTTCGGCCCGCCGCCGCTTTCGGCGGGGGGAGCGGGAGGTGCGTGGGCGTCAGTCTCGAGGCGCGGTTCCTGCCCGTCCAGAAAGGCATCGTCGGGTTCTTCCAAGCGCGACACCAAGTCTCGCCAGACGGCGTCGTCATCACCGCCGGTGTGCGGAACACCGGCTCCGGGATCAGATTGCATCAACGGTCCTTTTAAAGAAGTCCACGGACTCGGAAAAGATCAGCGGCGCGTCATTGTCCATGGTGGCTACATGGTAGCTGTTTTCCAGGGCAACCACCTGTACGTCACGGGTGCCGATTCTCGCCTTGATGATGTCCATGCTGGATTCGGGCACCACATGGTCAGCTGTGGAACGAAATATGACGGTGGGCGCGGTGACCTTCGGCAGCAACCCGGCGGTGTCGGCGAAAAGCTTGGACAGCTGGTGCACCGCGGCAACGGGGGTGCGTGCGTAGGCCCCCTCAGTGACGCCGGGCAACTTGATGTCGTTGCCTATCGCGGGGACGCTCTTTAGTACATGTTTGAGCAGCCCCGAATATTTGGCGCGGGGGTCATCAAAAGTCAGGCCTGGATTGACGACGGCGATCCCCGCCACCGGATGCAGCGCTGCCACCCGCAGGGCGAGTGCCCCGCCCATTGACAGCCCAGCCACGAAAACCGTGTCGCAACGGGAAGTGAGTTCCAAGTATGCGGCCTCGAAGTCCCGGTACCAGTGCTGCCACGGGGTCCGGGAGAGTTCCTGCCAGTTGGTGCCGTGGCCGGCGAGCAGGGGCAGGTTGACGGAGAATCCGGCCGCGGCCAGGTACTCTGCCCAGGCCTGCATGCTGACGGGGGAGCCGGTGAAGCCGTGGCTGATCGCCACCCCAATTCTGCCCAGGTCCCCATCGCCTTGGGAACGGAATGACTGCACCATGGCTGATGTCCTTTTCCTGCCGCTGTATTGTGTAGCTTTCACTAGACTACTGTTGATACGTCCACCGCGGTGGTACCGCAACAATTCGCCCAGCAGACAGCGGGCAGCGCCAGAGGAGGCACACCGCCGTGATCTATTGGGTACTGAAGAAGATTTTTCTTGGCCCCGTCTTGAAGGTGCTCTTTCGCCCGTGGACCAAGGGCCTGGACAATCTGCCCGTGGACGGGCCGGCAGTTCTTGCCAGCAACCACCTTTCTTTCTCGGATTCCATCTT
Organism: Actinomycetales bacterium; assembly: GCA_038199275.1. Lineage (GTDB taxonomy): Bacteria > Actinomycetota > Actinomycetes > Actinomycetales > Micrococcaceae > Specibacter. The sequence continues at coordinate 18,926 of JBBPZC010000111.1, forward strand.
CATGCCGCTGATGGTTCAGCGTCCCGTGGTGTTCCTGGCCAAGAGTGATTATTTCACCGGCAAGGGCGTCAAGGGCAGGCTCACGGCTGCGTTCTTCAAGCTCACCAACCAGCTGCCCATGGACCGTTCCGGCGGAGCCGCCTCGGCCGGCTCATTGCAAACAGGTGTTGAGGTGCTCAAGAACGGGGGCCTGCTGGGCATCTACCCCGAGGGCACCCGCAGCCCCGACGGCCGGCTCTACCGTGGCAAGGTTGGCGTGGCCAAGCTCGTGCTCAGCGCCAACGTCCCCGTCATCCCCGTTGCCATGATTGGCACCGACAAGGTCCAGCCCATCGGTCGGCGCATGCCCAGTATCCGCAGGCTCGGCATCATCTTCGGTGAGCCCATGGACTTCAGCCGCTACCAGGGCATGGCGGATGACCGCTTTGTTCAGCGTTCCGTCACCGACGAGATCATGTACGAACTCATGCGCCTCTCCGGCCAGGAATACGTGGACTCATACGCCTCCACTGTCAAGGACAAGATCGCGGCGGAAAAGACACACAAGGTGGACGCTGCTGCCAAAAAATCTGTCGATTCCGTGCGACTGGAGACCCCGGCTCCTGTCGCGCCGGGAACTGTCACCGTGATCGGTGCCAAGAAAGAGCAGCCGGAAACTTTGGCAACCGGGAAGGAAGATGCCGCTGGTTCCGGCGCATCCGACGCGCCGGGGGCAGCTCCCGTCAAGGAGTAACGCATCGCTTTGCCGTCTCATGCAATGGACCGGTTAGTGGGCGGCCACGTTCGGGGATAGGCTTAAGAGGTGACTGATCTAATTTTCAACGCTGCTCCTGCACCCGCCGTCGGCGTTTCCGTCCCCGGTGCCGCCGTCTACCCCGGTCTTGACGATTGGCGTCAGCTGCCCATTGCGCAGCAGCCCACGTGGAGTGAGTCCCCCGCGTTTGCGTCCACCGTCAAGGAACTCTCCACGGTGCCCCCGTTGGTCTTTGCCGGCGAGGTTGACTTGCTGCGTTCCCGCTTGGCCCAGGCCGCCCAGGGCAAGGCTTTCCTGCTGCAGGGCGGCGACTGCGCCGAGACCTTCGAAGCTGCGACGGCGGATAAGATCAGCTCCCGCGTCAGGACCATCCTCCAGATGGCCGTTGTGCTGACCTACGGTGCCCAGCTGCCCGTCATCAAGATGGGACGGATGGCCGGCCAGTTCGCCAAGCCACGCTCTTCCAATGATGAAACGCGCGACGGCGTGACCCTTCCGGCATACCGTGGAGACATCGTCAATGGCTTCGAGTTCACCCCGGAGTCCCGCCGGCACGATCCCGCCCGCATGCTCAAGGCCTACCACACCTCCGCCTCGACTCTGAACCTGATCCGCGCCTTCACCCAGGGTGGTTTTGCGGACCTGCGCAGCGTTCATGAGTGGAACCGCGGCTTCACCTCCAACCCGGCCCACAGCCGCTACGAGCGCCTGGCCAAGGAAATCGACAGCGCCATCAAGTTCATGGCTTCCTGCGGTGCCGACTTTGACGCGTTGAAGACTGTTGAGTTCTTTGCCAGCCACGAGGCGTTGCTGTTGGATTACGAGCGCGCCCTGACCCGGATCGATTCACGCACCGGCCTGCCGTATGACACCTCGGCCCACTTCCTGTGGATCGGTGAGCGCACCCGCGATCTGGATCAGGCCCACGTGGACTTCCTCTCCCGCGTCCGCAACCCGATTGGTGTGAAGCTTGGCCCCAGCACGTCCCCGGACGATGCGTTGGCCTTGATTGAAAAGCTTGACCCGAACCGCGAGCCCGGCCGCCTCACGTTCATCACCCGCATGGGTGCGAACAACATTCGAGAGAAGCTGCCGAACCTGGTGGAAAAGGTCACGGCCTCCGGTGCGCAGGTACTCTGGGTCACCGATCCCATGCACGGCAACACCATCACCTCACCGAACGGTTACAAGACCCGCAACTTTGACGATGTCATTGACGAGGTCCGCGGCTTCTTCGAGGTACACCAGGCACAGGGTACCTTCCCCGGCGGCCTGCACGTGGAGATGACCGGCGACGACGTGGCCGAGTGCCTCGGCGGTGCCGACCCCATCGATCAGGAGGCGTTCCTGACCGGCTACGAGTCGGTCTGCGACCCCCGCCTGAACCACAAGCAGTCACTCGAGATGGCATTCCTTGTCTCCGAAGAACTGCGCAAGTCGCTCTAACACCGCAGCGCCACAAAAAAGGGCCCTGGGCCTGCTGATCCTTCAGCAGGCCCCGGGCCCTTTTCCTGCCGGTATGTCTTGCGCCGGCATTCGCACAGCAGCCGTCCGGTCA
>JBBPZC010000112.1:0-5745 GCA_038199275.1 Actinomycetales bacterium
ATTGGCGATCGTTCCACGGCACCACCACCCCCAGTGACTCGTGCCCGGCGGGCTTGGCCGCCATGATGTCCAGCCGGGCCCTCGGAGTGGCTGCGCGCAGCCGCGTCCCGCCGGGAACTTCGGCGATGTCTATCTGCAACTTGGCTGTCTTGGCGCGCGCCGAGCCGTCCCCCAACGACGCCGGCAACGTAGCACTGCCGCTGAGCACACCCGTCGCGTTGGCTCCCACGGATTCGCCGGTGGCCCGCTCCAGCACCCACAGCTCATGCACGGCGGCGTAGTCCAGTGAGGAAACCGTCAGCGCAACGATGTGGCTTGGCGAGGTGATGGCCCAGTACTCCCAGCGCTTGTTCCGCCCCCACCGCTGCAGGCCACGCCCAATCCCCGAGGTGTCATGCAGTGGCGTACGAGTCCAGCCCACTGCGGCCGGATTCAGCCGCCCATTGGGCAGGGTCAGTGCCACTGGAGACGTAAGTTCGGTTTCAGCCAGCATGCGCGATGTCATTGGACCCCTCATGGTTGCAGAAGTGGATGGTTGGCGTGTGGGGCAAGGCTGGCGGGCCGGCGAAACCTACAAGAAGCAGCTCTAAGAGCCCCCGGAACCCGAGGCGGCCGGGACCAGAATCCACAATGCCTCCACCGGATAGGGAGAGAAGTTTTCCCAGCTGTGCGGCTCCCTGCCGGGGAACGAAAGAGTGTCGCCGGCCTTGAGATCGAAGGATTCATTGGTCATCCGCAACGTCAGCTCGCCGCTGATGATGTGCAGTACATCCACGTCGCAGTCCACGGCATAGAGTTCGGATTCGCCCTTGCCATACGGTTCAATCGTGGCCCCGAGAATCTGCAGCCGACGCTCGGAACGGGCCGTCAACAGCCGCTCCACAATTCCGTCGCCACCGAGTGAAATGCGCGGCCCCTCCCCCTTGGCGCTGAGGTGGATCTCCGGAGCCGCAAAAAGATCGCCGATGGAAATTGAAAGAACTTGGCACAACGTCACCAAGGACGCGACACTGGGAGAGGTCAGATCCCGCTCAACCCTGCTCAAGAAGCCTTTTGTCAGCCCCGTGGCATCCGCAACCTGCTCGATGGTCAGCCGCTGATCCTGCCGTGCAGCACGAATGCGGGAGCCAATGGCCACCGGATCGGCGCTTGGTTCCAGTGGCAAAGCTTTCATGACGGCTCCTCAACAATACGAACAACACGGCAGCCCCGGGATTTTGGACCCCACATTGACTGTAACTACCATCACAGTTTAGCCTAATAGACAACAAATGTTGCTTTATGGGCAATATCACTTTCTTGGGGATCCTCTTCCACTTCACACACTGGAGCATCGCGTGGACTTAAACATTGCCATCGTCGTCTTATATTTGGTGGCCATGCTGGCCTTTGGCTGGTGGGGCAAATCCCGCACCAAAAATAGCAGCGACTTCCTGGTGGCCGGGCGCCGGCTGGGCCCCTTCCTCTACACCGGGACCATGGCCGCCGTCGTCCTCGGTGGCGCCTCCACTGTGGGAGGTGTGGGGCTTGGCTACAAGTTCGGCATCTCCGGCATGTGGCTCGTGGTCGCCATCGGCTTCGGTGTGCTGCTGCTGAGCCTGCTCTTTGCGCCCACGCTTCAGAAGTTGAAGATCTACACGGTCTCGCAAATGCTCAGCCTGCGCTACGGCCAGGAAACCACCAAGGTTTCGGGCATCGTCATGCTCGCCTACACCATCATGATCTCGGCGACCTCCACCGGCGCCTACGCCACCATCTTCGTGGTGCTGTTCGGCTGGGACCGCTGGCTGGCCATCGCCGTGGGTGGGGTGATCGTGCTGATTTACTCCACGATTGGCGGCATGTGGTCCATCACCTTGGCCGACCAGGTCCAGTTCGTCATCAAGACCGTGGGCATTTTCCTGCTGATGCTGCCCTTCGCCTGGAATGCCGCCGGCGGCATTGACGGCATCCGCGAGCGCGTGGACACCAGCTTCTTCCAGTGGGATGGCATCGGCCCACAGACCATCATCACCTACTTCGTGGTCTACACCCTGGGCCTGCTGATCGGTCAGGACATCTGGCAGCGCGTCTTCACCGCCCGCACCCCCGAAGTTGCCCGCTGGGGCGGCGCCACAGCAGGCATCTACTGCATTCTCTACGGCATCGCCGGCGCCCTGATCGGCATGGCCGCCTCCGTGGCGCTGGCCGGCCACGTGGAACTCAAGGACGACGTCTACGCCCTCGTTGCCACCGAGCTGCTGCCCGTCGGCATCGGCGGCATTGTGCTGGCCGCCGCCGTGGCCGCCATGATGTCCACCGCTTCCGGTTCGCTCATTGCGGCCGCTACGGTAGCCCGCAAGGATGTCATCCCGTTCGTGGCCAGCTGGTTCGGTAAGACAATTGACAACTCTGACTCCTCCAATCCCGAGCATGACATCAGGGCCAACCGCTGGTACATCCTGATCATCGGTGCGCTCGTGGTGCTGATTTCCATCGTGGTCAATGACGTTGTGTTCGCCCTGACCATCGCCTACGACATCCTGGTCGGCGGCCTGCTCGTGGCCATCATTGGCGGGCTCGTCTGGAAGCGTGGCACCGGTCTGGGCGCTGCCTGGTCCATGGCGGTTGGCTGCATTGTCACGATTGTCTCGCTGATCCTGTTCGCCACCGGAGCCATCGACAGCGCCGACGGCATCTACGCCAACGAGCCGATCTACTTCGGCTTGGGCTCCTCGCTGGTCGTCTACATCGTGGTCTCGCTGCTGACCCCGGCAACCCCGGCCCACATCCGCAAGGGGTGGGATGACCGACTGGCCGCGGCAGCCACGGACTCCAACCCCGATAGTGAGCCTGCCTCCCTGGTGAAGTAGCCCCTGTCCCAGAAGTACGACGGCGGAAGGTCACGTAATTTATTACGTCACCAACCGCCGTCGTACTTTAACAACGTAGGGTTGGGGACAGCTTCAAGAGATGCGGCGCCAAGCTCCGACTGGCCGCACGCCAACCCCATGCTTCACGGGTGGTTCGGATGAGGAAGCGGCTGGCGGAAAGCTCCGTTGGCAAGAGCAACTCTAAGGAGTCCTCCATGGCTTTTTCAACCATCGCACGCCCCAGCCCGGCACCGGTTTCCGCCCAAAAACAGGGTGTTCCTGTGCTTCCTGCGGTCGATGTCAATCTAGGCACCGTCACGTTCCTGACACCCTACGGCCATCAGGCCTACTACTCAGAGGAACCGTCCCAGCTGATTTCAGCATTGACGCAGGCTGTCGTGCCGGCCCGCTGGATTCCGGAGATTGGGACCTTGGTGGTCACGGTTGCGCAGACCGGCGTCCGCGCCGGCCGCCGTGTTGGTTTCCGGCTTTCTGCTTACTAAACGGGCTCAGAAAAACGGTTTGGTGATCGATTCCAGGTCATGGCCGGCTGAAGTCTCGGATTGTCCGGTCCCCACCAGTTGGGCCAGCAGCGCCAGCGCCTCACGCGCCGGCGACCCGGCGGCGGCTGTGTGGGTCACAAGGGTTTGCTCCGGGTTCTCCACTGACCGGAGCGTCTGTTGGGTCAGCGTCATTTTCCCCACGAGCGGGTGTGCCAGCTCGTACCGCGCCGCAGCACACGGTTGGACCTTGTGATCGGCCCAGAGCGAGGCAAATTCCGGGCTGGCCACGGCCAAGGAACCCACCAGCTGGGCCAGCACCGGATCCTCCGGATGCTTGCCGGCGACAAGGCGCAAATTGCCCACCACTGCACGGCTCTTGGCGGGCCAGTCGCAATAAAGGAGCCTTGTTTCGGTGTCCAGAAAGACCATGGACACCATGTTCGGTCGCGAGGCTGGCGACAAGGGAGCATCCGCTGCCAGGTGTGGGGCGATCAGCACATGGCCAGTCGAATTCCATGCCAGGACGTCGCTGCGCCGGCCCATAATCAGGGCAGGTACGTCACCAACCGCTGAGAGTAGTTCCAGCAGTGCCGGGTCGGCGTGCTCAACGGGCGGCCTCCTAGTGCCCGTGCGGCTCTTCGGCGATGTGCCCAACCGGATGAGGTGGGCCCGTTCGGCGTCGTTGAGCTGCAACGCCGTGGCCAGCGCATCCAGAACCTGCTGGGAGGCATTGCGCGAGCCCCCTTGTTCAAGCCTCGTGTAATAGGAGGAACTGACTCCGGCCAGCATGGCCAGCTCCTCACGGCGCAGCCCCGCCACACGGCGTCGGTCGCCATAGAGCGTGAGGTTCGCTTGTTGCGGGGTGATGCGTTCCCGGCGTGCCTGCAGAAAAGCAGCCAGCTCGCCATTGTCCGATGAAGTCATGCTCTCAGTCTGCTGCCTTTTGCCCCAGGTTGCCTACCCCTGTCAGTGGTACGCAAAAGCGGGAGTGCCACGATTCCCTGCTGGAACGGATACTGGATTTCAGGGCCGGAGCAACACAGCCCACCTGGGCCTGCTCTCAAGCTGTCCGACCTTTTCACGTATCCATCAACGAATTCATCGATTGAAAGCAGGGATTGCCATGACCAACTCCACCATCGAAACCACGCCTGTCCTTACCGTCGGAGGCGTCACCGTCACCCGAGTCATCGAAAGCGTGGGCAGCATCGGCATGACGCCAGAACAGTTCTTTCCCGGCACGGACCCCGCGGCCTGGACCGGCGGCGCCGACCAGCTGCGTCCCCACTTCCTTGAATCCGACGGCGACACCATCATGAACAGCACTGCCCGCGTCGCCATGCAGTCCTGGGTACTGCGCAGCGGAGGAAAGGTGATTCTTATTGACACGTGCGTCGGCAACGACAAGGACCGGCCCGACGTGCCGAGCTGGTCGCAGCTGCAGACCGATTTCCTGGGGCGCCTCGCCGCGGTAGGGGTCACGCCGGAGGAGGTCGACGTCGTCGTCAATACCCACCTGCATGCCGACCATGTTGGCTGGAACACCAGGCTCGTGGACGGGGTCTGGGTGCCGACGTTCCCCAACGCGGAGTACCTTCTGCCGGCGGAGGATCTCGATTTTTGGAATCCCGCCAGCGGCAATTCCACCATCATGGGTGAAGGCGCGCACACCGTCTGGGCGGACAGCATTGCGCCCGTGTTCGACGCCGGCCAGGCCACCGCGTGGCGCGGTCACCACCGCATCGACGGGGCACTGACGCTGGAAGCCGCGCCCGGCCATACTCCTGGCGCATCAATTGTGCGGCTGTCCTCTGACGGTGAAGAAGTCCTGTTTGTCGGTGACACCCTGCACAGTCCTGCCCAAGTCCACGACGTCCATATCTCCAGCTGCTTCGATGAGGACCCCGCCACGGCAAATGCCACCCGTGAGAGGATTTTCACCGAGGCCGCGGAGAAGGGACTGGTCATGTTTCCCGCGCACTTTGGCGGGCATGGCGGTTTCAAGGTCAACCGGAACGTCAGCCAGTCGGGACCGTTGTTCACGGTGACCGAATGGGCTCCGCTCGAGGCCATCTAAACGGGCGGGCCCGGCCGCGCTTGTTTTTGGCCGCGGCCGGTGTGGGCCCACAACTCCGAGGGGCCCCAAACCGGGACGCGCCAGCGGCACGGATTGGGGAGGAGTCGGGGATTATTCGATTGCGGCAATCACGGCGCCCTGAGACACCTCATCGCCTTCCGCCACCCGAAGCCGGACGGTGCCGGCGACGGGTGCGAAAATCTCGGCGTCGACCTTGTCAATGGAGACTTCAGCGAGCAGGTGCTTTTCGGCGACCTGCTCGCCGTCCTCCACGTACCAGGTGGACAGCACACCGGGCTCGCTGGCGTCCCCG
>JBBPZC010000113.1:0-16007 GCA_038199275.1 Actinomycetales bacterium
AGTCCAACACAGTAACCTGGGCAGCAGAGGCGCGCATCAACACCAACGTTGCCGCCACCGCCGACGGCGGCATCCGCCTCGTTCCCCAGGCTGTTGCTGATGGGATGGAGCTGGACCCGGCCATGATGGGCACCCTCGGGACCCCCGTGCATGGCCTTTTCTGGTGGAGTGCAGGAACCGGGAACAGCACCATGGCGACCCGGAACATCACTTTGGCACCCGTGGCGGAAACCGTTGGGGAAACGTTGAAGCTGCTCATTGATGCCCGGGATCCTGTGGACATACCCGCCGACGCCCGCGAACTCTTTCTGAGCAACTACTATCCGCAACTGCGCAACAGTATGGAGCTCAGTTCCGCGGAGGGGGAGGGCGCGCTGCCGGAAATCCGGGACCCGGAACTGGTCCTGACGGCGGTGCACGTGCCGCCGGTTCCCGCTGCCAAACCGGATCGGCGCCGCAAGGCTGCGAACGCCGCCAAGGCCGCCGGTCCGGCCTTGGAACTGCACTGGCACTGGGAATACGTAATTGGCGAGGCAACCACCAAGCATCCCATGGTCAGGGACGGCACCGGACACCGGGCCGACGCCTTTGAGACGCGGCTGTTGAAGAACGTTGCGCAGGTGCTCGCGGACTTTCCCCTCGCCACCAGTGACTCCTTCCCGCACGCTCCCAGCCTGCATCCGGGCAGCAACGAGCCTGTGCACATGAAGGGTGTTCCCGCGGCCCGGTTCAGCACCGAAGCGTTGCCAAACCTGGCCACGCTGGAGCACGTCCGCGTGGACACCTCCGGGTCGGCTCCCGACTACACGGAGCTGACGGGGACCCCGCAGATTGGCATCAGCACCAAGGGAACGGACGACGGCGACTGGTTCGATCTGGGTGTCACAGTCGCCTTGGACGGTGCGGATATCCCTTTCGGGGACTTGTTCCTTGCGTTGGCCACGGAGGAGGAGTATCTGATGCTCCCCAACGGTCACTATTTTTCGTTGGTGCAGCCGGAGTTTGAGCAACTGCGCAGGCTGATCGAGGAGGCCCGGAGCCTGCAGGAACCGGGTGAATCCCTAAAAATCAGTCGCTACCAGGCAGGGCTGTGGGACGAACTTAAAGAATTGGCCGTCACCGCTGAACAGGCTCAGGCGTGGGAGAAGTCCGTCTCCGGGCTGCTGGAACTGAAGGACGTTGCTGCCCTTCCGGTCCCGGACATGCTGGACGCGTCCCTTCGCCCCTACCAGCAGGAGGGCTTTAGTTGGTTGGCGTTCCTGTTTGAGAACGGCTTGGGTGGGGTGCTGGCCGATGACATGGGATTGGGCAAGACCCTGCAAACCCTGGCCCTGATCACCCATGCAAAGACCAAGGCGCAAGATGCTGGAGAGTCCGCGCTGCCATTCCTGGTGGTCGCGCCAACCTCGGTGGTGTCCAACTGGGAGGCGGAAGCGCGCCGCTTCGCACCGGGGCTGAAGACAAAAGCGATCACCGATACCCTGCGTCGAAGCGGTGCCGACTCCACCCACCTGGTGGACGGGTCCGACGTCGTCATTACCTCATACACACTCTTCCGGCTCGACAACGAAGCCTATGCAGAACAGAAGTGGGCGGGGCTGATTTTTGACGAGGCGCAGTTTGTGAAGAACCACCTCACCAAGGCCAGCCAGCTGGCCAGGAAGTTCCCGGCGCCGTTCAAACTGGCGATTACCGGCACACCGATGGAGAACAACCTGATGGAGTTGTGGTCGCTGTTTGCCATCACGTCGCCGGGGTTGTTCCCGTCATCGGCACAGTTTGCCGATTATTACCGCAAGCCGGTGGAGAAGGAGGGCGACGCGGAGCGGCTCAAACAATTGCGGCGCCGGATCAAGCCGCTGATCATGCGGCGCACCAAGGATGCTGTCGCCAAGGACCTGCCAGCGAAGCAGGAGCAGGTATTGGAACTGGAACTCGCGCCTCGGCACCGCACCATTTACCAGCGTCACCTGCAGCGGGAGCGGCAGAAGGTGATGGGCTTGCTCGGCGACATGGACAAAAACCGCTTCGCCATTTTCAAATCATTGACCACCCTGCGAATGCTCAGCCTGGACCCTTCCCTCGTGGATGCGAAGTACGCCAGCGCCCCATCCAGCAAACTCGATGTGCTCTTTGAACAGCTGGAAGATGTTGTGGAGGAGGGGCACCGGGCCCTGATCTTTAGCCAATTCACCTCATTCCTTGGCAAGGCGAAGGAACGATTGGACGCGGCCGGCATTGAATACGCTTATCTGGATGGGAAAACGCGCAAGCGCGGAGAAGTCATCGAGAAGTTCAAATCCGGGAAGGCTCCGGTGTTCCTGATCAGTCTGAAGTCGGGCGGCTTCGGGCTGAATCTCACCGAGGCCGACTACTGCTTCCTGTTGGACCCCTGGTGGAATCCGGCCACGGAGAACCAGGCTGTGGACCGCACCCACCGGATCGGCCAAACCAAGAACGTCATGGTCTACAGGCTGGTCGCCAAGGACACGATTGAGGAAAAGGTCATGGCCCTGAAGGAGAAGAAGGCCAAGCTGTTCACCTCCGTCATGGACGATGACGCAATGTTCTCCTCCGCCATCACCGCCGACGACGTGCGCGGACTGTTTGACGGATAAACGCGCCCGTTGGGGCAATTCGCCGCACCTATACGCAGCGTTGTCGACTGGGCAGACGCATTGTGGAGGGATTTCCCGTCGCACTTTCGGTGCGCGCCGTGCTGGGAACCAACATGGCGCATGTTGGAGGTCCGACGGCGGTGATGGTGCAGGGAAGTGAGCGGAGTCGCCGCAACCCCACGGTCGACGCACCCAACCTGCGGCACCCAACCGCCAGCAGCGACGGCAGGTCTGGTAGTTGGGTGCGCAAACGAATCTGATTGGAGCCGTTCGGGCTGGAGTGCGTTAGAGCAGTTCGGCGCGCAACTCGGCTGCGGACTTCGGGGAGAGCAGGCCGGGGGCAACATCGAAGACGGTCTTGGCACCAAACTGGCCGGAGAGGTTCATGCGGTGCACGGCGCGGGCGTAGGCCACCAACACGCTGGAGGTGAACTCCGGGTTGCTCTCCAGCGCCAGCGAGTACTCGATGACCTGGGCGTGCCCATCGGTGGTGTTGCCGCTGCGAATCACAAAACCACCATGTGGCATGGCGGAGTGGTCGCGGGCCAGCTCGTCGGCGGTGATGAAGTTGACGGTGGTGTCGTACTGGTCAAAGTAGTGCGGCATGCCCTCAATCTCGGCGCGCACGGCGTCTTCGGAAGCACCCTCTTCGACTACCACGAAGCATTCGCGGGTGTGTTTCTGCCTGGTGGTCAGCTCGGGGCGTGAACCGCTGCGGACCTCTTCAATGGCTGTCTCTGACGGAATTGTGTACTGCACCCCGCCGGCAACGCCGTCCACCCGCCGGATGGCGTCCGAATGCCCCTGGCTCAGGCCGCGGCCCCAGAACGTGTAGGTGTCGCCGTCGGGCAGCAGGGCTTCGCCGTAGACGCGATTGATGGAGAACATGCCCGGGTCCCAGCCCGCGGAGATCAGCGCGGTCTTGTTGTTGGCCAGGGCGGGGGCATCCACCGTGGCGAAGTACTCGGGGATGCGGGCGTGCGTGTCAAAGCTGTCCACCGTGTTGAACCGGGCGGCGAGTTCCGGGCCCTGATCGGGCAGATCCGACTTGGAGCCGCCGCACAGGATCAGCACGTCAATCTGCTCCGCGTGGCCGCTCAGGTCATCCATGGAGAATACGGGGGCGCCGGCATTTAGCGGGATGAGATCGGCTGGGTTGCGGCGGGTGTAAATACCGGCCAGGGTCATGTCGGCATTCTTGGCAATGGCTGCCTCGACCCCGCGGCCCAGGTTTCCGTACCCGGCAATTCCAATGCGAATCGGCGCACTCATGTGTTCTCCATCCAATCATTGGGCCACTCTTCGATGGCGGCCTCATTCACTGCTCTTAACGCTACCGCCTGCCGACGGCATGAAAGTGCGCAGAAACCGGCACACAAATCAGTCCTCCGCAAGCAGTTCGTCAAGGAACTCCAACGTCTTTTCCCAGGCGATGGCCGCAGCTTCGGGACGGTACATGGCGGCATTGGTGTCGTTGAAGAATGCGTGCCCGGCACCGGGGAACACCGTGGGGCGGAAGTCCACGCCGGCGCCCTGCATGTTCTCCTGGAGCTCGGGCAGGGCCTGCATCAAGGCAGTGTCATCGGAACCGTAGAACGCCAGAACGGGACAGGCAATGACAGCCAATTCCTCCACGGAATAATCCGCATGGCCATAAAACGGCACCGCAGCCAGCAACCGTGGTTCCTCCACAGCCAGGGCAAAGGCGTACGTTCCACCAAAACAGAACCCGACCACCGCGGTCCGCCCGTCCCCTTCCGGCTGCGCATTGAGATAATCAAAGACGACGGCGACCCCCGCCTTGATCCTTTCCGCAGCGTCCGGGGAATGCATCGGAGCCATCGCGGCCCGCATCTTCGGCTGGATCTCATCCCGCGCCGCCGGGTCATTGCCCCGCTCACCCAACTCGGCCAGCAGCGCCGCATCCAAACCGGCCAAGTCCATAAGATCCGGTGCCACGGCAACGTACCCGGCGGCAGCAAACCTATCGGCAACGTCGCGGATCTGCCCAACCAGCCCCCAAATCTCGTGGATCACCAACACCGCGCCACGGATTTCACCCTCCGGATCCGCCCGATACCCCTGAAACGCCTGCCCTGCCGCTGCAAAATCAATCATTTTTCCCATACGACCACTCTGGCATTCCTGCCCGTCCGGAGCCAGAGGCAACCTGCTCCGTTTCTTCGCCGGCCACAGTGGCAGGCCCGGTGCCCGCCTGGCCCACGTCCCGCCGTCGTACTTCTGCCAAAAAGTACGACGCCGACACCCGCCACAGCGGTTGCCCCGCCTGCCGGTAAACTTTCCTTGGGTGTTTTCCGTACCCGCCTCCCCACCATAAGGACCACACCCATGAGCTTGATCCGCCTCAATGACGTTTCCGTGCGCTTCGACAAGGTCCAGGTGCTGCGCGAGACGTTCTTCAAACTGGAGGCGGGGGACCGGGTGGGCCTGATTGGGCGCAATGGTTCCGGAAAATCCACGCTGCTCAAACTCGTCATGGACCAGGTAGAGCCCGACACCGGCACGGTCAGCGTGGAACTTGGCACGAAGATCGGCTACTTCTCACAGTTCTCCGAGCTTAACGGCTCGCAGACCATCCTCGAGGTGCTGGAAGAGGTTTTCGCGCACGTGAAGGAGATCGAGTCAGAGCTGGCCGGCATCGATGCCGCGCTCGCCGTCGACCAACCCGAGGCTGAATTGGACCGGCTCATCCACCGCCAATCCGAGCTTTTTGCCGACATGGACCGACTGGACGGGTGGGACTATCAGCGCAACACTGACAAGGTCCTGACCACTCTCGGCTTCAACGAGACACACCGTGTGGCCGCCATTGACGAGCTTTCCGGCGGCTGGCGGAATCGGGCGGCCTTGGCCAAGATCCTGCTCGAAGCACCGGATGTGCTGCTGCTTGATGAGCCCACCAACTACCTGGACGTGGCCGGTGTTGAATGGCTCGAGGCGTGGTTCAAGAACTTCCGCGGCGCGGCCATCATCGTCTCGCACGACCGCAAGTTCCTGGACGCCGTGGTCACGCGCATCATCGAGGTGGAGAACTTCCACCTGCACGAATACCCGGGCAGCTTCAGCGAATACGTGGTGGCCAAGCAGTTCCGACTCAAAACGCTGGAGAGCCAGTTCGTGCATGAATCTGAACTGCTCGCATTCGAAGCCGAGGGAATTTCCGACCGCCGAGAGGCCGCCAAAGCCGCCACGAAGGGCCTTGATTCGAAGCTTTCCAAGATCAAGAAGTCACGGACGCCGCGGCCCGTGGACAAGATCATCACGGAGATTTACGGCGGCCTGCACGTCAAGGATGTGCTGTGCAGGGTGGAGTCGCTGAGCAAGTCCTATGGGGAGCGGACCCTGTTCAGCGACCTCAGCTTTGAGATCCGCCGCGGCAACAGGATTGTGGTGCTCGGCGCCAACGGATCGGGAAAGTCCACGCTGCTGCGGACCTTGACGGGGGAGGAGGCTGCCGATTCCGGTCATGTCACCTGGGCCAAGGGCGGTGGCCTGGTTTCCTACAACCAGGTCCTGGCCGATCTGGACCCGGATGACACCGTCACCCATGCCGTCAATGCGATGCCGGAAAGCCTCGCCCTGACCGCCACGAAGAAGTCCGTCAACCGATTCCTGGCCATGTTCCAATTCTCCGAAGCCGACCTCAAACAGCGCATCGGTGCGCTCTCCGGCGGCCAACGTGCGCGCGTCGCCATGGCGCAGTGTCTGCTCTCCGGGGCATCCGTCCTGGTGCTCGATGAGCCCACCAACCACCTCGACATGTCCAGCACCCAAGTCATGGAACGCGCACTGCTGCACTTCCCGGGTGCCGTCCTGGTGGTCAGCCACGACCGCTTCTTCACCGACAAGATTGCCAACCGGCGCCTCGTCTTCAACCCGGAGACACCAGGGAGCATTGACGTCCGTATGGGCTAACGTCCTCCTGCGGATCCCGCTGGGCCGTTGCGGTCGTTGCGCCGAGATTGGCGAACGGTAGGCTGGAGTCCACACAACGTCAGGGAGCCCATGTATCGCCGCATCACCGTATTTTTGCTCGCGCTAGGCCTCGTACTGGGTGGAGTTGCCTGTTCACCAAAAGACGACGGAACATCAACGGCGGATGCCCTGGCCAAAGCGCTCTCATCCCATACGGTGGGCGAGTTGGCGTTCAACAAGCCCGCAGCGGAGGTTCAAAAGGAACTGACCGGGCTGGCTGACAGCATCGACCCGGTGTGGCCAAACGTCACGGTCAGCGGCGTTGAACTTAGCAACGACACCGCAAGGGTCTCCCTGAACTACTCGTGGAAAATCCCGCATCAGGAAAAACCCTGGACGTACGCCACCGGAGCCGACATGCAGCGGGATGGCAACAACTGGACTGTTGCCTGGAGCCCGGAAATGATCGAGCCCAGCCTCAAGGCCGGAGAGCGCCTCAACTTGGCAAGTAATTACGCCCAGCGTGCAGGCATTCTGTCCGCCGACGGTGAGGCCATTGTGAAGGACCGACCTGTCCGGACAGTTGGCATCAACAAGGACGGGCTGAGCGCGGAAGAAGCCGTGGCCTCCGCAAAAGAGCTGGCGGGCATTCTTGAAATAGATGAGCAAGCCTATGTTGACAAGGTCAACGCCTACGGGCCCGTGGCTTTCGTGGATGCCATCACCCTGCGCGAGGACGCGTTCACGGCACTGGATACGCAGAAGCTCGACGCCATCAAGGGAATTCTGGCAACGGCGGGAACCTTGCCATTGGCGCCCTCGCGCAGCTTTGCCTCTGCCATTCTGGGCTCCGTCCACGAAGCCACGGCAGAGGACATTAAAAAATCCGAGGGCACGGTCGCAGCCGGACAAATGGTGGGTGCTGGCGGGTTGCAGGGGGCATTCGATCAGCAGTTGGCTGGAACCCCCGGTGTTGTCATCACCGCAGTTCCTGCCCCGGAGGCACCGGGAACAGCGCCCACAGATCCTGCCAAAGCGGACGAAGCCACCACGCCGGCTGCCCCCAAGCAGGATGCGAGAATTCTGCATTCCGTAGCCGCCGTGGCTGGAAAAGACGTGAAAACAACATTGGTAACCGGGCTGCAGAGTGCAGTCGAAGACATTTTGGCACCAGTGAAAACTCCGAGCTCCATCGTGGTCATGAAGCCATCAACCGGTGCCATCCTGGCTTCTGCCAACGGTCCGGACAGCCAGGGGTACAACACCGCTTTCCTAGGCCAGTATGCCCCCGGCTCAACGTTCAAGATTGCAACGTCCCTGGGGTTGCTCCGACAGGGCATGACTCCCACTTCCACGGTGAACTGTTCACCTGAGTACGTTGCCGACGGTAAGAAGTTCCTCAACGCGCCCGGCTACGCGCCCGAAGCAACAGGGGACGTAACCCTGACCACCGCGGTGGCGCACTCCTGCAACACGGCTTTTGTTTCCCAGTTCGAAAATCTCCCGCAGGCGAAACTGGCTGACGCTGCAGGTGCCTTGGGCGTGGGCATGAGCAACGACCTTGGTCTGGACGCCTACACCGGAGCCGTGCCCCGCGACTCGGCAGGCACCGAACACGCCGCATCGATGATTGGTCAGGGCAAGGTGCAGGTCTCCCCGCTTGCCATGGCAACCATGATGGCAGCCGTGGTGAAGGGCCAAACGGTGGCTCCGGTTCTTGTCGATGGGCACGACGGGAAGGTCAAGCCCGCTGAGGGGGCGCCACTGACGGACAAGGAAGCCACCGACCTGCGCACCATGATGCGGGCGGTTGTCACCGACGGGTACCTGGACATGCTGGCGGACTTGCCGGGGGCAGAAGCGATTGGCAAGACGGGTACGGCAGAATTTGGTGCCGAGAATCCGCCGCGCACCCACTCCTGGGTGATTGCCGCCCAGGGGGATGTGGCAGTGGCGGTCTTCGTTGAAGACGGCGATCTTGGCGCAGTGACCGGTGGTCCGCTGGCCAGGGCAGCTTTGGCTGCAGTTGCAGGCTAAATGGAGGGGAATAGCAAGATTTTGCTAAAAAACTGTCCAAAAGGACAGTGATCTGTCTTATGCTGGGCATGAAACAACCTGCGCGGGCCGCGCGCCCCGCCTTACGGTAGGGGCAGTGCCATGCACAGTTCAGAGATTGCCAGTATCAATTTTGCCACGACCAGGCTGCATGAAGGTTATGCGATAGTCGAGGTGGATGCCTTCGTGGCCTCCGTGCGGAAAGCCATGCAAAAGTGGGAGCAGGGCCTCACCGGAGGGATCGTCGCTGAAGACGTGATGCTGGCCAGATTTACGCCCATCAAGTTCTTCAAGGCCTACAACGAGATTCAGGTTGATGATTTCTTGGATGACGTGGCCGTCACCTTTGCCGCCTACGAAGCCGGCCGGCAACCCTCCGCCTGAGCAGTGGTGGCGGGCAGGGTTATGAGCGGGGCTAACAACATGCAGCGCCCAAGTCGGCAGACACCCAAGTCGGCAGGCGCCCGACTTAGGCTGCGCCGGCGACCCAGCCCTCCGGCGTCGTGCCTCTGTCCAGAAATTCCAACAGCTCGTCACTTGCCGCGGTGCCGAGGATGTCATCCGCCTGCGTGTAGATGATGGGCTCTTCCTTGGAATTGTGGTCGCTGAGCAACGACAAAAGCTCCATGCAAGACTGGCGGAGCACAGACTCATTGGCGGCACTGGAGATTGCGCCTTCCAACTCGTCCATCTGCCGCCACAGCATGCCATGCTCGCGAAGCATGACGAAGATGGGGCCCATCAAGCCGGCAGCCTTGAGCGGCGGGAAGAGGAATTCTTCCTCCAGGTAAATGTGGCGTCGCAGTCCGGACAACGCCGCCGTTAGCGGAGCCGGATCGGCGCCATCGTCCGTTCCCAAAGCTGCAATGAAGGCTTCAATGCCGCCGTCAATCTGGCGATGCTCGGTTTCCAATGCCTGACCCAAGGTTGCCAACTCCACTGTTCCTCCTGGAATGCTCGACTTTTGCCACTCTACTCCGGCGCCATATTTACTCTTGTGTCAGGTCGCGGTTGCGGAAGTGACGGAAGCCCAGGATCGCCAATACCAGCGCCAGGATGCTCACCACGACGACTGGCAGGGCCGTGAATGCGTCAGCAGGCATTCGGGGAATCGCCCCGAACGGGGTGGATTTGATGGCATCTTCTGACAGCGAGAACAAACCGCCAAACATCGCCACCAGCAGGGAGAGGCCATAGAGCGCCCAGGTCAGGCTGACGCTGAGCCGTGGCAGAAATCCGTGCAGGAACACCAGCGCACCCAGCATGAGCAACACAGCCGGCCAGTAGACGAACGAGGCTGCTGCAAGTTGGCCGCCCGTTGCCGCGCCATTGGAGGAAGCTCCCGTGAGGTATCCGCCAAGCAGGAGCATCACCGCCGAGCCCGCTGCGGCAACCAGCACGTGGCAGCCGAGCCATGTGTATCGGGACAAGGAACCGGCAAGCATCGGCTCGAGCCTGCCGTCCGCTTCCTCACTCCGCGCGCCGGACAAACTCTGGATGGCAAACGCGCCGGCCAACAGGCCATTGAACAACACGAAGGTGGCGAGGATGCCGTTGAGCATGTCCTGGGTGCCGCCAAGGAAGGCCTTGGCAAAGGAGTTTGACGGATCCAGAACGCTTGTCATGGCCTTGGCCACGCTGCCGAAGAACAGCCCCGCGACGACGGCGCCGACCAGCCAAGAGATGAGTGTGGCCCGCTGCATGCGAAGCACCAAGCCCAGGGGAGTGGCCAAGAATGCCGAAGCACGGGCCGGTCCGCGACGTGCGACGAGCAACCCCATGCCCAAATCGCGGCGCGTTTCAATCGCCAAGGCCAAGGAACAACCCGCCACAGCCAACGCCAGCAACGCCAGAAATGGCCACCACGTATCCTGTTCGAATGAGCGCATATTCTGCCCCCAACCGATGGGGGAGAACCAGCTCAAAGCCGTCACACCGGTGCTGCCGGCGTTGACGTCCGCGGCGGCACGGATCAAGTAAAACACCGCCAAAAGGGCCACGCCCAGTGAGTTGGCACCCCGGCTGGTGGAACTGATCTGTCCACATAGGGCGGCAATGCCCACAAACGCCAAGCCGACTCCTGCAATGGAACCGCCCAAGGCCCACGAGCCTGCACCGGGCAAACCGTCCGCAAGGGCAAGCACGGTGATGAGCAAGCCGGTGACCACGCTTAGTGCACCCGCCGCCGAATAGTTGGCCAAGCTGTAGGCGTGCGTCCCCATGGCCGAGGCGCGCAGCAACTCCGTTCGCCCCTGCTCCTCATCGGCCCGGCCGTTGCGGGTGACCAGGAATATCGACGCGAACGCCAGTGCCACAGCCAGGGTCATCCAGATCTTGATGACGAGGATCCCGCCCAAGGACCCTGCCGCATAGGGCAGACCTGTCATGGCCGCGATCGCGGGGGTATTGGCTACATTGGCATAGGCATCCCGGGCCGCCTGCGTGGGGAACGTCTGCTGTTGGGACGAAAAAACAACCGGGATCATGACGGCCAGAACGGTGGCCCAGATGATCAACCGGAGCCAATTTCGGCGCAGGATGAAAGCGACGCACAGCCAAAATCCGGTCAGGGCGCCGGAGACCGGCATGGCAGCGCCGCCGCGCCTGCGATTTCTGGTGGTGCCCACCGCTGCCGCGCTCACCGTGCGCCCGCAATTTCGGTCGAAGTGGCTGAGTCGTCGGCACTGCCGCTGTAGTGACGCAGGAACAGATCCTCCAACGACGGCGGCGCGGAGACGAGCGTGTGTGGCGCATAGGCTGCGAGGGCCTGCAGCACCGTGCCCAGTTCCGCCTCGCCAACCGTGAATGTTGCCTTGGTGCCGTCAACGACAAGATCGTTCACGCCTGCCACCGGAGCCAGCACGGAGGCGTCCCGGTCCAGCACAACGGACATCGTGGTGCGGTGCAGGTGCCGCAAGTCCTCCAGCCGGCCCGCCTCCACCGTCCTGCCTTCGCGGATGATGGTGACCGTGTCACACAGCTTTTCCACCTCGGCGAAAATGTGGCTCGACAGCAGCACGCTGCGCCCCTGCGCCTTCACCTCCCGGATGCAACTGGTGAACACCTGCTCCATCAACGGGTCGAGCCCGGAGGTTGGTTCGTCCAGAATCAGCAGTTCCGCATTCGAGGCAAGCCCGGCCACCAGGACCACTTTTTGTCGGTTCCCCTTCGAGTAGCTGCGTGCCTTCTTGGACGGGTCAAGCTCAAACCGTTCCAGAAGGGCGTCGCGCTTGGCATTGTCGACGCCGCCGCGCAGCCGGGAGAGGATGTCAATGGCCTGCCCTCCAGTGAGATTCGGCCAGAGGCTCACGTCCCCGGGGACGTAGGCAATCCGGCGGTGAAGTTCGGCGGCGTCGCGCCAGGGATCGCCGCCCAACAGACGTGCGCTGCCGCCGTCGGACTTCAACAGACCCAGCAGGATCCGGATGGTGGTGGACTTGCCTGAGCCGTTGGGCCCGAGGAAGCCTGCGACGGTGCCTGGCTCCACCTGCAGGTTCAGCCCTGCCAGGGCAGTGGTTCGGCCGAATTTTTTGTGGAGCCCGGTGACAACGATGGCTGGATTGTTTGCGTTCATGGTGTGTCCTCTACCGCGAATCGGTGTCTCCCGCGTGGCCCGCGGGCGGGTGGTTGTTGGAATCCGGGTTGGAAACACCGTTGGATTCCTGGAACGCCAAATAGTTTTCGAGGTAGCTGCGGTCCGTGAAAAGGCCGTCGGTGTAAAGCTCAAGGACGGGCAGCGTGGTCTCTGCCATGTATTGCTCCATGACGGCGGGGAAATCGTCGAGCCGCACATCAGGGCGCATGGCCAGGGTCACCAGCATGCTGCCGATGGACTGCTGCACCAGAAAGCGGGTGCGGGCAGTTTCGTCGCGGCTGGGCCGGACCAAGCCGCGGGAGACTGCGTCCTTGGTGAATTCAAGGGCTTCTGCCACCATGCCGTCCACGAACATGCGCCCGGCTTCGCCGCCATCCTGAACGCTGCGCAGGATGTAGACCATGAGGATTCCGCCTTCCCTGGAAGGTGGCAGTTGGGCAAACAGGCGGCTGGGTGGGGCTTTGATGCTGTCGGTCTTCAGCGTGTGATAGCGCTGCAGGACTGTTGCGTCGCATTCAGCCCGCAGCTCCTGCTTCGAGCCGAAGTGATGGCGAACCAACCCCGCCGAGACGCCCGCCCGGCTCGCGATGGTGCGCAGTGATTCATCAAAACCACGGGCGGCAAAGCATTCAATCGCCGCGTCGCGCAGTCTTGCCCGTCCGGTCAAATCGTCATGAGCTGTACTCATGGATAGCACACTACTCGCATGTATAGTCAGACGGCAACGGCGATTTTTTGCCAGGTTTCTGCCCAGATGAAACCCGTGGTTGACGTCCCGGTTACGATGGCTGCATGGACACAGATGCATCGCTGGCACCGCTCGAAGACGCGTGCACGGTTGTTTTGCTCCGCGACGGAAATGCCGGGTTGGAAACCCTCCTGCTCGAGCGCCACGGAAACAGCAGCTCATTCGGTGGGGCCTGGGTATTTCCCGGTGGCAAGGTCGATCCCCAGGACCGCATGGACGGCGCCGGAAACGGACTCGATGATCTTGCGTCTGCCCAAGTGGCCGGCCTGCGCGAACTCGCGGAGGAAACGGGACAGCAATTGCAAGTGGATCAGCTGCTCTGGTTTGCGCAGTGGACGCCCATGCAGGCCATCCCGCGACGCTTCCGGACCTGGTTCATGATGGCCCCGGCAACGAACGATCCCATTGTGCTCAACCCCGCGGAGCATGAACGTTACGAGTGGCTGCGGCCCGCGGATGCCTTGGTCCGTCATGCCGACGCGCAATTGAAGCTGGTACCTCCCACATGGGTGACACTGCATCATCTGGCGGCCATGGAGAGTACGGAACAGGCGCTGGAAAAGACACGAAACGCCGAGCCGTTTGATTACCAAACCCACCTCCTGCAACCGGATCCCAACACCGGCCCCGTGGGCCTGCTATGGAACGGCGATGAAGCGTATCCGCAGGCACCGGGCCGCCATTCCAATGCCGGTCAGCCGGGGGCCCGGCACAGGCTGAACCTGACCGGGATGCCATGGATTTACGAGCGATCCGGGTTCTGATAAGACCACCATTGAACCGGCCAAAACGTTGACCGGGCCAAACCACGTAAGGAGCATGCGATGGCAGCGAAAAAACGGTGGAGTGAACTGAGCAGCGCGGCCAAGGCCGCGATTATCATCGCGGGGACAGCCCAAATCCTCTTGCAATTGGCGGCGTTGCGGGATCTCTCCCAAAGAACGCCTGCCCAAGTCAAGGGCAGTAAAAAGGGGTGGGTGGCGGCGTCGTTCATCAACTTTGCCGGCCCCATCGCCTACTTCCTGTGTGGCAGGGCATAGCTGGCACACACCGCGGTTGGCATCGCCGGGGCGGTTAGCGGGACTCGCATCCGGCGGTGTCGACGCGCGTGAAGCGGACCAGCGCACCGGGTGCCAGCGCTGCGGCCCGCCCGAGGTCCCGGCCCACCACCACCCCCAGCACCGGATAGCCGCCGGTGACCGGGTGGTCGGCCAGGAACAGCACCGGCATGCCCGACGGCGGGATCTGGATTGCGCCGTCGACCATCCCTTCGCTGGGGAGCTCCCAAGTGACGGCTTCGCTGGTGCGCTGCAATCCCTTCTCCTCGGGGTCACCGGGTTCCAAACGCAGACCGATCCGGTTTGAATCGGCGCGGACCCGCCACGTACGTTGTTCGAACCGGTCCAGTGATTCCGGCGTGAACCAGATATGGCGCGGACCCTGCCGGAAGTGGAAGACGGTGGGCTCCTGCGGAGGCGGCGGTGCGGCTTCCGCCCATCCCACGATCGCGGTGGACGGGAAAACGGGCAGGAAATCACCCGTGCCAACCACGGCCGGGCCCAGCCCGGACAACACATCTGTGGAACGGCTGCCCAACACGGGGGCGAGCGCAATGCCGCCGCGCACTGCCAGGTAGCTGCGCAGTGCGGCGCCCCGGCCGCCGGGATGATCCGGAGCGGATGGTGCTGCCTGAATGGACAGGATTTCCCCGTCCAGCAAGAGCAAGGGTGCGTTGGCCGACACGGCCCGCTCGATTCCGTCGGGTCCGCTCACGTGGAGCTGCACCGATGAGCCTGCAACGGCCACAATGTGGGTTCCCCCGGCCCGGAGCGCCAGTCCGCCCAAGACGATTTCCAGCCCGGCCGCGCCAGGGTGTGCGCTGGCACCCGGCCCTCCGGTGCCTCCCGTTGATCCGGCGGTGCGCGTTGATCCGGTGGCGCTCGTTGATCCGGTGGCGCTCGGTGTGGAGTTGCCCACCATCCGATTGGCCCTGCGCAGGCTCGCCCGGTCCAGAGCGCCCGATGCCGTGACACCCAGATGGGCGAAGCCGGGGCGGCCCAGATCCTGCACGGTGGTGAACGTGCCGGGCGAGATCACCAGCAGCCCGGCGGATGGGGTACTGCATGTGATGGTGGCGGCGCTCGCGGTGGACACTGCAGGGGAACCGGGCAGTGCGGTCGGGACGCGCGCTGAGCTGGGAAGCGGCTCCGCGCAGGGATTGGGATTGCCGGCAATGTTGATCAGTTCCCGCACCGGCTTGAACTGCACCATGTCCGAGGGCTGGATGAGCGAGGGGACCTGGGCTCCGGCATCCCACAGAAGATCGGCGCAACGGCCCAGCAGCTGCCAGCCGCCCGGGCTGGGGCCGGGGTAGATGGCAGAAAATTCTCCGCCCACGGCCACTGAACCGGCCGGCACCACGGTGCGTGGACTCTGTTTCCGGGGGATGGACACGGCCTGCTCGGATGGGGTGAGGTACATGAACCCGGGGGCAAATCCGCCAAAGGCGGCCCGCCACTGCTGGCCGCTGTGCCAGGACACCAGAGCCTCGGGGCCCAGACCGGCGAGCCGGGCAGCCGCGGCGAGGTCGCCGCCGTCGTACACGGTGTTGATGATGTGGGTGGAGCCGGGAAGCAGTGCGGACTCCGCCAACGCAGTGCCCTGCAGCAGGGCGCGCACTGCCTGGACTGTTGCAGGAGAATCGCAGCGCACCAGAACAGTGCGGGCCGCTGCAACGATGTCCACGACGCCGGGGAGGGTGCTGCTGCGTAACAAATCTTGCGCTGCCATAACGAGTTCAAGGGTGGCGAGCTCGGCGAGAACCGCGGTTTCCCCGACGGCGTGCAGGCGCATGGTGCCGGCCATTCAGGCGAAACTGTGGACAGCCACGCCGGCGGAGTCCAAGGCGGCGCGCACAGCTGCGGCCATGGCGACGGCGCCGGCGGTGTCCCCGTGCAGGCACAGGCTCTGAACATCCAACGGGACGCGGGTGCCATCCGTGGCAATGACTTCGCGGTCAATGGCAATCCGCAGGCTCTGGGCCACCACCGCATCA
>JBBPZC010000114.1:0-19410 GCA_038199275.1 Actinomycetales bacterium
ACAGCTGCGGCCATGGCGACGGCGCCGGCGGTGTCCCCGTGCAGGCACAGGCTCTGAACATCCAACGGGACGCGGGTGCCATCCGTGGCAATGACTTCGCGGTCAATGGCAATCCGCAGGCTCTGGGCCACCACCGCATCAGGATTGTGCAACACCGCGCCGGGCTGGGTGCGCGGGACAAGGGTGCCGTCGGGGTTGTAGGCGCGGTCGGCAAACGCCTCGGCGAGAACGCTCAGGCCTGCCTCCTGCCCGAGCTGGTGAACCCTGGAACCGGGGGCCACCAACAAAGGTAGCGTCGGGTCCAGTGCCATCACGGCGGCCACGACTGCCTCGGCCTGGGCCTTGTGGTGGACGATCGCGTTGTACAAGGCGCCATGCGGTTTCACGTAACGAACCGATGTGCCCTCCGCCCGCGCCACAGCCTGCAAGGCGCCAACCTGGTAGATCAGTTCAGCGGTGAGCTCGGCCGGCTCCACCTCCATGAAACGGCGGCCAAATCCCGCCAGATCGCGGTAGCTGGGGTGGGCTCCGATTGCCACTCCCGCCTCCGCCGCTGCAGCGCAGCTTCGCCGCATGGTCCCGGGATCCCCGGCGTGGAAACCACAGGCAATGCTGGCGCTGGAAACGTGGCTGAACATGGCGCCGTCGTCCCCCAACTTCCAGCGGCCGAATGATTCGCCCACATCCGCATTCAGGTCCAAGGACGCCATATTAGAGCAGGCCCAAGTCGGTCACGGCCGCGCGCTCTGCGGCCAGTTCGGCCACCGAGGCGTCGATCCGGCTGCGGGAGAAATCGCTGATCGGCAGCCCCTGCACAATGCTGTAGTTGCCGCCGGACGTGGTGACCGGGAAGGAACTTACCAGCCCCTCGGGCACACCGTAAGAACCATCCGACGGCACGGCCATGCTGGTCCAATCGGCTTCCGGGGTGCCGTTCACCCACAGCCGGATATGTTCGACGGCGGCATTCGCGGCCGACGCTGCCGAGGAACCTCCGCGCACCGAAATGATTTCCGCGCCGCGTTTGGCCACACGCGGGATGAATTCGTTGGCAATCCAGGCCTCCTCCACGAGAGAGGTGGCGGGTGCGCCGTCGACGGTGGCATGGGTGATGTCCGGGTACTGGCTGGCGGAGTGGTTGCCCCAGATGGCCAGTTTCTTGATCTGGGATACCCCGGCACCGGTCTTGGCTGCCAGCTGTGCCACCGCCCGGTCATGATCCAAGCGCGTCATGGCCGTGAAACGCGAGGCCGGAATGTCGGGTGCATGTGAGGCTGCAATGAGAGCGTTGGTGTTGGCGGGATTGCCCACCACCACAACTTTGAGATCCTGCGCAGCACCGGCATTCAGGGCCTGGCCCTGCACCGAGAAAATACCGCCATTGGCGGTGAGCAGATCGGCACGCTCCATGCCGGGACCACGCGGACGCGCACCCACAAGCATGGCGATGTTGGCGCCGTCGAACGCCTTGACCGGATCATCAAAAACCTCCAGGCCCGCCACGAGCGGGAAGGCGCAGTCCATGAGTTCCAGAACGGTGCCCTCGGCAGCCTTGACGGCCTGGGGGATTTCCAGCAGGTTGAGCCGGACCGGGACCTCCGGGCCAAGCATGGCACCGGAGGCAATCCGGAACAGCAGCGCATAACCAATCTGGCCGGCGGCACCGGTGACTGTGACAGTGACAGGGGCGGAAGCATGTGCACTCATGCAGCCAGTCTAGCCATGCCCGCACACAACGAAGCGGAAACGGCGGGGGTAGGAATCCTGCGCCATGGAGCTTGGCCGATGACTGCCTGGGGCGGTACAAGCCTTACTACGGGGGATGGATGCCGCAGGAGACATTGAAACAGGAACCGACCATGCCCCCGAAGCGGCAGTTCATCGCAGTTGCTCGTGGCGGCTTCCCGGCAATCCGCGCTTGCGTCGACACCGGGCGATCTGCCGAGCGAAGGGAGCGAAGCATACAAAAAAAGCGCGCGGCCCGCGGTGGGAACCGCACGCAGCGCGCTTAGATTTTGCTACTGCTGCCGCAGCGCGGCAGAGGCATTCATGGTTAGAGTGTGACTGTTGCCAGATCGAAGTCCAGGCGGGGGAGGCGGGCCCGGTCGTGTGTTCCCGTGGGCTTGCCCAGGTTGACCACCATGATGACTGAGCTTGCCGTATCGGCATTGAATGCGGCGTCGATGCCCGCGGCGTCGAATCCGGTCATCGGCCCCGCGGCCAGCCCGGCCGAACGCGCAGCAAGAATGAAGTAGCCCGCCTGCAGGTGTGCGTTATTGACGCCCATGCCGTGGCGGGTCTCAGCGCTGGCTTCAAAAGTGTCAACCATCTTGGCCATGTGCGGTGCGGTGGTGGGGAGAAGCTGGTGCCATTCGTTGGTGAAACTCAGGATGGCCGTCATCGGGGCCGTGAGAGTCTTGGCCTTGTTGCCGTCGCTCATGTGCTTAACGAGGCGCTCGCGGGCTTCAGTGGAACGGACCCAGGCAATCCGCAGCGGCTGGATGTTCATGGCGGTGGGGCCCATCCGTGTCAACGCATACACTGCCTGCAACGTCTCGTCGCTGATCTCTTCATCGGTCCACGCGTTGGCGGTGCGGGCCTCCAGGAACAAGGCTGCCGCGGTGTCGGCATCCAGGATGAGTTCCTCGTTAAGTTCGATTTCGGTGGCAATGTCAATGCTCAAGGGTCGGTTCTCCTAATGCTGTTCGATGCGCGTGGACGGGCTCTTTCCCACATAGCCACAGCACGGCAGCGATCGTATTTGTTTCCCTTTTTGCCATGACGTTGATCACAGTGCCGTGATGCAGGTCAGTGGTGAACGCAAAGGAGCGGCAGGCTCATGCGCGCGAACCTAGAGCCAGGTCTTCTTCTTGAAGATGAGATACATGACAAGGCCCACCAGGAACATCAACGCCAGGGCAAAGGGGTAGCCGAACGCCCAATGCAGTTCCGGCATGTTGTCAAAATTCATGCCGTAGATGGAACCCACAAAGGACGGCGCAAACAAAATGGCTGCCCAGGAGGAAATCTTCTTCATCTGCTCATTTTCGGCGGCACTGGCCTCATTTTGCCGGGTGGTGGTCAAGGTCCCATCCACCGTCAGCGCATTTTGCAGCAGCTGGCGGAACGAGTCGGCACGCGCCGTGACAATGTCAATGTGGTCCTCAACATCGCGCAGGTAGCGTTGGAGCTCAACATTGATGCGGTACTTCTCGAAGCCGGCCTTGAGTTGGTCCAGCATGCCCTGCAGCGGGTGGATGGCGCGCTGGAACTGGATGACCTCGCGGGAGAGCTGGTAGATGCGGCGGGAGACGTGCGGGTCCCCGGAAAAGAGTTGGTCCTCTATCTCATCGATGTCATTTTCCAGACCGTTGACCACAGGCTTGTAGTCATCAACCACTTGGTCCATGATGGCGTACAGGACTGCTTCGGGGCCCAGTGCGAGCAGTTCGGGGTCGGCCTCGAGTCGGGTTCTGGTGGATGCCAGCCCCGGGTTTTCGGCGTGGCGGATGGTGATGACAAAGTCTTCGCCGGTGAAGACGTGCAGCTCCCCGAACTCCACCGACTCCGTGGCGTCAATGTATCTGGCGGGCCGGAGCACCGTGAACAGGACGTGGTCGTACCGCTCCAATTTGGGCCGCTGATGGGCCTTGACCGCGTCTTCCACCGCCAGCTCGTGGAGCGAGAACTCCTCGGCCAACGACTCCATCTCTGCCAAGTTGGGGCGGAACATCCCAATCCAGGCCATGCCGCTGCACGAATCCATGACCTCGTAGGTTTGGTCAAGGCTGTTGGGGGTCGCGAAGCGCCGCCCGTCCACGTACACGGCATTGTCAATGATGGTCATCAGCCCATTATGGGCGAAACAGTGCCAAAAACGGTGGTGTTGCTAGTCCAGCGGACCCGTGTGGCCCGGCATGTGCTTGAACACCAGCGTCGTTTCGGTGTGCCCCACAACAGGGTCGGTGGTCAGGTTGTCCAGGACCCAATCGCGCAGGGCGTCCGTGTCCCTAACTGCAATGTGCAGCAGGTAATCCACGGAGCCGGAGGTGTGGAACGTGGACAGCACCTCCGGCAGTTGCGGTACGCGTCCTGTAAACGTGTCGATCTGGTCCCGGTCATGGGCGCGCAACCGCACCGCAATGAGCGCTTGCACGGCGCGGCCAATGGAGGCCAGGTTCAGTTTCGCCTCGAAGCCTTCAATGGCGCCACGTTCCATCAACGCCCGGGTCCGCATCAGCGCGGTGGACGGGGCAATGCCGACGGCGTCGGCCAGGTCCCTGTTCGTGATCCTGGCGTCTGCCACGAGTGTGTCTATGATCTGACGGTCGACGGCGTCCAGCGGCTCCGAGGATCCCGAACCGGACGCGTGCTCCCGCCGAACATTCTTCGCAGCTGTTGCCATGGGATCCTCCAGGAATTGTGATGATTGCCTATCGCGACGCGGGGTGGGCGTGCGTTAGTTCGCAATTCTAGCAAATTACCGAATATCCGCACCAGATTGCGCGGCTTCGGGTCCCGGCTGCCCGTGCCGCCCCGCCGCGGACCACCGCCGCCGGCTACAACCCGTTGAGGAACCCGGCAATAACGGCGGCCACGGGGCCGTCCTGCGCAGATTGCCAGCCTGATCCGGCCCAGAGATTCAGTGCCTGCGGATCCCCGGCGGCGGAAGCGGCTGCCCGCAGGGGTGCCGTCAGGAAATGCACTTCAGGGTACGCCGCGGGTGCGGACGAGGTGTGGTCCCTCACGAAGTCATTGATCAGGGCGCGGGCGGGCTTGCCGGTGAACGCCCGCGTCATGGCCGTCTGCGTATACAGCGGGTCTGCCAAGGCATCCTTGTGGAGTCGGCGTGCACCGCTTTCATCGGTGCGCAGCAAGGCTGTGCCGAGGGCAACCGCCACCGCCCCGGCAGACAGGGCCGCCTTCGCCTGCTTCGGGCCGGACACGCCGCCTGCACCGATCAACGGCAGGGGCACCTGGGCACGGACTGCAGCCAGCAGCTGCGGCAGGGTTGCAGGCTGCGCGGACGTTTCCACTGGAACCGGCAGGAATGCTGCAGTGTGGCCGCCCGCGGCGGCGTGCTGGACCAGGAGCGCGTCAACGCCAGTGGCGGCGGCGGCCAAGGCTTCGCCAACACTGGTCACCGAGGCGACCACGCGGCTGCCCACTGACTGCAACTGCGCCACCACGGCGGCAGGGGCCAAACCGAAGGTAAAACTGACCACAGCGACGGGGTCCGCCAGAAGCAGGTCGATCTTTTCCGCCCAATAATCCTGCACCTTGGGATCCTCCTGCGCCAGTTTTACCTCGGGCACCTCGGCGGCGTAACGCGAAGCGGTGGCGCCCAGCTCCCTGCGGTAGCGTGCCAGTGCCGCCGAATCGGCCGCGCTCAGGGGAGCCGTCCGTGGGACAAACAGATTCACGCCGAAGTTTTTGCCCGTGGCCCGCAGCGGCGCCATGTGCGTCTCCAGCTGCGCTGCCGTCTTGTATCCGCCGGCGGCGAAAGCGAATGCGCCGGCTCCCTGGGCTGCG
The DNA here is from genome assembly GCA_038199275.1 of Actinomycetales bacterium. Classification (GTDB taxonomy): domain Bacteria; phylum Actinomycetota; class Actinomycetes; order Actinomycetales; family Micrococcaceae; genus Specibacter. The sequence continues at coordinate 5,533 of JBBPZC010000114.1, forward strand.
AGGGCGAGGTCTGTTGTGGTGGTTCCGCCGGCCATGGGTGCGGCGATTAAGGGTGAGCTGAACATGCCATTAGTCTAGGACGGTGAACAACTACCCTTCGCCGGAATCGGCCTCTCCTGCCCGCTTTGTGGGCCTGGACATTGGCGGCTCCAAAACCCGCGGCATTGTTTGGACGGATGGCGAAGTCACCTCCGACGCCAGCGTCGGCAGTACCAATGTCCAAAATGTTCCCCTCGAAACTGCCCGGGCGAACATGGCGGCGCTGTTCGCCCAACTGGACGTTGCCGGTGCCACCGATGTGTTTGCCGGGGCAGGCGGTGTTGACACGGACGACGACGCCAGCGCCCTTTGCGCGTTGATCGCCCCTTTCGTTCCGGGTGCTCGGGTGCAAGCCGTGCATGACACCCGCTTGTTGCTCGCCGCGGCGGGCGCAACCACCGGGGTTGCGGTGATCGCAGGGACGGGGTCCGCCGCTTGGGGGACCAATTCTGCAGGAGACCAGGCCCGTGCCGGAGGGTGGGGGTACCTGCTCGGAGATGAGGGAAGTGGATACTGGCTGGGGCGCGAAGCCGTTCGTTACAGTTTGGGACGCATGGACTCCGGAGCTGACGTTGACGAGCTGACGGCGGCCCTGCTGGAGTACTGCCAGTTGGCGGAGCCCCGGGAACTCATTGCCCACTTCCATCAAGGAACCACGCGCCGCTACTGGGCGGCGTCTTCTCCGGTAGTTTTTTCGGCTGCCAAAAATGGCCACTCGCATGCCCAGGAATTGGTGGAGCAGGCGGCCCGGGATCTGGCCGGCCTCGCCGGCAAGGTGGCCGGGCAGCTTGAGGTATCCGGCCCCATTGTGCTCGGCAGCGGCCTGGGCAGCAACGTCCCACAGTTGCAGGAAGCGTTCAAGGCGCAGATGGCGGAATTAGGTCTGGATGATGTGCATATCCTGACTCAGGACCCCATCTTCGGCATCCCACTCCTGATGACACAGGCGCACGGCTGAGCGGGCGCGGGCTACTTGGCTGCCAGCTCAGCCGGAGGAGCTGCCGTGCTGCTGCGCACGATCAGCTCCGGTTGCAAAAGTTCTGACGATGGTTCAGTTTTCGGGTTGGCTATCAGTGTCACCAGGCGTTGAACCGCGCGGCGGCCGGTGGCCTCGAAGGACTGCCGGACTGTGGTCAAGGGCGGGGTTGTGTAGGCGGCCAGGTCAATGTCATCGATGCTCACCACGGAAATTTCTTCGGGAACACGCCGGCCCAGCTCGTTCAAGGCGCGCAAAACACCAAACGCCATTTCATCACTGGCCACAAAAATCGCCGTGACCTCGGGCATGCGGCCCAAGATGAGGCCGTTGTGATAGCCGGATTCCGGGCTCCAATCGCCGTGCAGCTCCGGCGGGACCTCCCTGCCTGCTTCTTGCAAGGTCCGCTGCCAGCTGTTCCGGCGGCTGGCCGCATCAGACCATTCGGCCGGACCAGCAACATGCCACACGGTTTTGTGGCCCAGGTCCAACAGGTGTTGTGTAGCCAGAACGGCCGAGACGTCCTGGTCCACACCCACCTGCTCATCGCCCCAGTCGGTGGAACCATCAGTGTTGATGGTGGGGATGCGCTGCGTGAGTTTGCGGATGGCGTCCGTGGCTTCCAAGAGCGGGGCGGCAAGAATGATGCCGTCCACACCTTGAAAAACCAGCCTGCCGACGGCGTCGGTCAGGGCCGCCGAGTCCAGGGGCGACGCCACCGAACTCACGGTGTAGCCGGCGTCGCGCGCCCCGCCCTCAATGCCCAGTGAGACCGAGGCGCGGGAGTAGTAGTTCGTGGACAGTGTTACCAACCCAATGGTCCGCGAGCGGCCGGTGACCAGTGCCCGGGCTGTGTAGTTGCGCCGGTAGCCAAGTTTTTCCACGACGTCCATGACGCGGGCCCGGGTGCTTTCCTGAACATTCGGGTGGTTGCTAAGCACCCGGGATACCGTCTGGGCCGAGACGCCGGCGGCTGCTGCCACATCACGCATCGCGGGGCCGCGGGTGTATTGCTGTTCAGTCATTGTTACTCTCGAGTCCTGTCAGGGCTGTGGCTGGCTGCCGCGGCCGGCCACGGGAACGTGCTTTGGGATGAGTCTAATTGTTGCGCGTAACATATCCGGAATATTTCGCAAGTCCCGGGTTTTCCGTTCCTGGGAAATGCGCAGTAATATGGGGCTGTTATCCATAACAGCATGTCGTGGCGGAAGCCGTGAATCAGCGCCAGGAGTTAAGTTGTCAGTCAATGTGTCTCCGTCCTCGGGAGAAGTCCGGGCCCCAAGCACCTTCAATAACGCCAATGGCGGCACCGAACGGCCGGAACCGGTTCTGAGCTACGAGAACCGGACACTGTTCAGGAACGGCCAGCGCCACCGCATCATCGCCGGCGCCATGCATTACTTTCGGGTCCACCCCGAGCAGTGGGAGGACCGGATTGAGCGCCTCGTGGCCATGGGAGTCAACACCCTGGACACTTATGTCGCGTGGAATTTTCACCAGCCCGGCAAGGACACTGAGCCGGACTTTACCGGCTGGCGCGACCTGGGGCGTTTCATCGCCATGGCCGGTGATGCCGGTCTGGATGTCATTGTCCGGCCCGGTCCATACATCTGTGCGGAGTGGGACAACGGAGGGTTCCCGTCCTGGGCCATATCAGAAACGAACATGGTCCTGCGCTCTTCGGACGTGCTCTTCACAGACGTCGTCGAGGACTGGTTTGACCACCTGCTGCCCGTCATTGCGCCTTTGCAGGCCTGCCACGGTGGCCCGGTGATCGCTGTGCAGATTGAAAACGAGTATGGCAGTTACGGCGACGACCAGCAGTACCTGCGCTGGAACCGCACCGCTCTGCAGGAGCGCGGCATCGTTGAAATGTTGTTCACGGCCGACGGCGGCACGGACTACTTCCTTGACGGCGGCGCCCTGCCGGATACCTGGGCAACGGCGACCCTCGGGTCCAAGGGCCCGGAAGGGGATGCGGTGTGGAAACGCAGGCGTCCCGGCGAACCGTTCTTCACTGTTGAATTTTGGAACGGCTGGTTTGATCACTGGGGCGAGGAACACCATACCCGCAGCGGTGCTGAAGCCGCCGACGAGGCCCGCAAAATTCTTGATGTTGATGGCTCCATCTGCCTGTATATGGCCCACGGCGGCACCAACTTCGGGCTGGGCTCGGGCGCAAACCATGACGGGGTCATCCAGCCCACCGTCACCAGTTATGACTCCGACGCCCCCATTAGTGAAGATGGCCGTCTAACGGAGAAGTTCCATGCCATGCGCAAGGTTTTCCACGCCGCCGAAGGACGGAAACTGCCTGCGCTTCCCGAGCACCTGAGCCGTCCAGCTCCCGTCTTGCCCGCCGCATCCATTGCGTTGAGCCCCGGCCGGGAACTATTGGAATTTCTCCGTTCGTTTGAGTCTGTCTCCAGCGTCAAGCCACGCTCATTTGAAGAGTTGGGCCTGGATCGCGGTCTGGTTCACTACAGCGCAACAGCCGTTCTGCCGATTGGCGGTGGAACCATTCGAATTCGCGGTTTGCACGATCGCGCCTTGGTCTGGGTTGATGGGGCTTTCGCCGGGATACTTACTGATGCCAACGCCGTTGAAGGGTTGCAGGTCGCCAGTGAGGGTGGACCTGCGCACTTGGAGATCCTGGTGGAGAACCAGGGTCGCATTAACTACGGGCCCTACTTTGGCCAAGGCAAGGGCATGCTTGACGGCGTTGTGATCAATCAGCGATACGTCTTTCACTGGGAACAACGCCCCATTGGTCTGGACATGCCGCTTGAACAGCTTCTGGCGCTCGCCGACGCCACCGGCACCGTGGCTCGTGACACTGAGGCCGCTGGATTTTTCCACGGCACCTTTGACGTGGCCGAACCGGCTGACACCTATCTGGCCCTGCCGGAATTCGGCAAGGGATTTGTTTGGGTCAATGGATTCATGCTGGGCCGGTACTGGGGGATCGGACCGCAACTGACCCTGTATGTTCCTGCGCCGCTCTTGACGGCAGGGAAGAACCGGATCACTGTGCTCGAACTTGAGCGAGGGGGAACGCACGCGCAGTTGCGGCAAGAACCCGAGCTGGGTGTTGGCGGGGTAACCTATGTGGAGGATTTGGGATAACCACAGCAGGATCTGAAGAAAGGACGCCAGTGCGTCAAAAGTTCATTGCCGCACTGGCCCTGGCCTCACTTTCCCTGGTGGCGGCCTGCACTCCGGCCCCCATCGTCAATATCCCCAGCGCGTCTGTTTCAGCGGGCGCAGCCCCGTTGGTGGTTGCGATACCACAGGTGCCGGACGGGACCGTTCCGGCGGAAGGGACGTTGCTGGCAAACGTGTACGCTGCCGCATTGAACGCTGCCGGGGTGGATGCAAAGGTTTCCCCAAGCCCCGTCGCGAACGGTGGACTCGCCTCCGGGCTGGAAAATCGTGCCTTCGACATTGTGCCCGTTTTTTCCCGGCTCGCATTGAAAGAACTGTCCCAGAAAAACGCCAATCCGGATCCCAGCAGCCTGGATGCAGGTGCGGTGGTGGCGGCCCTGAAAGAATCACTTCCGGCAGGAGTCCTGCAGCTGGATCCCAGCAAGGTCGATGACCACAGCAACCTTGTGGTGACGGCCGTGACCGCTGAGAAACACCAACTCAAAAGCATCACCGACGCGGCCAAGGTCTGCGATCAACTGTCGTTGGGTGCAACGGCAGATTTCAAAATTGGCACACCGGGGTTGACGGGTCTGGAGACCGAATACAAGTGCACCCCGAAGGTGTATGAATCGTTGAAGCAGTCCCTGGATCCCGACAGCAACAGCATCTTCTGGAACCTCCTGCAGGACAAGGTGCAACTTGCGCTCATTCCCAGCTCCTCTCCGGCCATTGTTGACAACTCCCTGGTAATTCTCAGCGACCCGCAACAACTCTTCCGCTCGCAGACAGTGGTGCCGCTTGTGGTGGACGAAACCGTGGACAGCGCTGTCCAGGATGTCTTGAACAAGGTCAGTGCTGTGTTGACCACGGAAGAGTTGGCTAATCTGAACAGACTCTCGCAGGACCGGCACTACGCTGATGTTGCGGAAGTCGCGAAGGCCTGGTTGATTCAAAAGGGCCTGGTCAAGACAGCCCCGTAACTGCTGCCATCAGCTGATGCCGCCGGGTTGCTCAAGTCCAGTTCTTGAGCATTGGCATTGTCCACTCGGGCACTGCCAAACACCATTGCGGGCCAGCCTGTGCGATATTGGGTAAATGGCAGAATTTACCCAGTCCACGAAGCTCCACAACGTTCTCTATGACATCCGTGGTCCGCTCCTGCAGCGCGCCCAGCAAATGGAGTCCGAGGGACACCGGGTCCTCAAATTGAACATTGGCAATCCGGCCGCATTTGGCTTTGAAGCGCCGGATGCCATTCTCGTGGACATGATCCGCCACCTGCCCCACGCGCAGGGGTACACCGACTCACGGGGCATCTTCTCGGCGCGCACTGCTGTGGTGCAGTATTACCAGACACGCGGCATCCGGAACATCCACGTCGACGACGTTTATTTAGGCAATGGTGTCAGCGAACTCATCACACTGTCCCTCATGGCGTTGCTGAACAACGGCGACGAAGTGCTGATTCCAGCGCCCGACTATCCGCTGTGGACCGCGTCGGTCAGTCTGGCCGGTGGACGTCCTGTCCATTACATATGTGATGAGGGCAATGAATGGTGGCCGGATCTTGAAGATCTCGCCACGAAAATCACGCCCAGGACCAAGGGGCTGGTAATCATCAACCCCAACCACCCCACCGGCGCTGTGTATCCGCCGCATATTGTGCAGGGCATGGTTGATCTGGCCCGGAAGCACGACCTGGTGGTCTTTTCCGATGAGATTTACGAGAAAATCCTTTACGACGACACCGAGTTCACCAATACCGCTGCGTTCACCGGCGACGATGTCCTGTGCATGACGTTCAGTGGACTGTCGAAGGCGTACAGGATTTGCGGCTACCGTTCCGGCTGGTTGGCCATCTCCGGTCCCAAGGCTGCCGCGGCCGACTACCTTGAAGGCATCAACCTGCTTGCCAACATGCGTTTGTGCGCCAACGCGCCGGGCCAACACGCCATTCAGACGGCGCTGGGCGGACACCAGAGCATCGAGGACCTGATCCTGCCGGGTGGCCGTTTGCGCGATCAGCGAGATCTTGCCTACCGCATGCTGAACGAGATTCCGGGGGTAAGCGTCAACCAGGCGAAGGGCGCTTTGTACTTGTTCCCCAAGCTGGATCCGGAGATTTATCCCATCAAGAGCGATGAGAAGTTTGCCCTGGATCTGTTGGAATCACAAAAAATCCTGATTTCACACGGCACGGCATTTAACTGGATCCGCCCGGACCACTTCAGGCTCGTGACCTTGCCCAACGTCAAGGACCTGGAAGAAGCCATCGGCAGGATTGCGGAGTTCTTGAGCACGTACAAGCCCTAAGTCCACGACCAAACCCGTCAGGGAAGGCCCACCATGTCACTGCCCATTGGATTTACCGACCAGCCAGCCGATCTGTTGCGTGTGGAACCCGGATTCGTCCTGGTTGACCAGCCTTGCAACGCGTCTCCGGGGTACGCCGGCAAGAAGGCGGACGGTGCGCAGACCCTGGCCGAACGGGCCGTCGTTCTGGAACAGTTGCAGGAGCAATTGTTCGCGGAAAGCCGCCATGGCGGAGCGAAGTCGGTGTTGTTGGTCCTGCAGGCAATGGACACGGCGGGCAAGGGCGGGGTAGTGGGCCGGGTCGTGGGGGCCGTGAATCCTCAAGGCGTCAAGCTGAGGAGCTTCAAGGCACCCACGGACCAGGAAAAAGCCCATGACTTCCTGTGGCGTGTTCGTCCGGCCGTACCCGAGCCGGGCATGATCGGCGTGTTTGACCGCTCCCATTACGAGGATGTCCTGATCCACCGGGTCCATGGTTGGGCCGACGAGCAAGAGCTTGAAAGACGCTACGTGGCCATCAACGAGTCTGAACAGGAACTGGTGGACGCCGGAACCACCATCGTCAAGGTCATGCTCAACATCAGTCCCGAGGAACAGCTGGAGAGGCTGGACGCCAGGTTGCACGACCCCACCAAATACTGGAAGTACAGCCCCACCGATTTGGATGAGCGAAAGTTTTGGCCACAATACATGGACGCCTACCAGCGGGTCTTTGACAAGACCAGCACCGTGCACGCGCCGTGGTACGTGGTACCAGCGGACAAGAAATGGTACGCCCGGATGGCCGTCCAAGAAATCGTGATCAAAGCCTTGGGCGGTTTGAACCTGCAATGGCCTGCCGGTGATTTTGACGTAGCCACCGAGCGGGCTCGTCTCAAGGATGCCTGAGGAGTCGCGAAGTCAGCGGGTGCAGGGGCTTGCCCTGCAGGATCACCCAGCCGAGGGGGTCTCCGCACGGGTGGCTTCCAACCGGGCTTTGGCGCCCTCGAGCCATTCCTCGCAGCGTTGGGCGAGGGCTTCCCCGCGCTCCCACAATGCGAGGGAGTCTTCGAGGCTTGAGCTTCCCGCCTCCAATTGGTTGACGACGTTCATCAACTGTTCGCGGGCCTGCTCGTAGCTCAGCTTCGCAATGACTGTGGGGTCAGTGGTTCCGTTTGCCGGGCTCATCAGGAATCCTTAGGGTCGGTGGTTGCAGTGTTGGAATCGGTGGAGGGTGACGACGTGCCCGTGGCGGTAAAGTCGCCGCCGGCAACGCGAATTTTCAGTGCGGTGCCCACGGTTACCTGTGCAGGGTCCCGGACAATGCTGCGGTCTTCAAGCTGAACCACCGCATAACCGCGATCCAGGGTTTTTTGCGGCGACAGGGCACGGACTTGGGCTCGCAGGTGGGCAAGTTGGTCAATGTGCCTGCCAATTTGGGTGCGCACCGCTGTGCGGGCGCGCCCGCCCAAGGCGGCGACGTCGTCATACCTGCCCGAAAGCATCAGCAGCGGATTGGCCATGACCGGCCGGGAACGCAGGTAGCTCAACCGTTCGCTTTCTCGCCCGAGCAGGTCCTCGATCCTGCGATTGAGCTGTGCACGGGCCTGACTGACCCGGCGCAGTTCTTCGCTGACATCGGGCACAATCCGCTTGGCCGCATCCGTTGGGGTGGACGCGCGCAGATCGGCAACCTCATCCAGCAGCGGCCTATCGGCTTCATGGCCGATGGCGCTCACCACCGGGGTTCGCGCCGCGGCGACGGCGCGCACCAGCGTCTCATGACTGAAGGCCAGCAGGTCTTCCAACGATCCACCGCCGCGGGCAATGACAATGACGTCGACCGCGGGGTCGTCATCCAGTTCGGCCAACGCGCCGGTGACGGCGGCGACCGCATTGACCCCCTGGACAGCAACCTCGCGGACCTCAAATTCCACGGCCGGCCAGCGCAGGGAGGCGTTGCGCAGCACGTCCTTCATGGCGTCGGAATTGCGGCCGGTGATCAAACCGATTTTGTGCGGCAGCAGCGGCAGCGGCTTTTTGCGGCGCGGATCGAAAAGACCCTCGGCGGCCAGTGCCTGACGCAGTTTCTCAATGCGCGCCAGAAGATCGCCCAAGCCGACGGGGCGGATATCCTGCCCCTGCATGGACAGTCGCCCGGTCTTGAGCCAGAAATCGGGCTTCAACTGGGCCACGACACGCGATCCGCGTTCCAGGGGTGCCTCCAACCGGTGCAGCACCGAACCCCACAGTGTCACACTCAGGGACACTTCGGCGTCAACGTCGCGCAACGTCAGGTAGCTGACATTGGCGCGCTGGTTCAGTTCGATAACCTGCGCCTCGACCCAGGCCGGGGGTGCCTTTTCAATGTGTGTCTTGAGTTTCTGGCTCAGCAGGGCCAGCGGCCACGGGTTGTCCGGGGTGGTTTCAGCAGCCGTTGCCGCAATGAGCTTGCGCTCCGGGGGTTCCGTCATTGCGCCATCACCGTCCTTCGCTAAGATGTGTTGCCGTGCCGGCCAACCTCTGAATAACTCTAGCTTCCAGCACCGACACGCAGCGCCCGTCATCCACAGCCATACACTAGTCTGGGAAACCAATGTTGTAGATTTCCCTCGTTGATTTGGATGGTTTATGCGCAGTTTGCTGTCGGCTCTTTTGATCCTTGCTGCCCTGGTGGTGGCTGCCGTGGCAGGTCCGGCACTGTGGCTGCAGAAGAATGTGGTGGACCAGCAGGGTTTCGTGGCACTGGCCGGTCCGCTGGGCAGCAACCAGGAGTTTCAGGACGGGCTGAGCTCCATGCTGGCCGAACAGGCAACAGCGTCGATGAACCTGCCGTCCCAGCTGAGTGCCATTGCCGGCACACTCATCAGCTCGGCGGCCCAGAGTGTCTACACGGAGCCGGGATATGAAGACGCCTGGCGCGCCACCCTGGAGCGCAGTCACGAACTGACGTTTGCAGCGGCTGGGAACAAGGATGTTGCCGGGGACATCATGATTGATGTGGCACCGCTGGTGCACCTGATCGTGGATAAAGTGGCCGGCGATCTGCCATTCACCATCCCGGCTCCCGGGAATACAGTGCTCTCAGTTGAGCAGCCGCAGGCTGCCAAAGTGCTGCCCGCGGCGGCCCTGCTGGGAGGTTGGAGCGGCTGGTTGCTGGTGGCCGCCGTCGTACTGCTGATTGTAGGAGTGGTGAGCGCACGTCGGCGCGGGTTGACGCTGGTGTTCGCCGGTGTGGGACTGGGTCTCGTGGCGTTGGTGTGGCTGCTGGCGGCAGGATTTGTGGAAACATCCCTGGTGAATATGGCGGTAGGGCCCGAAGCTGCACGGCAGATCGGGGCGGAACTGGGCACCCTGGCCAAGACGAGCTGGCAGCGCGGCATCAATGTCACCCTTATCGCGGCCGCTGTCATCGCGGGCCTCGGTGTCGCAACTCTCATAGTTCGGCCCCACCGCACCGCGTAGGATGGAGGCATGAGTGCCTCTGCCGTTTCTTTGTCCATGCCCGTCGTTCCGCGTCGCCGCAGGTCTGCCGAAGAGGTGGCTGCGGCCGCGCCCGTCACCGGTGAAAAGCGGGTGCTGCTGGCTGCCCCGCGTGGATACTGCGCAGGTGTTGACCGTGCCGTCATCGCCGTCGAAAAGGCTTTGGAACACTACGGCGCACCGGTCTACGTGCGCAAACAAATCGTCCACAATGTTCATGTGGTTGCATCCTTGGAAGCCAAGGGCGTCATCTTCGTTGAAGAGAACGAGGAGGTGCCGGAAGGTGAGCTGGTGGTGTTCTCCGCCCACGGCGTCTCACCGGCCGTGGTCCAGTCCGCTGCCGATCGTGGACTGCGCACCATTGATGCCACCTGCCCGTTGGTGACAAAGGTCCACAAAGAAGCCGTGCGTTTTTCCCGGGAAGACAAGCACATTCTGCTGATCGGGCACCAAGGCCACGAGGAAGTCGAAGGCACCTACGGGGAAGCGCCTGAAAGCACCACGATCGTGAACAACCCGCAAGAGGCCCGCACGGTCCAGGTTGAGGATCCCGAGAACCTGATTTGGCTGTCCCAGACCACGCTCTCGGTGGATGAGGCCATGGAGATTGTGGAAATTCTGCGCGAGCGGTTCCCCAAGCTGCAGGACCCGCCCAGTGACGATATTTGTTATGCCACCACCAACCGCCAGGGCGCCATCAAGGAGATTTCGCCGCAGGCGGATCTGGTCATCATTGTGGGCTCCGCCAACTCCTCGAACTCGGTGCGCCTCATGGAGGTGGCGCTGGAATACGGCGCCAAGGCATCCCATCGTGTGGACTTCGCCGCCGAAATCGATGAAGCCTGGTTTGAAGGTGTGGCCACCATCGGGTTGTCGAGTGGCGCATCGGTGCCCGAGGTCCTGATTCAGGATGTGCTGCACCTGTTGAATAACTACGGTTATGGCACCGTGGAGGAAGTGGTCACGGCAAAAGAGGACATCCTGTTCTCCCTGCCCAAAGAACTCCGCGCCACCATGAAGGCAGCCGGAGACCTCGACTACAAGGGTGTGCGAAGCTCCAACCTGCTCTAACCCCAGCGACTACTGGAACGGCCGGGACCAGTTAGGTCCGGGCCGTTCTGGTCCCTGAAGGCCTCGTGAGGCGGTGGTCAGCTGGCCACGTCGATGCTGTCAGTACCGTCGATGTTCCGAGTGCTGATCTCCGGAGCGGTAAGTATTCGCGGTGTGCTCTCCACCTGGGCGGGGGACTCCAGGGTTTTCGGGTCCAACGCGTTGAGTTTTCGGGCTGTTGGCAGCACCCGCGCCTCGAGCGTGCCGACAAGCTTGTTGTAGCGGTCAACGCTCGTTTTCAGTGAAACGCCGACGGCGGAAACTGCCTCGCCCATGGTGCCCAGGCGGGTGTAGAGCTGGGCGGAAAGCTCAAAAAGCTCCTTGGCGCTTTCCGTCAGTACGTCCTGGCGCCAGCTGAACGCGACGGCCTTTAAAATGGCCATCAACGAGATGGGCGAAGCCAGCACAACGTTCCTGCTGATCGCGTAGTCAAGAAGTTCGGGATCCGCCGTCAGGGCAGCGGAGAGGATGGATTCCACCGGCACAAAACAAATGACCATCTCGGGGGAGTTCAGTGCCGATGTCCAATACTGTTTGCCGGCCAGCGCGTCGATGTGGGCCTTGACCGCCTTCGCATGGCGGGTTAGATGATAGGCGGATGAGGCTCGGTCCGGTGCGCCGCCGTCGGGCGTGGATTCGCTCTGGTGTGCGTCAAGGAATGCGGTCAACGGGACCTTGGCGTCCAGGACCAGTTCCTTGCCACCGGGCAGACGGACCACCATGTCGGGGCGGTGCACGCCGTCGTCGGTAATGGCATGGACCTGCTCATTGAAATCCACATGCGACAGCATTCCGGCGGACTCCACCACGCGGCGCAACTGAACTTCGCCCCACTTCCCGCGGGCGCTGTTCGACCTGAGCGCGGAGGCGAGTGAGGAGGTGGTGGCCAGCAGCTTGGCGTCGGCGTCCTTGGCGTCACGGAGCTGTTCTGCAAGCTGCCCATACTGTTCCACCCGGTCACGTTCCAGCAGGGAAACCTGGCGCTGGACGGCGTTGAGCTTCTCCGCAACCGGACCCAACGCGGCCAAGACGCTCGCATCCGAACCCTGCTGCGCGGACAATGCATGGTTTTGGGAACTCAACAGACGCCGCTCCGCATCCGCTGCGGCAAATTGCGCGTTGAGCTCGGAGGCACGCTCGTGGGCGGCATCCGCCTCCTCAGTCGCCCCGCGCAGTCTGCCCAGCAGCAGCCACGCCACCGCAGCGCCACCTATAACCAGTCCAACAACCAACATTAAAATTGCTACCAGCCAACCGAATTCGTTCATGAAACCACTGTCCCACGCCGCACTGACATTCCAGGATTGGGCCCGCTGTCAGTAGGTGGGACTTCAGCCAGCCCGGACGGGGAGAGCGCTTACATTCCGTCCTCTTTTCATGGCAATCGGCAAAATTTGGGCCCTGCCGGTAAGCTTGTCCCGTGGCTCTTACTATTGGCATCGTCGGACTGCCCAACGTCGGCAAATCAACCCTTTTCAACGCACTGACCCGCAACAACGTGCTCGCGGCGAACTACCCGTTCGCCACCATCGAGCCCAACGTTGGCGTAGTCAGCCTGCCCGATCCCCGCTTGGCAAAGCTGGCCGAGATCTTCGGATCCCAGCGCCTGCTGCCCGCAGTCGTATCCTTCGTGGATATTGCCGGCATCGTCAAGGGCGCTTCGGAAGGTGAAGGCCTGGGCAACAAGTTCCTCGCCAACATCCGCGAGGCTGAAGCAATTGCACAGGTCATCCGCGTCTTCGACGACCCAGACGTAGTCCACGTTGACGGCAAAGTGGACCCGAGCTCGGACATGGAGACCATCAATACCGAGCTGATCCTGGCCGACATGCAGACCCTTGAAAAGGCCCTTCCCCGTGTTGAGAAGGCTGTTAAGCTCAAGCAGCGCGATGCCGCGGAGCTGAATGCCCTCAAGGCGGCCTTGGTTGTTTTGGAACGTGGCGACACCATCTTCTCCTCCATCAAGAGCGACAAGCTCGAGTTGGAGCACCTTCAGGAGCTCGGCCTGCTCACAGCCAAGCCGTTCATTTACGTGTTCAACGTCGATGACGCTGTTCTGGGCAACCCGGAACGACAGGCGGAACTGAGTGCCCTCGTGGCTCCGGCCGACGCGATCTTCCTGGACGCCAAGCTGGAGGCGGACCTCGTTGAGCTCGACGAGGACGAAGCCCGCGAAATGCTGGAAATGAGCGGCCAGGAGGAATCCGGACTGGACCAGCTGGCCCGCGTTGGCTTCCATACACTCGGTCTGCAGACGTACCTGACGGCAGGTCCCAAGGAGACGCGCGCCTGGACCATCCACCAGGGCGACACCGCTCCCATGGCTGCCGGCGTCATCCACACCGACTTCCAGCGCGGCTTCATCAAAGCCGAAGTGGTCCACTTCGACGACCTAATCGAGGCCGGGTCGATGCATGAGGCCAAGGCCAAGGGCAAGGTCCGCATCGAAGGCAAGGAATACGTCATGCACGACGGCGACGTGGTGGAGTTCCGCTTCAACGTCTAATTTTTAGCGCTTTGTGATGCCCCGGTTTCTTCTCAGAAGCCGGGGCATCCGCATATTTAGGCGCTCTCGTTGAGAAGACAGCCAAGGTTGTTGCCGAAAAGATCTTAGCCAGCGGCGAGAGTGCATGGGTCGGTTTCGTCGAACTACACCAACGGTGGTACTTCGCCACGATCGGCGACCTCCAGCGTTCAAATGAGCGCCCTGTGGTGCCCGGGGAGCGCTAGAGATGACGTGCTCGAGTATCAAAGGCTGCCGGTGCTGCGCGATACCGATTGGATGAGCGTGGTGCATCGGCAGGTCAAGAAGCAGGATATTTGGCGACCAC
>JBBPZC010000115.1:0-3734 GCA_038199275.1 Actinomycetales bacterium
GAGGATGTGGTGCTGCCGGCCAATCCGCGCTTCACCTCCACGGACACCGCCGTGCGCCCCTATATGTTGCGGATGTCCACGGAGTCTCCCACCGTGATGGACGACGGCGAACCCACCTTCCGCCTGCCCCGCACTGTTCCGCTGGTCAAGTCGGGCGGCACCGTCCGGGCGGGTGCCAACACGGTGCAGATTTACCGCAACGACCTGGACGCGGGGTAACTGGGTCTCTACCCCCGCCCCGCCCCCGTTGAGATGAGACATAGCGACGCCCCGGTCCGTTGAGATGTGAGATAACGACGCGTGCGGTCCGTTGAGATGTGAGATAACGACACGTGCGGTCCGTTGAGATGTGAGATAAACACCGACCTCATGTTTGGGTTTATCTCACACCTCAACGGGGAGGGGAAGTTCTTATCTCACACCTCAACGGGGTTGGTTAGGAAGTGGCGATGAGCCCCAGCTCGGCCGGGTTGGCCAGCGCCGAGTTGCGCGGCAGCACCTGGACACCGTAGCCGAAGTCGCCGGACCGATCGATCACCAGATCGGCCAAGAACTGGTACCGGCCGTCACCGTTGTCCTGCATGGAATCCAGTGCCAGGGTCTGGGTTGAGCTCAGCTCGTCCGATGGCCCGGCCGTGCCGTAGACAACATTGACCTGCACATCCGCCGGATTCAACGCCCCCAAGTGGACCCATGCGCGCACCTGCAAGGTCTGCCCAATTTGGGGTTCGTCGACCAGCCCCTGCGCGTCGACGTGCTCAACGCGCACCTCGGGCCACGCCGGCCGCAGGCGCTCAATCCACGCCGCCAGCTGGCGGACGGACGCGTAGTTCTCCTTACGGGCGGCCCGCCCCGCTTCGGCGGCCGGCTGATAGAGGCGCTGGACGTATTCGGCCACCATCCGGTTGGCGGAGACGGCCGGCCCCAAATGGGCCAGGGTGTGCTTGATCATGGAGATCCAGTGCGCGGGCAGTCCGCCGTCGTGGGGTTGGGAAGGCCCGGCCGCTCCCGCAGCTGCGGCCACTACCTCGCCGTAGAACCTCGGGGCAACCTGGGTTTCGAGCAGTTCATACAGCGCAGCGGCCTCAATGTCGTCACGCTCCTCATCCCCGGCCCCGGTATTGGCGCTCGGGATCGCCCAGCCGTTCTCGCCGTCGTACATTTCATCCCACCAGCCGTCCATGACGGAGAGGTTCAGCGAGCCGTTGATGGCGGCCTTCATGCCGGAGGTGCCGCATGCTTCGAGGGGGCGCAGCGGATTGTTGAGCCAGACGTCGCAGCCGGGGAAGAGCGTGCGGGCCATGGCGATGTCGTAGTTGGGCAGGAACACGATCCGGTGGCGGACCTCGGGGTCGTCGGTGAACTGGACCAGGTCCTGGATCATTTTCTTGCCGGCGTCGTCCGCGGGGTGCGATTTTCCAGCGATGATGATCTGGATCGGGTGCTCCGGATGCAGCAGCAGCGCTTTGAGCCGGGCGGGGTCGCGCAGCATCAGGGTGAGGCGCTTGTAGGTGGGCACACGGCGCGCAAAACCAATGGTCAGCACGTCCGGATCCAGCGCGGAATCGGTCCAGGCCAGCTGGGCGTCGGCGGCGCCGCGCTTCTTCCACGAAGCCCGCAGACGCGCCCGGGCATCCGCCACCAAGGCAGAACGCAGGCGACGGCGCATGGCCCAGACCTCCGCGTCGCTCACCTCGTAGACCTTGGACCAATCGGGCCCGTCAAGGACCTCCGCGCCAAAGCGTTCCCGGGCCAGCTCGGCCAGCGCAGGGTCCACCCAGGTGGGCACGTGCACACCATTCGTGACGGAGGTGATGGGCACATCGGCCTGATCAAAGCCGGGCCAGAGGCCGGAAAACATGCCGCGGGAGACCACGCCGTGCAGCTTCGCCACACCATTGGCGCGCTGGGCCAGGCGCAGTCCCATGACGGCCATGTTGAAAACGTCGGGGTCGCCGCCGTCGTAATTTTCGGCTCCCAGGGCGAGGATTTCATGGACCGGCACCCCCGGCGCCAGCGAATCGGCGAAGAAGTGCTCGATCATGCTGCGCGGGAACCGGTCAATCCCCGCCGGGACGGGGGTGTGCGTGGTGAAAACGGTCGACGCGCGGCCGGTCGCCAGCGCTTCGCCCCACGACAGCGGCGACGGCGTCACTGAAGGGTCCATGAGTTCGCGGATGCGTTCAATGCCCAGGAAACCGGCGTGGCCCTCGTTCGTGTGGAAGACTTCCGGGGCCGCGGTGCCGGTGAGGCGGGCGTGGATGCGCAGCGCCTTCACCCCGCCCATGCCCAGCAGAAGTTCCTGCGTGAGCCGGTGGTCGCCGCCGCCGCCGTAGAGCCGGTCGGTCACACCGCGGGCGGCGTCGTCGTTCTCGGCCACGTTGGAATCAAGCAGCAGCAACGGCACCCGGCCCACATCGGCCCGCCAAATGTGGGCGCGCAGCACCCGTCCGGCAGGCAGAGGCAGGTGGATCTGAACGGGGGTGCCGTCGGACTCGCGCAGCAGGGTCAGCGGCAGGGCGTCGGGGTCCAGCAGCGGGTAGCTTTCCTGCTGCCAGGCATCCTTGGACAGCGACTGCTTAAAGTAGCCGGCCTGGTAGAGAAGTCCGACGCCGATCAGCGGCACGCCGAGGTCGGAGGCGGATTTGAGGTGGTCGCCGGCCAGGATGCCGAGTCCGCCGGAGTACTGCGGCAGGACCTCGCTGATGCCGAATTCGGGGGAGAAGTAGGCGATGCATTCCGGTGCCTGCGCCCCAAGGCCCTGGTACCAGCGCGGCCGGGTCAGGTAGGTCTCGAGATTCACGGAGGCAGCGGCCACGCGGGCCACCACGTCCGGATCGGCGGCCAACTCCTGCAACTGTTCGCGGGAGAACGCCGCCAACATGGCGAGGGGATCGCGGCGGGATTCTTCCCACAGCGCCGGGTGGAGGGATTCAAACAGCGCGCGCGTGGGCACATGCCAGGACCACCGCAGGTTGGTGGCCAGAGGCACCAACGCGGAGATCGGGGCGGGGACAACGGTGCGGACGGTGAATCTGCGAATTGCCTTCATGCCGGTCACACTAGCCCACGCCGCCCCAACGCCGCGTGCAACTGTGACAATTGCCCGACTTGTTACTCCGCCGCGCCCCGCGCCCAGTTCCGCTTCCGTATGACGGGCCCGCGCCACAAATGCGGGCGGACCTTAGCTATCCTGGCCCGGAGTCGCTAACGTTCAAGTTGTGAGTACTTCCAAGCCTTCGCGTAACGTGCCCGCCGCCAGCCGCCCAGCCGTGCCTGCTGCCGTCTCCAAACCAAGTACGACGGCGGCCACCCCGCCTGCCGCTGTGCCCACCGCCGCTGCCGCTGTGCCCGGCACCGGCACCGCAGCCACCACCACCGCAGGTGCGCTCGCGGATCCGCAGCACGGCCTGCGCTTTGGCCGGATCCCCATCACAAACGTGCAGCCGGTATTGGAAAACGGTGCCTTCCCCGCGAAGGGCATCCGCGGTGCCGACGTGCAGGTCAGTGCCGTCATCTTCCGCGAAGGCCACGACGTCCTCGGTGCCACGGCCGTTTTGCTGGCACCGGACGGCACCGAGACCCAGCGCACCGCCATGAAGCCCGGCGCCAAAGGCTCGGACAGCTGGCACGGTGCAGTGACCCCCGGATTCGAGGGCAACTGGAGCTTTGTCGTGGAGGGCTGGAGCGACCGTTACGCCACATGGGCGCACAACGCCCAGGTGAAAATCAAC
>JBBPZC010000116.1:0-38938 GCA_038199275.1 Actinomycetales bacterium
CTCAAGGGTGCCGTTGCTCTCGGCCCGGACGCGGCACTGGATGCCGTAGGCCTGGCCCTCAACCATGCGCGAGTAGTACCACCAACCATCCTTGCGGCTGGGCACGGAAAGATCCGTTTCCTGCGTGCGGTTCTTGATCTCGTTGAAAATGTCTGTCCGCAGCTGTTCCTGGTCCGCCGTGACGGCGTCCGTATAGGCCTGCTCGGCGTTCAGATGCGCCACCACGTCCGGATTTTCCTTCTCCCGCAGCCACTCGTAGTTGTCCACGAACGTGTCGCCGTGGTGGGTGCGCTCCAGGGGAACCTGCTTGGCAACGGGCGGCCCGGCGGGGAGTGAATCGGGGAGGGTAGTGCTTGCTGCGGCATCGGAAGTGGTCATGGCTCCACTGTATCGAGGCAGGAGCCCGGCGTGCAGTCAGCAGGGGAGCGCTATGCCAAGAGCGGAGTGGGCGAAGTGGTGTGCAACTGCGCGGCGCCTGCGGCTTTAGCCCTGGGGATTAGTCCGCGGTGAGGTGCGGCACGCCGTCGCCGAGGAGGCGTCCGGCAGGGACGGGGCGTCCGGAGACCGCCAGCAGCAAGTCGCTGGCAGCACCATAAACTTCCGGCCCCGCTCCCTGCACAAAGTCGGTGTCGGTGGCCCGGAGGCAGACATGCTGCGCTCGTTGCTTCCCGCCGCCCATGGAGTCACTCGTGGTGAGCTGGTACGCCAGAGCGGCAGCAACGCCGTCGACCGGGTAGTGCGAGGTGATCCCCAGCGGCTGGCGGATGTCTTGACCGTGCACAAAAGCCTCCACCAAGCGTGTGGCAATCGCAGCGGGCGGAGTGCACGTCAACTCCGACGCTGCCCGCATCGCCGCCAACATGTCCCCCGGGTGGGTCCGCTTCTCACGGCGCAGACCCGTCTGGTTGTCCCGATCGAAATCAAAACGGGCCGCGATCATCCGCCGCACGAAACCGAGCCGTGTGGTTTTCGCCGAGTCAACAAGGTGCGCCGCTACATCGTGGACGCTCCAGCCGGGACAAAGCGACGAGATATCCCATTCTGCAGCCGTGAGGTTTTCCAGATCCTCCACCAGGGCCCGCCGTTCCGTGTGCACCATGGCCCAGACCTCGGGGGATGTCAGCTTTCTCATGGCCTTATCGTTGCATCTTTGCGCTATTTGCGGCCCGTGAAATGCTCCATTGACTTGTAGACGCCAAACACACGGCCGGCCACCACGTCCCAGGCGGCGAGCGGCAGCACACCGCGCAGCGCCGTGCTCAGCTTTACCGTCCACGGCATCATGAGCATTGGCGTGCCCTCCTTCATGGCCCGCCACACGCGCTCGGTCACGGCCTCCGGCTCCATCAGCGGGGTCAGCAGCGGCCCGCGGGCACCTTCAAACATGCCCGTCTTGATGTACGACGGGCAGAAGGTGGTGACCATGACGTGGTTGTGTCCGGCCTGTTTCAGTTCCAGCCGCAGGGAGTCGCTCCAGCCGATCACGGCCCACTTGGAGGAGGAGTACACGCTCATCCTGGGGTTCGCCAGCAGCCCGGCCGCGGAGGCGACGTTCACAATCCGGGCGGGGCGCCCGCCTGCGATCATGTCCGGCAGGAACTCACGCGTGATGTGCATCAGGGCCAAGGTGTTGATCGCCATGGTGGCGGCAATGTCGGTGCGTTGGTCGTGTTCCCAGAAGTACTTTCCACGCACAATTCCGGCGTTGTTGATGAGAATATCCACGGTGCCGACCTCGTCCCGGACCTTCTGCGCGGCCTCCTCGATGGCTTCCAAGCGGCTGACGTCCACCACGTACGGGTGGATTTCAGACCCGCGCCCGCGCAGTTCTGCCATGGCCTGCTCCAGCAATTCAGCATTGACGTCCCACAGCACAACGTGTGCGGCCTGGTCTGCCACGGCCAGGTGGGCGTACATTTTGCCCATCCCCATGGCGGCGCCGGTAATCAGGATGGTGGTGCCGGCCAGGGAATCGAGGGTGTGGCTCATGGCTGTTCCTTTACGGTTGTTGAGTTCATATTGGGCAGGGGCGGGGTTGGGAGCAGCTTGCCGGGGTTCATGATGCCGGCGGGGTCCAGCGCCGACTTGATGCCGGCCAGCACCTTGATGCCCAGGTCGCCAATTTCAGCGCCCATGTACGGCGCGTGGTCCACGCCGACTCCATGGTGGTGGGTGATGGTGGCGCCCGCGGCAACGATCGCCTCCGACGCCGCTGCCTTGACCCGAGCGTTCTGGGCCAGCGGGTCCCCCTCCATCCCGGCCAAAAACGTGAAGTACAGTGATGCGCCGTCGGAATACACATGGGAAACATGGGTCTGAACGTAGGCCGAGCCACCATCGGCCTGCAGTGCGTCGAGGATCGCCGCCCGCACATCGGCATAGGTCTGTGCCAGCAGTCCCCAACTCGTGGCCGTCTCCAGGGTCTCAACAAAGACGCCGCGCGTGAGCAGTTCGTCGCGCAGGTAGGGGCCGCTGAACCGCCCGTGTTCCCACGATTTTCCGGGCAGGGGGCCCAGCGAAATTCCGCCAGCGGCACGCATGATTCGGGCACTTCGCCGCTTGCCTGCCTTCGCTTCCTGCTCGCTGCCCTCCCACACGAACAGCGCCATGGCAGGCGTCCGCTGTCCGCGCAGGCCCAGGTAGCGTTGCAGTGCCCCGGTCTTCGCGCCGCCCAATTTAAAGGTCGACGCCGTTTCGTCCGTATCGCTCAATCGGCACACATGCGGCATGTCACCCCGTGCGCCGTCCTGCCTGAGCCTGCGCATGGCCTCCGCCCCGGCCTCGAAGGAGGGGAAGGACCATGAACCGTAAACTTTTGCGGCCGGCACGGGCACCACTTTCACCGTGGCGCGGGTGATGACACCCAGTGTCCCCTCGCTGCCCACCACCACGTCCAGCAGCTTCGGTCCGGCGGCTGAGCCGGGGGCCTGGGAACCGACGTCGAACGGCCCGGACGGCGTTTCCAGGTGAGCGGATTTCACCAGGTCGTCGGAGCGGCCATAGCCTGTGGAGGCCTGGCCGGCGGACCGCGTGGCCACATATCCGCCCAGCGTGGCCTCTTGGTGGCTCTGCGGAAAATGCCCCATTGTCAGTCCGTGCGGTGCCAGCGCGGCCTCGATCGCGGGGCCGCGGATGCCGGCCTCAAAGGTGGCCGTCCGGGCCAGCGGGTCCACGTGCAGCAGGCGGTCCATGCGCGCCATGTCCAGCGTGATGACGCCGGCAAAGCGCCCGCGAAGCGGCTCCACGCCACCCACTACGGAGGTGCCGCCGCCAAAGGCGACAACTGCCAGCCGCAGCCGCACGCACAGAGCTAAAATTGCGCGCACTTCCGTCTCGCCGCCGGGAAAGACGACGGCGTCGGGGGCCTCGAGTGCGTCGCCTCCGCGGCGGCGGATCAAATCCGGTGTGCTCTTCCCGCCGGCGTGCAGGATGCGGGTGGTTGGGTCCGTTGCAACATGGCTGGGCCCGACAATGGCCCGCAAGTCATCCAGCACTGCATCGCTGATGGCTATGGGTTCCACCCTCACCTCGGAGAGCTCCACGGGTGGGTGATCCGGTGCCACACTGCGCAATTTGAGGGTGCTGCGCAGAAATTCCAGAGTCCCGGCGCTCAGCGGCTTTGCCCGGGAGGGATCTCCCCAGCCGTACCAAACGGAGCGGGAAATTTCGTCTGTGATGTGGGTCTCCATGAGATACAGTGTGACACATGAAGTCACAACGTACCATTCCGGCGCAGGAAGAAAAGCTGATCGCAGCGGTCAGGGAATCCGTCGTGCTGCACGGGGGGCGGCGCACCACCGCCAACGACATTGCCGAGCGCGCAGGCATCTCCCGCATGACGTTCTACCGCAGGTTGGGCTCTGTGGAGAATGCGGTATTGGCCGCTCTGACGCAGGAGTTCCGCACCTATACCTCCACCGTCCAGACGGGCATCCCGGCCGGCACCGGCCGGGCGCAATTGGTGCATTTCGCGGTGGAGAGCGTGCGGGTCTTCGCCACCTCGGAGTTGCTGGGCTCCATCGCCGAACGCGACCCGGACTTCCTCATCCCCTACGTCACCGACAGGCTCGGGGCCAGCCAGCAACTTATCCTGGACCAGCTCCATGATCTGCTGGATGCCGGTGTGCAGGACGGCAGCATTGAATCCTCCGCGGGCACGGCCATGACATTGCTGCTCAGCGTCCAAGGTGTTGCCCTGTCCTCGAAAGTGCTGTTCCGCAGCGGCGTCTTCGAGGAGGCCCTGACCGAACTGGCGAAAATGCTGGAACGCTACCTCACGCCGTCGGACATCTTGGGCACCAACGGTGCGAAGGCCGAGAGAGGGCAATCATGACCACAACACCCGGGCCCAGCTGGATTAATGGCGCAACGCGGGAGCGCTCGCTGGCGCACGTTGCCGCCAATGGTGTGGATGTTGCCGTGGTGGGCGGTGGAATCACCGGCGTGGGCGTGGCCCTTGACGCCGTGAGCCGCGGCCTGAGTGTGGCTCTGATTGAGAGCGGGGACCTGGCGTCCGGAACCAGCGGCTACAGCTCCAAACTGGTCCACGGCGGGCTGCGGTACCTGGCAAAAATGGACTTTCCGGTGGCCTGGGAATCGGCCAGGGAGCGGCGCTGGCTCATGGGGGACATTGCCCCCCACCTGATTCACCCGCTGGGATTTGTCATTCCGGATGCCCGCAGCGCCCCCGCCTGGGAGGGCTTGCTGGCCGGGTTCGGAACGGTGATTTACGACGTGCTGCGCCGGCTTTCCGGCCTGGGCAGCAACGTTTTGCCCCGACCGCAGCTGCTGTCGAGCCAGGCAGTTGCCGCGCTCGCCCCCGCGCTCGACGTGGCGGGCCTGCGGCGCGGTTACCTGTATTGGGACGGGCAGGTGGTTGATGACGCCCGGCTGGTTCTGGCCGTCGCGCGCACTGCGGCCGGGTTGGGGGCGCACATTCTGCGGGACGTGCGGGCAACCGCTTTGACCGGCGAGTCCGTGGACGCCGAAGACGAACGGACCGGCGCGCCCCTGCACATCCGAGCCCGGGTGGTGGTCAATGCGACTGGCGTGTGGGCCGCGGATTTTGAGCCCGCCCTGGCAGTGACTCCCAGCCGCGGCACCCACCTGGTGGTCCGGGCGGAACGGCTCGGCTTGCCCCACGCGGCCCACACCGCGGCCGTTCCGGGGCACTTTGGCCGCTACGTTTTTGTGCTGCCCGAACCCGGCGGACTGGTCTACATTGGGCTCACCGATGAGGAGGACCGCACCGCCGACGGACACCATCCACAGGTGCCGCCGCACGACGTCGACTTCCTCCTGCAGACCGTCAACGCCACCTTGGCCGTGCCACTGACGCACGACGACGTTGTGGGAACCTTCGCCGGGCTGCGGCCACTCGTGGAGGCCGCCCATAGCGACGGATTGGACGGAACGGCCGATATCTCCCGCAGCCATCTGGTCCGGGATGAGCCCGGCGCGCCCATCACCATCGTGGGCGGGAAGCTGACCACGTACCGGCGCATGGCCCAAGACGCCGTGGATGCCGTGGCCGGCCGGCTCGGCAACAGCACTCCCTGCCGCACGCGAACCTTGCCGCTGGTGGGTGCGGCCCCGGCATCAACCTTGCGGCGTATTGATGCGCCGGCACGGCTGGTGGCAAAGTACGGCGCCGAAGCTGCCCCGGTGGCGGCGATGGGACAGCTGGATCCCCTTCTGGCCGCCCCCCTGTTTGAGGGGACGGACATCACGGGGGCGGAGATCCTGTTTGCCATCCTCGCGGAGGGCGCCGCCACCGTCGAGGACCTGCTGGAGCGGCGCACCCGGCTGGCCTTCGTGCCCGCCGACGCCGACAAGGCACGGGACCGCGTGGCGCTGATCCTGGCGATGGCGGCCTCCGGGGCCTTCGGCATGGGAGCGGCAAAATGAACGCGCAACTAGGACGGCCGGGGCAGCCGGGTCCGGCCGGCGGCCCGGTGCTGCTTCTGGTCAACCCCACCTCGGGCCGCGGCCGCAGCCTGAAGCTGTTGCCGCGCACGTTTGAAGCCCTGAAGGCTGCCGGATTCACGCCCACTGTCCACGTCACCGGGAGCCTGGCTGACGCCACAGGACACGCCCGATCTGCGGAGGCTGGCAGCATCGTTGCCGTGCTGGGTGGCGACGGCTTTCTGGGCGCCGCGGCCGCAGGCGCCAAGGAGTCGGGGGCGGTCCTGTTGCCGTTGGCCGGTGGCCGCGGCAACGACACCGTCCGGCGTCTGGGGTTGGCGCTGAATCCGGTGAAGGCCATTGAAAACCTCGGGCAGCTGGTCATTCGCGACCTTGACATGGGAACCGTCAACGGGCGGCCCTATTTTGGTGTGGCCAACGTGGGCTTTGACGGGCTGGCCAACGAATACGGCAATTCCGCACGCCTGAACCTGGGCCCGTTCGTGTACCTTTACGGCGGGCTCAAGGCCTTCCTGGAATGGAAAAACGTGACGTTCACGCTGACCATGGACGGGCGGGAGACAGTGTTCCCCGGCTGGTTCGTCGCAGTGGGCAACGTGGGTCAATACGGCGGCGGGCTGCGAATCTGCCCACAAGCAAAGGTCGACGACGGCCAGCTGGACATCGTGGCCCTGGGCCGGGCAGGCATCCTCGGTGTGGCGGCAACCTTTATGCGCTCATACCGCGGCACGCACCTGGGCCGGCGCAATATCAGCTTCGATCGCGGCAGTGTGGTGGGCATCAACGCCAACAAACCGTTGAACATCTACGCCGACGGCGAGCTGGTGGGCGCACTGCCGGCACAACTGGGAATCCTGCCGCAGGCGGTCAAGGTCTTGGTGCCGGCCACCTCCCCGGCCTTCAGCCAGACTTCGGACGCTATGGGCTGATCCGCACACCTGCCCCGCCGCTTCGCCGTGCAGAATGGTTGACCGCCTGCCCGCCGCATGGAATATTTATAGAACGAACGGTCGGTAAAGATGCGGGCCGTCGCGTGCGGAGGGCTGCGGCCGGTCCGCACACCCGCGCGAAGGGTCTGGCCATGTCGAAGAAGACGCCGCAGGAGTTCCTGACGGACGACGTCGGGCACCCCTTGCCGTCGGCACGTTTCGGCACGCTTTTGGTCACCGAGACGGCGGACCGGGTTGCCGTCCAATTGAACCGCCCACAGAAGCGCAACGCCATTGATGCGGCCATGGTTGAGGAACTGCACGCCGTGTGCGCGATGTTGGAGAAGGAACCGAAAGTACTCATTCTCTCCGGCCTGCCAGCGAACGAAAATACCGGGACCCCGGGCGTTTTCGCGTCCGGTGCCGACATTGCCGAACTGCGTGGCCGGCGCCGCGACGATGCGCTGGCCGGCATCAATTCAGGCCTGTTTGAACGGATCGCGCGCCTGCCCATGCCCGTCATTGCGGCACTGGACGGCTACGCGTTTGGTGGTGGGGCCGAGCTGGCTTATGCAGCTGACTTCCGGATCGGCACCCGGGCCCTGCGCATGGGCCAGCCGGAGGCCGGCCTTGGCATCATTGCTGCAGCGGGAGCCAGCTGGCGATTGAAGGAACTCGTCGGTGAGCCGTTGGCGAAGGAAATGCTGTTGGGCGGCCGGACGCTCACGGGGGAGGGCTGCCTGCGCGCCGGGTTGATCACCGAACTCGTTGAATCCGCCGGGCTCATGGCCGCCGCCCAGGCCCTCGCCGACAGGATCTGCACGCAGGACCCGCTGGCCCTGCAGGCGACCAAGCGCGTGTTCCATTTGCCACGTGAAGCCCATCCGGAGGCTGACAACAGGGAGCAGGCGGAATTGTTTGAGTCTCCGGCCAAGTTCGCGCGCATGCAGGAATTCCTGGACCGGCGGCAAAACAAGAACCAGTCAGGACCCGCACAATGACCCCCACTTCAGACGCTGCCCGCCCAACTTCAGACGCCATCCCACCTTTGGCGGGTTTTTCGGGAACGCCATCCCCGTCACCAACGCTTCCCGACCGTATGGGGGTGCTCGGCGGCGGGCGCATGGGGGCCGGGATTGCCCACGCCTTCCTCATGGCCGGCTGCACGGTTGTCGTGGTGGAACGCGACGCCGATGCCGCCGCTGCAGCTCGTGACCGGGTGGAAAAGGCGGTCCTCCGGAGTCTGGAGCGCAATTCGGCACCAGGTACCGACAGCCAAAATGATGCACCGGCTGGCGCGCATAAGGAGGAACCGGCCAACGCGGAGAAAATCGTCTCCCGGCTGTCGGTGTCCACGGACTACGCCGAATTCGCATCCTGCGCGCTGGTGGTGGAGGCGGTTCCCGAGATGCCGGAGCTGAAGCGCTCCGCCCTGCAAACCGTGGAAAAACAGCTGGCCGCGCACGCGTTTCTGGCCTCCAACACCTCGTCCCTGTCCATCACCGCGCTGTCCGAAGGACTGCAGCGCCCGGAAAACTTCCTGGGACTGCATTTCTTCAATCCGGTTCCCGCCTCTGCACTGGTCGAGGTGGTTCTTGGCCGGGCAACGGCCCCCGCCCTGGTGACCTACGCGAAAGGGTGGGTGGAGGCGCTGGGCAAGAGCGCCGTCGTCGTCAATGATTCACCGGGGTTCGCATCCTCCCGGCTGGGTGTGGCACTGGCGCTTGAGGCCATGCGCATGGTGGAGGAAGGCGTGTCGACGGCGGAGGACATTGACGCGGCCATGGTGCTCGGCTACCGGCACCAGACCGGACCGCTGCGCACCACCGACCTCGTGGGGCTGGATGTGCGCCTGGAGATTGCCGATTACCTGGCGTCCACGCTGGGGGAGCGGTTTGCGCCGCCCGAGATCCTGCGCACCAAGGTGGCCCGCGGGGAACTCGGGCGGAAGACCGGCCAAGGATTTTTTCAATGGGACTGACCGGCAGGATTTTACTCGACAAGGAAGGGGCGGTCCCGCCATGGACACCGCAACCAAGACAGCATTTTTTCCCAGCTACGTGCAGGGTCAGTGGTGGACGCCCAGCGGCGGTGACGGCACCGACGCGCGCGATGCCAGCACGGGTGAGGTGCTCGGGCGGGTATCGACGGACGGTCTGGACCTGGCCGCCGCAGTGCATCATGGGCGCACCACCGGCCATGCCGAGCTGGGCCGGTTGACCCTGCATGAGCGGGCGTTGAAGCTGCGCAAACTGGCCGGCTATCTCAATGGACGGCGCGAGGAACTGTATGAGATCTCCGCCAGGACCGGTGCCACGCGGGGAGATTCCATGGTGGATATCGATGGCGGCATTGGCGTGCTGTTCACATATTCCTCGAAAGGCAGGCGTGAACTGCCCAACTCGAACGTCATCACGGATGGGCCCGTGGAGGTGCTCAGCAAGGACGGATCGTTCGCCGGTGAGCACATTTACACGCGAATCCCCGGCGTGGCCGTCCAGATCAACGCGTTCAATTTCCCCGCGTGGGGCATGCTGGAAAAGTTTGCCCCGGCGTTTATTGCCGGCGTGCCCACCGTGGTGAAACCTGCCACGCCCAGTGTGGAGCTGGCCGTGGTGGCGGTGCGCATGATGGTTGAATCAGGGCTTCTTCCGCCGGGCTCGCTGCAGCTGCTTGCCGGCCCGGCCCGCGCCATTTTGGACGTGCTCGACTACCGCGACATGGTCTCCTTCACCGGCTCGGCCAGCACCGCCATCGCGCTGCGCGCACACCCCAACGTGGCCAGAGGCGGCGTCCGGTTCAATGCCGAAACCGACTCCCTCAACGCCGCCATCCTGGGCCCCGACGCCGTGCCCGGCACCCCGGAATTTGACGCATTCATCCGCTCCGTCGTCACCGAAATGACCGTCAAGGCCGGGCAAAAGTGCACGGCCGTGCGCCGGGCAATTGTCCCCGAGGCGGTGCGTCAGCCCGTGATTGAGGCGATCGGGGCCCGGCTCGCAGAGCGCGTGGTGGTCGGCGATCCGCGCACCGAGGGCGTCACCATGGGCGCGCTCGCCTCGCTGGAGCAGCTGGCCAGCGTCCGCGCCGCCGTCGAAACCATGCTGACTTCCGGGGGCACGCTCGCCTGGGGAACCCTCGACGCACCGGATATTGGTGCGCGCGGGGACGGTGCGTTCATGTCCCCGGTGCTGCTGGATTGGGCCGACGCGGAGACCCCCGCCGTGCACACCCTGGAGGCGTTTGGTCCGGTATGCGGGGTGTTGGGCTTTTCCACGCACGACGGCGGTGCCTCCGAGGCAGTCCGGTTCGCCGCGCTGGGGGCCGGCTCCCTTGTGGCGACCGTCTGCACGAACGATCCGGACTTTGCCCGGGAGGTGGTGACGGGCATTGCCGGACACCACGGCCGCGTGCTGGTGCTCAACCGTGAGGACGCGCGCAGCTCAACCGGGCACGGCTCGCCCGTACCGCACCTGGTGCATGGCGGACCGGGTCGGGCCGGCGGAGGTGAGGAGCTGGGCGGCATCCGTTCCGTCATGCACCATATGCAGCGCACCGCGATCCAGGGTTCGCCGAACATGCTCACGGCCGTGACCGGGGTGTGGCACGCCGGCGCGGACACCGTGGTTGCCGGGGATCCGGAGTTTGGTGGGGTGCCTGCGGCGGTGCACCCGTTCCGGAAGTCGCTCGCCGAGTTGCGGATTGGGGACGCCTTCGCCTCGGGTCTGCGGGAGGTCACGCTGGCGGACATTTCCGCTTTTGCCCAGTCCACCGGGGACACCTTCTACGCCCACACCGACGCGGTGGCGGCGGAAAAGAACCCCTTCTTTCCCGGCATTGTGGCACACGGGTACCTGCTGGTTTCCTGGGCTGCCGGACTGTTCGTGGAACCGGCGCCGGGTCCCGTCCTGGCCAACTACGGCCTGGAGCACCTGCGTTTCCTGACCCCCGTTGGCCCCGGTGACTCCATCCGTGTCACGCTGACAGCCAAGCAAATCACCCCTCGTGTCACGGACGACTACGGCGAAGTTTGCTGGGACACCGTGCTGCACAACCAAAACGGCGACATCGTGGCCACCTATGACGTGCTCACTCTCGTGGAAAAGGAAAACACCCTCTACGCCTGACGCCTGACTGAGCCGGGCGGGCACGGCCGTCCTGCGGGCCTACCCGACTTCCGTGACGTCAACATGGGAGTCGTAGAAGCACACGTAACCGGCCATTTCCGCAGCCGGCGGCAGAGGTGAGGCATAGCTCCAAGCGACGTCCTCTGAACCCGTGACGCCCGCCAATCGCCAGTAGTTCGCCTCACCCTTGTAGGGGCACAAGGTCGAGGAGTCCGTGGCCACCAGTGCGTCCCAATTCACGTCCGCCGGCGGCAGATAGATCCGCTCCGCCATGCCCGTCTCAAACACGAGCAAAGGTGCGGTGGATTCGGCCAGCAGCGTCTCCTCGGCCATGGCCCGCACCGGCCGGGAGCTGTGGCGGATGTCCACGCGGTGGAAGGGGTCGCGCGGGTGCCCCTGGACGGCGTCGTCCTCCTCAAACCAGTCAAACGCAGAAGGATCGAAGGCCACATAGCCCGCCAAATCCGGGTCTTCCAGACGGAACGCGGCACCCGCGGCAGTCTGCCCGCCGGCCGAGACGTCCAGGGCGGTCCCCTCCGAGAGATGCACGTTGAAGGGAATTCCCGGATGCAGCACCGGCGGCACCGGTTCGGCGGCGGCGGGTTCGGCCGGGCTCAGGACACCCACGACGCCGTCCGTCGGCACCGCGTAGCACGGCACCACCCGCCGGGGTTCCCACAGCAGGACGGCACGCCGGGAATCCAGCACCGGCGCACCGTTGAGCACGGCTCGGATGTGCTTGGTGGTGGGCTCATAGCGAAGTTCACGGGACAACGCCCGCAGGGAATCGGAAATTTTCGTGGCCATGTCTCCAGCGTGCGCCGCCAATCCGCCAATGTCGAGACCGAGGGTCGGCCTGGGCAGCATCCGGGGGCAGGTAATTCCGCGTGGGGGTCTGAACATGTATTGCGCTCCGGGTCCACCAACGGCGGATTACAGCATCAGCCCCCGGATCGGAATGTACTGCCCAGCGTCTGCATTTTCGGCGAGTTAGCGGTGGAGTCCCTGGAAGGCCATGGCCAGCACGTCATCGGACAGCTGTTCAACAGAGATCTTCCCGCCCGGTTTGTACCACTCGACGATTGAATTCACGGTGCCGGAAAGCAGCCGGCTGATGGTCGCGGCTTCGATGTCATCCCGGAGGGCACCTGCATTCTGAGCCTCAACGACCAGTCCCGTCATGGCGCGGTCGAAGGCGCGGCGGCGGGCCATCGCGTCCCGTTCCATCTCCGTGTTCCCGCGCAGCCGCAGCAACAGCGTGACAAAGGGCAGCCGGTCCACGAGCACCGCGATCATCCCCCGCAGCACGAACTCGAGGCGGGCGTCTGGCGCTCCGGACGTGGCGCCGTCGTGGGCCAGCACTCCTTCGAGGCCGCCCAGCGCTTCATCCAAGGCGCGGCGCAGCAGCTCTTCCTTGGATTGCACATGGTGGTAGATGGCGGATTTCGAGATGCCCAGATGCTCGGCGAGGATGCCCATGGAGGTGGCCTCGTAGCCGTGCTTGTTGAAAACGTCCACGGCAATGCGCAGCACTGACTGCTGGTCGTATCCGGGCCTGCCCCGTTTGACGGGAGGGGTGGGTGCTGCGGTGTGGGCGGGGTTTGGCATGTGTCCTAGTTTCTCACGGGGTCCGGCCGGCCAGCCCGGGGTCCGGCCCGAGCGAGTCAAGCCTTGGGCCGATTGTCGTAGATGCGTCGCAGCTTGCCGTTGGAGCGGGCCAGGGAGCCGGGTTCGACGACGTCGACGGTGCAGGTGGAGCCGATGTTCGCCTTGATGTGCCGCTGCAACGTGGCCGCGGCGGCGGTTCGGTCCTCCGTGCTGGTGTTCTCGCGCGGTTCAATGTGGATGGTCAGCTCATCGAGGCGTCCGGTGCGGGTCAGTTCCAGCTGGAAGTGCGGGCTCAACGCCGGGATGCGCAGCGCAATTTCCTCAACTTGCGACGGGAACATGTTCACCCCGCGCAGGATGATCATGTCATCGCTGCGTCCGGAAATGCGCTCCATCCTGCGCATGGCCGGGCGGGCGGTGCCCGGCATGAGGCGGGAAAGGTCCCCGGTGCGGTACCGGATGATGGGCAGTGCCTCCTTGGTCAGCGACGTGAACACCAGCTCGCCCTTTTCGCCGCCCGGCAGCACCGTGGTGTGGTCGAAGGGGTCGAGGATCTCTGGGATGAAGTGGTCCTCCCAGACATGGTTGCCGTCCTTTGTCTCCACGCATTCACCGGCCACGCCCGGCCCCATGACCTCGGACAAACCGTAAATGTCGCACGCATCCAGGCCCATGCCCGTCTCCAGTTCCTGTCGCATCTCCTCCGTCCACGGTTCGGCACCGCAGACGGCAAATTTCAGCGAGGTGCTGCGCGGGTCGATCCCTCTGCGCGCCATGGCATCCATGATGGTTAGCAGGTACGTGGGAGTGCACATGATGGCGTCGGGTTCGAAGTCCATGATCAGCTGGACCTGCTTTTCCGTCTGTCCGCCGGACATGGGGATGACGGTGGTGCCCAGTGCCTCGGCACCGTAGTGGGCGCCCAGGCCGCCCGTGAACAGGCCGTAGCCGTAGGCGTTATGCACCTTCATGCCGGGACGGACACCCGAGGCGCGCATGGACCGTGCCACGAGCGATGCCCACATGGTGATGTCGTTCTTTGTGTACCCAACCACCGTGGGCCGGCCGGTGGTGCCGGAGCTGGCGTGAATGCGCACCACCTCGCTTTGCGGCACGGCAAACATGCCAAAGGGATACTCCTGGCGCAGGTCCTCCTTGGTGGTGTACGGAAATTTCGCCAGGTCGCCCAGTTCCTTCACGTCGGAGGGGTGGATGCCGGCGTCGTCGAACTTGCGTTTGTACAGAGGCACGCGGCTGTACGCCCAAGCCAGCGTCTGTTGGAGCCGGGAGAGTTGCAGTGCCGCCAACTCGTCGCTGCCCATGAGTTCGGCGGGGTCCAGCTGGGCGGGATCGGCCCCTTGTGCATCGCTTGTGCTGGTCATGGGACGGGCCTTTCAGTGCGGATGTTTCCTGGGGATGGTGCGGCTGCGTCCGCGGAATTCGGCAATCACAGTGGGGGAATCGGCGTCCCCCGTGAAGACCTGCACGTCGTACAGCCCGCTGCGCCCCTGCTTTTGGTGCAGCTTTGCGACGGCGGTGATGCGCTGGCCCGTGTGCGTTGGTGCCAGGAAATTAATGTCGACGCCGGATGCAACGCTCACGCTGTCCCCGTCGCCGTCCGGCGGGTTGCAGGCCATGGCAAACGCGGAATCGGCGAAAGCGAAGATCATCCCGCCGTGGGTGGTCCCAAAACCATTCATCATTTCTTCGCGCAGCGTCATGGCGATGACCGCATGCCCTTCTGCAACCTCCAGCACCTCGATACCGAGCCACTCTGACGCGCGGTCATTGAGCAGGATCGCATGGACGGGCACGGAACCGGCCCCCACGCCTGAATCGACCACGGCCATGTGTGCTCCCAAAGTTTCCTACCGAATGTTCATTAGGCAATACCCTTGTGCGCCGCCTGTCAATGGAAGCGTTCCAAGACCCGGCTCCGGCGCGCTGGCCGAAGGGAGCAAATTCATTGACTGGCTCTTCATGCCACTATATCCTGAACGAACGGTCGGTAATTAATTGCGGGCTGTTGAACGAGGAGAAACCATGGCACAGAAACAGCCCGTCGACGACGCCGGGCAGGCTGCCTTTGACACGATCATCGCCAAGGATTCCCGGGTGGAACCAAAAGACTGGATGCCCGCGGACTACCGGCACGCGCTGATTCGGCAGATGTCCCAGCACGCGCATTCGGAGATCATCGGCATGCAGCCGGAGGCCAACTGGATCACGCGCGCTCCGAGCCTGAAACGCAAGGCCATCCTCATGGCAAAGGTGCAGGACGAAGCCGGGCACGGGCTGTACCTCTACTCGGCCACCGAAACCCTGGGCACCACGCGGGCGGAAATGACGGACGCGCTGATCGCCGGCAAGGCCCGGTACTCGTCCATCTTCAACTACCCGGCCGTGACGTGGGCGGACATGGGAGCCATCGGTTGGATGGTGGACGGCGCCGCAATCACCAATCAAGTGCCGCTGTGCCGGGCATCGTACGGGCCGTATGCGCGGGCCATGGTCCGGATTTGCAAGGAGGAATCCTTCCACCAGCGCCAGGGTTTCGAGATCCTGTTGGAGCTGTCCCACGGCACTCCCGGGCAGAAGGCCATGGCGCAGGATGCCGTGAACCGCTGGTATGCGCCCTCGCTCATGATGTTCGGCCCGCCCGACGGCGATTCCCCCAATTCGCGCCAATCCATGGCCTGGAACATCAAGCGCTTCAGCAACGACGAGCTCCGTTCCCGATTTGTCGGCATGCTCGCCGAACAGGTCAAGGTGCTCGGGCTTGAGCTGCCGGATCCGGAGGTCCGGTTCAACGAAGACACCGGAAACTGGGACTGCGGGCCCCTCAATTGGGCAGAGTTCAAGGACGTCCTGGCGGGGCATGGGCCCTGCAATGCCCAGCGCATGGAGCGCCGCCGTGCCGCGCATGCGGAAGGAGCCTGGGTCCGCGAAGCAGCCGCCGCCTACGCTGCAAAACAGTCCCTGAACGCCGGGAAGGAGGCAGCATAGCCATGTGCCCCGCTGAAAATTCCCCTGACCGTTCCGCTGAAAGTACGACGCCGGCACCCACCCCGGGCGCCTTGGCGTGGCCTTTGTGGGAGGTCTTCGTCCGCTCGAATCGGGGCCTGAGCCACGTCCACGCCGGATCCCTGCATGCGCCCGACGCCACCATGGCGCTGCGCAACGCACGTGACCTCTATACCCGGCGCAACGAAGGGGTCTCGATCTGGGTGGTCCCCTCGGACGCCATCGCCGCCTCAGACCCCGATGCCAAGGGTTCCTTCTTTGAGTCGCCGCAGGGCAAGGACTACCGGCACGCCACCTACTACGTGAAGAGCGAAGGGGTGAAACATTTATGACGACGCCCTCAGCCGGCCCCCTCCACCGCAACCCCACCTCTTATTCACAGGGCGACAGCGCCGCTTCTGCAACGCGCATAACACCCGGCAATGCGCTGCGGCCGGAGGACATTGCACTCGCAGCTGAAGACGGCACGGCCAAGCCCAGTGAGCCCGTGGCCGAATATGCGCTCCGACTCGGCGATGACGGGCTCATCCTGGCCCAGCGGCTGGGTCACTGGATTTCCCGCGGACCCGAGTTGGAGGAGGATGTGGCGCTGGGAAACATGGCACTTGACCAGCTGGGCCACGCACGGTCCTTCCTCAGCTACGCCGGCGCCGCCTGGGGCAAGAGTGAGGACGATCTTGCGTACTTTCGGCGCGAGGCGGAATTCCGTTCCGCCCACCTTTTTGAACAGCCCAATGGCGACTTTGCGGTGACGATCGCCCGGCAGTTCATCGCCTCCAACTACCAATATCTTCTGTACCGTGAACTGGCCGGATCCGTCGACCCGATGCTGGCTGCCATCGCAGCCAAGGCCGTGAAGGAAGTGGACTATCACCTGGACCACAGCACGCAGTGGGTGCTGCGCCTGGCCGGCGGCACCGATGAATCCAACCGCCGCATGGTGGCTGGATTGAACCTGATGTGGCCGTTTGTCGGCGAGCTCTTCGAGGACGATCCGCTCATCGCGGAAGTCGGGGACTCCGGCGTCGTACCATCCAGTCTGAAGGAAGAGTTTGACGAAAGAACCGGGGGAGTCCTGGCGGAGGCCGGGCTCGATCTGCCAGCGCACCCCATGGCCACCGGCGGCGGGCGGCACGGGCGTCATTCGGAACATTTGGGCTACCTGCTGGCGGAAATGCAGGTTCTGGCGCGCGAATACCCCGGGGCAAGCTGGTGAGGGCCATGGCAGAAGCGAAGAATACGGCAGTGGAGGAATCAACGGCCTGGTCCATCGCGGCATCCGTGTGCGACCCCGAACTTCCCGTCCTCACCATCGCGGATCTTGGCATCCTGCGGGCGGTGGACGTGGATGGCGCCAGCGTGCGCGTCACCATCACGCCCACATACTCCGGCTGCCCCGCCATGGATGTGATCCGCGCCGACCTGCGCGAGGCCTTCGCCAGAGAGGGCATTTCGAGTGTGGAGATTGTGACCGTGCTGGCCCCGGCCTGGACCACGGATTGGATGAGCGAGGCGGGCCGGGCCAAACTCAAGGCATTTGGCATCGCACCACCCAGCGGGAACTCTCAGGCGGGCGGGCACAGCGGCCGGGTCCGGTTGGCCCTGGCGGTGAAATGCCCGCAGTGCCAGTCGCTGAACACTCGTGAACTGAGCCGCTTCGGGTCCACGTCCTGCAAGGCGCTGTACACCTGCCGCGACTGCGGGGAACCCTTCGACTACTTCAAGGTCCTCTGATGAGCGTCCCCGCCAACGCCACCGCCCGGCGCAGGGCCTCGTTCCACAAGCTCACGGTGGCGAATGTGCGCCGGCTGACCGACGATGCCATCGAGGTGACGTTCGCCGTGCCCGCCAAGCTGGCCGGGCACTACGACTACCTGCCGGGCCAATACGTGGCGCTGCGCCTGAAGATGCCCGACGACGACGGCGTGCTGCGGGAACTGCGCCGCAGCTACTCCCTCTGCGCGGTGCCCCTGCAATTGGCCAACGGCAGTACCGAGCTCAAGGTCGCCATCAAGCGCGACATTGGTGGCCAGTTCTCCACCTGGGCCAACGCGGAATTGGCCGCCGGGGCGCTGATTGAGGTCATGAGCCCGCACGGTGCGTTCATTTCCCGCCACGCCGCGGCTGCCGATGAGACTGCCTTGGGGACGTCCGACGGCGCGTTCCCGGCAGCCGCCGAATCCGGCGCCTTGAACGTGCTCAACAGCATGAATCACCCGGATCAAGTGGCCCGCCGGGCCGGCAACTATGTGGCCATTGCGGCCGGTTCCGGCATCACCCCGGTCATGGCCCTGGCCAAGTCGCTGCTGGCAGGGAACAAGGAGACCCGGCTGGATTTGGTGTACGCGAACAAGGCCGCCATGGACGTGATGTTCCTGGAGGATTTGGCGGACCTCAAGGACAGGTATCCGGGACGGTTCGCCCTCCATCACGTACTCTCGCGTGAGCAGCGGATTTCCCCGCTGCTTAGCGGCCGGCTGGATGCCCACAAGCTGGAGGCGCTGCTGGACACGGCCATCCACGCCGACGACGTGGACGAGTGGTTCCTGTGCGGCCCCTTTGATTTGGTGCAACTGTGTCGCGACGTTTTGGCGGCCCGTGGGGTGCCGCGCGATGCCGTCCGATTTGAACTGTTCACCACCGGCCGGCCCGACCGTCCCGCCGGTCAGCACGGACGCCCCGTGTTGATTGATTCCTCCGAGGAAACGTGGAAACTCACGTTCACCCTGGACGGCCTCAGCGCGGAGTTGCGCAGCCCCGTCCACGCCCGCGAATCCATCCTCAACGCAGCCCTGCGCGTGCGCCCCGATGTGCCGTTCGCCTGCGCCGGGGGAGTGTGCGGGACCTGCCGCGCCAAGCTGGTGTCCGGCGACGTGGCGATGGATGAAAACTATGCCCTGGAGCCGGACGAGCTGGAAGCCGGATACATTCTCACCTGCCAATCCCACCCCACCACGCCGGAGGTCACAGTTGACTACGACGGCTGAGGAGCAACCATGATCGAGCTGTCCATTAACAACTCCGTGGCGGAGATTGTCCTGAATGCCCCGGAAAAGCTGAATTCCCTGAACGAGGCCGGGCTCGCCGAGCTGTCCGCCGCGTACGACGACGCCGCTGCCGCCGCCTCCGCGGGCACCGTCCGGGCGTTGCTCCTGAGGGGAGAGGGACGGGCGTTTTGTGCCGGCCGCGACATTGCCGGAGTGGACGGGGCCAAGGACGACGCCCGCGGCTACCTCGAGGGATTGCTGACACCACTGCTGCGCAAGATGGCGGCGTTCCCGGCACCCACCTTTGCCGCGGCCCAGGGAGCCTGCCTCGGCGTCGGGCTCGGGCTGCTCATTGCCACGGACGTGGTGTACGTGGCGGAGAATGCGAAGTTCGGTTCGCCCTTTGGCAACCTTGGCGCCACGCTGGATTCCGGCGGACACTGGCTGTTCACAGAAACCCTTGGCACACACCGCACCCTGGACCTGATCTACACCTCGGAGCTCATGAGTGGCGCAGAGGCGGTGGCCTCCGGGTTGTTTAGCAGGGCCATGCCGGCGGAAGGGCTGGTGGAGTTCACCCGGGCCGCTGCAGCGAAGACAGCCACCGGTCCGACCAAGGCCTTCAACGCGAGCAAAAGCCTCGTGGCGCAAATACGGGAGAAGCGGCTGGGCCTGTGGGACGCCGTTGGACTTGAGAATGAGGCGCAGGTGGCGCTGTCCGCAACCGCCGATTATACGGAGGGATTTGCCGCGTTCACCGCCAAACGGAAGCCCGGATTTACGGGGCAGTGAGCGCGGTTTTTGCGCGGCGGCGGATGATGAACGGCCAAGCGATGGTCAGTATGCCGAGAGCTGCGAGGACGAGTGCTTCGCCGGGGAAGTCGAACACGCGCAGGACGATTGCCGCGGCCAAGTGTCAGCGGCAAAGTCAGACAAATATCTTGGTGGCCGGGTGCCCTGGGGCTGGAAGAACTCCGGCGCCATGATCGACGACCGCGGCAGGGAACTCAACAGGACAATCTTCATCGACGGAGCCGCCGCGGCACTACCCCGGAGGTGAACCCTGAAGTGTTCTTCCAATGTGTGTATACACGCGTAGACAAGCTATCGCAGGGCGAAGAGGACTGTTAATCCTACGTTATCGGTTCGCGCCGACGCTCTAAATACACCGAGTCCTCCTGCCTTCGGGGTCCGCCTGCGTCGCCACAGCAATCGACCCATAATTCCCATATTGACCGCCTAGAAGCTACCTCTCGGACGCAGGGGAGACGCCCACCGGTCCCCGTGTCATAAGCAACCCATAATTCGTTCATACGTTTTCAGTTGATGCCAACTATCGTTGATAGCAACCCGTGTCGTTATCCACGTAAAATTAGGTACTTGAGGGTGACTGCTGTGGACGGTCACTTCGCTGTGGGACCAGAACTAGACGTCTACCGCTTGCTCGGACGATGGCGTTATGTTGAGTACCCACTGGTCGTCCGGAACTAGCGGCAGCATAAGAGGAGGGAGTCCACTCTGTGAAATCATTTGGCCAATAATTTGGCGGTGATAAGGATACCCGACCCTCATGGCAAGAGCTGCAAGATGCGCTTGGACTAGGTCGGTATCGAAATCGTTAATGTTTGAACTAAATACAACTCGGTAGGCGCTCTCAACCGTCATCGGCTCTGGCTCGTCGTCGGATAGGGTATCCAACGTCACTCTGCATCGCGATATGGCAGCCCAGGGATCCTCGTCGGAAAACTCGCTACCAATTTCAATCCGAACATTCCTGCGACCCGGCACGACCTCAATTTCACGCTGAAAGTTCGCGTGAACCAGCGCAATCGATTCAAGCTGAATGTCCGAAAGTTGACGGTCTTTCTTCGCCTTCGTTTCACTCATCTTGCAGCAACCTCAGCCTGCTTTTGTTGTAATTCGCTGGGAACTTTGAATAATGTGGGCTCGCCAACTCGCCACGCAGAAGGCGTTTCAGACCCAGAGAATCTCCTACTGCGAGTCTCGCCCGTCACACCATTTATGGTAATGACCTCAGTAGCCTCATCTATCCACCCATTCGGTGTTTCTTCCGGAGTCTGAATAACGGTGAGAGCATAGGACGCGCCGGACCCATCTAAATAGGGCTGCTTGATTACATGCACAAAGTCGTTTGTAGACGATACCTTTTTGGTGCGCCTCTTTTTCGGCTGTGGTTCCACGAATGCTGGAACGTCTTCTTCAGCGGGCTCTAAAACGAGCTTGGACCGATATCCGATTCCCCGGAGAAAACGACCCAACGTAGCTATGTGCACGTTTCCGTCGCCTCGGAGCACTTGGGATACCCGACTCTCGCCGATGCCGAGTCGTTCAGCCAAGTCCCTTTGTGTTTTTCCGCTCTGATCCAAGGCGAGATTGAGGACGTCGACAGCTCGAACGCACAACTCAGCTGCCGCCATGCCCTGATCTTCCAGCAGTTCAGTCCGCATGTCCGTCTTGCTCATCTGGTTCGTCATGTTTCAAATCCTCCGTCCGTACTCGTTTAGTCGCTTTGATATCTACCGGATCCGTCCTGTTGCCCCGTTTATTGAAGGCGTGACCGAGACGAATAAATTCGTCAAATTCTGGCAGATCGCGATATTCGATTTTTTGATTCCAAGTAAGTACAGGGTCTCCCTCTTTGGGGAGATATCCGCCTTTACCATCCGTGTCGTAAAAGCTTAGTCGGAATATTCCGACCTTCAACTCCCATACGCCGTTGTCCAGTTTGTTGAACTTGTACTTTGGTAGTCGGCCTTCCATGGCGAGCATCTTCGTCAACGCCTTCAACTTATGCAGGTCGCGAACCTGTGCATCGTCGGGGAGTTCGACAGTTTCATCGGGCCAAGTACCCGACTTTAGGTGATCGATGAAATTGGCAGCCGGGGAAGTGACTCCGTCCGCTTCAACAGCGCACGTTAGCTCATAGACATCTCCGTCCCACCCCCACTCGCTCCTGATTCTACGGTGTACTTTACTCAACTGTAAACTCTATGGATTTGTTCCGCATCGGGTCGTCGGCCCAACGGCTCGCACTGGACGCCGGTGATATTCAGGATATAGCAGGATGGCAGCTGTACGTCCCTCGATCAGGCAACTTGACTTAACTTTCGCCCAGGCCGCTGTAGCGAGTTCCCCGCCCAAGAAATCAACGCGTGTCCAGGTCCTCGAAGATCAGGAACGTTTGGGTGTCCAGCACACCGGCCATTGATTGCAGCCGGTCAAAGATCACCCGCCGCAGCCCCTGATTGTCCTCCGCCCGGACCAGTAAAATCACGTCGAAGTCGCCGCCCACCAGCGCAATGTGCGCAACCTCTGGGATGGCTCGCAGCTCCTCGCGCAGCTCCCACCACGAGTGCTGGCTGACCTTCAGCGTCACGTACGCACTCGATTTCAGGCCCGCCTTTACCGGATCCACCACCGCAGTGAACTTGGTCAGGACCCCGGTGGAGGTGAGACGGGAAATCCGGGCGTAGGCATGGGCCCGTGAAATGTGCACGGTCTCGGCCACCGCGCTCACCGACATCCGGCCGTCGCGCGTGAGCTCGGCAATGATCCGCCGGTCCACTTCATCCAGCGGGACGGGGGCGTGCTCTTCCATGACCCTCCCCAGGGTTTTCTTGGATGCGGTTGCAAGGGATGCTCAGCGTCGAGACAACCAGAGCGGGCACCGCACCTTCGCCGATGGTTGTGTCTACCAGACTAGGGAGATGGTGACGGAAATTCCAGAGTTTTCCGGATTCATGGATACAAAGCGATGAAAATTCCATACTGAGGAGGACGGAACATCTTTACTGCTGCATGACGCGGCGGGTCCGTGCCGCACCGGCATGCCCGCGCACGCTTGGAAGAAAGTGGAAGTTCAATGACGAACCATCCGGAATTTCTGAGTCACCCCGGCAACGCATCCCTGTTGGCCGGCGGTCAGGGGGAGTACCTGTTGCCCTCAGCATCCCCGGTCCAGCTGCTAGCGCCCGGCGGCAGCGCCAACACCGCCGGGAATTATAAGGAAGCGTATGCGCTGCCAGCCACGGACACTCTGCTGGAGGGCTACGGCCAGCTGGTCATGGGACGGCGCATCAACGACCAAGCGGGTGCGTTGGTGCGGCAGGGGCGGATGGCGGTGTATCCGTCATCGTACGGGCAGGAAGCCTGCCAGGTGGCCGCCGCTATGAGTCTGCACCGCAGCGACTGGCTCTTTGCCACCTACCGCGACACCGTGGCCGTGATGGGCCGCGGCGTGGCGCCCATGGAGGCGTTCGAATCGCTGCGCGGGGACTGGCACAGCGGCTTCGACCCGCACCAGTACAACACGGCACTGCCCACCACACCGCTGGCCACTCAGCTGCTGCACGCCGTCGGGGTGGCGCATGCGGCCAAGCTGCGCGGGGAGGACACCGTGGTGCTGGCGATGTGCGGGGACGGGGCCACCAGCGAGGGCGACTTTCACGTGGCGCTGAACTTCGCCGCCGTCTTCCACGTCCCGGTGGTGTTCATGGTGCAAAACAACCAGTACGCCATTTCCGTCCCGCTCATCCACCAGTCCGTGGCGCCGTCGCTGGCCCACAAGGCGATTGGCTATGGCATGCCGGGGGAGCGCGTGGACGGCAACGACCTCGCCGCGCTGCTTGCCGTCCTGGGCAGCGCCGTCGAACGGGCACGCAATGGCGGCGGCCCGGCCCTCGTGGAGGCGCACACGTACCGGATGGAATCGCACACCAACGCCGATGACTCCACCCGATACCGCAGCGCCGAGGAGGTTGCGCAGTGGGTGCCCAAGGATCCGCTGGTGCGGCTGAAAAAGTATTTGGACGACGCCGGAGCGCTGGGTTCCGCCGACACCGAGCGTTTCGCTGGGGCCGCCGAGGCGGTGGCGAAGGTGCTGCGTGACGGACTCAATGAGCAGACCGTCCCCGACCCGCAGGACATCTTCCGCTACGTGTACAGCGAGCCGACCCCGCAACTGCGCGAACAAAGCGAGCTGCTGGCGGCCGAACTGGCCGCGGCCGGAGCGCCTGGGGCTGCCGGGGCTGCTGGGGGTAACTCGGGGCATACACAAGGAGGCCGGCCATGACTGCCGCAACAGTTGCGAACCCGCAGGAACTGACGGGCGTTCAGGAACTCACCTTCGCGAAGGCGCTCACCCTGGCCATGCACGATGCCATGGCGGCCGATCCCGCCGTCGTCGTCTTCGGTGAAGACGTGGGCACACTCGGCGGGGTGTTCCGGGTGACGGACGGGCTGACCGCCACATTTGGCGACGAGCGTTGTTTCGACACGCCGCTGGCTGAGTCCGGGATTGTCGGGATGGCCACCGGCATGGCCATCAACGGCATGCGTCCCGTTGTGGAGATGCAATTCGACGCCTTTGCCTACCCCGCGTTTGAGCAAATCGCCAGCCACGTCGCCAAAATGGGCAACCGCACACGCGGGCGCATCCGCCTGCCCCTGGTCATCCGGATCCCGTACGCCGGCGGCATTGGCGGGGTGGAGCACCACTGCGATTCCTCGGAAGGCTACTACGTCCACACTCCGGGCCTGACGGTGCTCACGCCGTCGAACGTCCAGGACGCCTACATCCTGCTGCGGGACGCGATTGCCAGCCCCGACCCCGTGATTTTCATGGAGCCGAAGAAGCTGTACTTCTCCAAGTCCACCGTGGACCTGGACGCACTGCGCGCCCGGTACACGTCCCCGGCCGAACGCGGCGGCGCCAACGCCGTGACGTCCACGATCGGGCAGGCCGCCATCATCCGCGACGGCACCGACGCCACGCTCATCGCCTACGGTCCGTCCGTGGCTCCGGCGCTCGCAGCCGCCGCCACCGCGGAGGCCGAGGGGCGCTCGCTGCAGGTGGTGGATGTGCGCTCCCTCGTCCCGTTCGACGACGAAACCATCAGTGCAGCCGTCGCCTCCACCGGGCGCGTGGTGGTCATTGCGGAAGCCCCGGGCTTTGCCTCGATGGCCTCAGAAATTGCCGCCCGGGTGCAGGAGCGCTGCTTCCACTCGCTCGCGGCACCAGTGCTGCGCGTGACCGGATTCGACGTTCCCTACCCGGCACCAAAACTGGAAAAACACTACCTGCCGGGAGTCGACAGGATTTTGGACGCTGTCGACCGGCTGCAATGGAGGCAATCATGAGTGCACAGATATTCCTGCTGCCGGATCTGGGCGAAGGACTTGTCGAGGCGGAACTGGTCTCATGGCTGGTGGCCGTGGGCGACGCCGTTCACGTAGACCAGCCGATCGCCGAGGTGGAAACCGCGAAGTCTGTCGTGGAGGTGCCCTCGCCGTATGAGGGAACCGTGGCCACGCTGCACGGCGCCGAGGGCGACACTCTCGAAGTTGGCAGACCGTTGATCACCATTTCCGGACGGGACATGGACGCGGCCGGGGACGATGCTGGCGGGGAGGGCGCCAAGGCGGAGGCGGGGTCCCCAGTCCCCGCCCGTCCCCAGACACTCCCGGGACTCGCAAGCTCGCCCCGGGCCCCTCGCGCCAGTGGGCCCCCCGCGGTGCCCACCACACCCCGGACTGAGGCCCCCGCCTCCGCAACGCCCAGCTCCGGTTCCGGGAACGTACTGATCGGCTACGGAACCTCGGGCTCGGAGGGGCCCGGCCGGAGCAGGGCGCCAGTGCGTCAGGCACCCTTGGTGGTCTCGCCGATCGTACGGAAAATGGCTCAGGATCATGGGATTTCGCTGACCAGCGTGGAAGGTTCCGGGGCCGGCGGGCTGATTCTGAAAGCCGATGTTGAGGCAGCCATCGGGGCACAATCTGAATCTGGTGCACCCACAACCGCATCACAAGCCGAAGCCCCACCACCGCCCGCGCGACCCCGACGGGAGGCTGCGGAAAACGCGGAGGAGGTGTCCGGCGTCGTAGATCCACGCACGGGACTGCCGGTGCTGGCGCGCACACCGCTTACGGGGATGAAGAAGGCAGCCGCTGCAGCGCTGATGCGCAGCCGACGCGAGATTCCCGACGCCACTGTATGGGTGGATGTGGACGCGACCGCCCTGCTGGAACTGCGGCGCCGGCTCAAGGAGGAGGGCGCGGCGCCCGGGGTGCTGGCCTTCGTGGCGCGGTTCGTGGTGGCGGGGCTGGGAGTTTTCCCGGCGCTGAACATGCAGCTCGATGGCAGCAGCGGGCAGGACGAGCTGGTGGAATTTGGTGGCATCAATCTGGGCTTCGCCACCCAAACGGAGCGAGGGCTGGTGGTGCCGGTGCTCCGCAATGCCCAGGGCCGCAGTGCCAGGGAGCTGGATGGCGCCATCCGCGCGCTCACCGAGAGTGCACTCGGTGGTCATGCCGGGCCGGCGGAATTGAGCGGGGGCACCTTCACGATCAACAACTATGGGGTGCTGGGTGTGGACGGGTCG
Organism: Actinomycetales bacterium; assembly: GCA_038199275.1. GTDB lineage: Bacteria > Actinomycetota > Actinomycetes > Actinomycetales > Micrococcaceae > Specibacter. Next base: position 26,001 of record JBBPZC010000116.1, read on the forward strand.
GCGGCCATCATCAACCACCCGGAGGCCGCCATGCTGGGGCTGGGGCGCATCATGGACAAGCCGTGGGTTGTGGACGGGGCGCTGAGCGTCCGGAAAATGACTGAGCTGACCCTCGCCTTCGACCACCGTGTCTGTGACGGCGCAGTCGCCGCCGGATTCCTGCGCTTCGTGGCCGACGCCATGGAAAACCCGGCGGGAGTGCTGGCCGAGCTATAGAGGTTGGCTCCCGGCCTCGCCGAGAGCGGCACCGTCCTGCATGTCTCCGTTTAGGCTGGAGGCACTTGAACGGAGGAACCTTGGTGCACAGCGGCGATACTTGGCAAGCGCTCGGCGCGCACTCCCACATGCTGCGCAGCAGTGCAGCCCGGGCGCTGGTCAACATCGGCCTGGTGGTCGGCACCGAACGTGCCCTGGTCGTCGACACCGGCACCGGGCCCCGCCACGGTGCCGAGATCCTGGCCGCCGTGCGCACGGTCACCGGGCTGCCACTGGTCGTGGTCAACACGCATGCCCACTGGGACCACTTCTTCGGCACTGCTGTCTTGAAGAACGCCGGCGTCACCGACTTTTGGGCGCACGCCGGCGCAGCTCGGGCCATGGCCGTGACGGGGGAGTCCCAGCGTGCGGAAGTCGCCGGGCCGGAACCGGAGATGGCGGCCCGATCCGGAAAACTGAGCCGCATCGTGTTGCCCAACCGCCTGGTCGGGATTGAAGTGGACACTGGCCTGGCGGCAGACCATGCGGAGCCGGAGCCGGAGCCGGGGCCGGAAACCGTGGTGCTGGATCTGGGTGGGGTGGTCGTGGAGCTGTTCAGTCTGGGCCCAGCCCACACCCGTGGGGATCTCATGGTTGGCGTCCCCGGCGAGGAAGGCATCCCCGGAACTCCGGGCACGCCGCCCACATCCGCCGTGCCCGGCGTGCTCTTTGCCGGCGACGTTCTGGAAGAGGGTGCGCCGCCGTCCGTGGAACCGGAATCCAACGTGCCGGGGTGGATCGCAAGCCTGAACCGGCTGGCCACGATGGGAGAAAAATACGTCATCATGGTCCCCGGCCATGGAAGCCCCGTGAGCGCTGACTTTGCGGCGGCCATGGCGGTCAGGCTGGAGGCCACGCAACGGACGTGACGCAGGTGGGAAGCGGGCGGGTCTAGAGTTGAAACAGTGAGTAAAAGATCCAATCCCGATGATTTCAGTCTGTGGTCCATCGCCGTTCCCGCGTTTGGGCCGTCGTTGCTGTTTGGCATTGGTGAGGGCGCGATCCTGCCCGTCATCCCACTGAGCTCCATCGCCATGGGGTCCTCCTTGGCCGGCGCCGCGCTGGTGGTTTCATTGATCGGTTTCGGCTCCCTGGTCAGCAACATTCCAGCCTCGATCGTGACGGCCAAGTTTGGCGAACGTGTCGGCATGCTCGGCGCAGCACTGCTGAGCATGTGCGCCATGTTGATCTGCGTCTTCGCCAATGACCTGTGGCTCTTTGGCGTTGGCGTTTTTCTCATCGGAGCCGCCGCGGCGGTGTTCAACCTTGCCCGCCAAAGCTACTTGACCGAGGCGGTGCCGCCGCTGCTGCGGGCCAGGGCCATGTCCACGTTGGGCGGGGTGGGGAGGATCGGATTGTTTGCCGGTCCTTTCATTGGCGCACTTGTCATCCACCTGACCGAGTTGTCCGGAGCCTACTGGGTGGCGGTTGTGGCGGTGGCTGCTGCCGGTGCCGTGGCGTGGGGTCTGCCGGATCTGGTCAGCCCCGACGGCCCGGCACCCGTGGGACCGCAGCCGACCATAGCCGCGCTGATGGCCACACACCGGAAAGTGTTTTTGACCGTGGGGGTTGGGGTGCTGCTGGTCAGCGCCGTGCGGTCTTCCCGCCAGGCAGTGCTTCCGTTGTGGGCGGAGAACCTGGGACTCAACCCGGCCACAACCTCACTGATCTACGGGCTCTCCGGTGCCATCGACATGCTGGTTTTCTATCCGGCAGGCAAGGTCATGGACAAGAAAGGCCGCCTTGCCGTGGCCGTGCCCTCCATGGTGCTCATGGGCGTGGCGCTGCTGCTCATGCCGTTGACCACGGGTGTGCTCACACTTATGCTGGTGGGTCTGCTCATCGGCTTTGGCAACGGCATCGGGTCCGGGCTGATCATGACACTAGGTGCGGACTATTCGCCGCGACACGGCAGGGCCAAGTTCCTGGGTGTTTGGCGGTTCATGGCCGACAGCGGAGGCTCCAGCGGACCTGCCATCCTGGCCGGGCTGACCGCCGTCGTTTCACTGGCCTTCGGCATCGCCGCCACGGGCCTTCTGGGTCTGGCTGCTGCAGCAGTGCTCTGGTATTCGGTGCCGCGCAACAAGACCAACGTTTAGCAGGAAGCCGCCATTATTTGGCAACGGTGAGGGAAATGTCTTCGGGGTTTCCTGCCAGGGTCACCCTGACCGTGGGGTTCGAGAACACACCCTCCGGCACCGCAATGCTTGAGGTCCACGGGGAAATATCGGACGTACATGATCCTTTGGGGTTCTCCACCTCGGCGGTGGCTTCCAGATGATCCCCGTCGGAGAGCTTGACCGAGGTCAAGAAGGACGGGCAGGTGGACCCGTTGTAGGTGGTCACGTACAGCAGCTTGTCGGACTCGGACAGCTTGGCTGCCCAAGAGCCGTCGGCAGCACGCACTGAACCGTCTACTTCTCCAGCCGCTCCATGGCGCGCCGGGGCACTTTCGCCGGAGGAGCAGCCGGCCAGAGCAAAAGTCAGGGCCAAGGACAGAGCCAATGCAAGTGGTCCGCCGGCAAGCAAAGCGCGCCGCGACGAATACCGCTACGAAATGCTGGACGTCCGCATACGCCGTGAACCTGCCCCAATGTTCTCCATCAAGTTACTGTATTCCGGAACCCAGCCACAGGCCATGGCGCGGCAAGGAACTTAACGCACGCGCCGCCGTCGTACGGGAAGGGTCAGTAACAGTGTTCCGGCAAGGGTCAGCCCGTAGCCGGCCACCACAATCTGCCCCACCCCGATCAGAAAATAGCTGATGGTACTGTCGGCGCCGGAGCCCCACACCAGGCGCAGGATCAGGGCCGTGGCGAGTCCGGCAAGCACGGCCATCAGCGCGGTGAGAATCGTCCAGCCGCGCGCGGAGGCCCAATGCGCGCTCGAACCCAGCCATACGTTCCACGAGCTGCCGGTGCGCATGACGGGCAGGGCCGCCAGCGACGTCCAGAACGCCACGACGAAGAATGCGGCAACTACGTCAGAGGGGCGGTGCCACTGGTTGATCAGCGTGGAGATGCCGGCCGCAACCGCGTAACTGCCGCCCAACAAAGCGGCAGCAGGACGCCATCGGGGGGACACCACCAGGAACACGGCCGCGGCGGCACTGGCGGCGAGCGTGCTGTGGCCGGAGGGCAGCGAATTCAAGGCGAGGGTGTTTACTCCCACGTCGGGACGGTCCGGCAGCCACGCCTTCACCAGTTGCGTGGACAGGTTCGCCGCCGCCATCGCCGCAATCGCGATCCCGGCAGCTTTCCACCGCCGCCGCGCCAACGTCACGAACAACACCACAAGCGCGGCAATCACCAACGACGTCACGGGCAGCGCGTCCAGCACCTGCGCAGTCTGGACGCCAATCCGCTGCCGGGCCCCCTCGGCCTCGACCAGCGCGGACTCATCAATGAATTGGCCCGTGGTGGTGCTGATGAAAAAACGGTAGCTCAGAACCAATCCGGCCAAACTGATGACGGCAGCAAACAGGAACGGCCAGGCCGCCACGCGCGACGCAGTGCGGCCGTGGTTGGCTGATCGATCGGGGGCGCCATGCTTATTCATCGACTCTAGGTTCCCACAGATTCATGGGATCTTCCTGATGTGCGGGATACAGTGAAGGCATGTTTTCACCACCACCCCTCGAGGAACTCCTGGCTGCCGCACACGTCGTTTCAATTCCCATGCGGGTGAAATTCCGGGGCGTTCTCACCCGTGAGGTGCTGCTCTTCGAGGGTCCCGCCGGGTGGGCGGAGTTTGGCCCCTTTCTGGAGTACGACGACGAGGAAGCCTCCCGCTGGCTGGCCTCGGCTGTGGAGGCTGGCTGGCTTGGGGACCCCGAAGCGGTGCGCGAATGGGTTCCGGTCAATGCCACGCTTCCGGCCGTAACGCCCGATCTCATTCCGGAGATACTCGGCGCCTATGACGGATTGCACACCGTGAAAATCAAGGTGGCCGAGGCAGGCCAGACTTTGACTGAGGACGTGTCCCGGGTTGCTGCTGTCCGGCACCTGCTGCCGGATGCGAAAATCCGGGTTGATGCGAACGGCGGCTGGGAAGTGGGCCAGGCCGTGACGGCGCTGCGCATGATGTCCATGTTCGGGCTGGAGTACGCCGAACAGCCCGTGGCCAGCATTGCCGAGATGGCCGCAGTGCGCAGCGCACTGGGAGGGGCCGTCTTGATCGCTGCGGACGAAAGCGTGCGCAAGGCCACCGATCCGCTCGTTGTGGCCCGTGCCGGGGCGGCCGATCTTTTGGTGGTCAAGGCCGCGCCGCTGGGAGGAGTGCGCCGAGCCCTGGACATTGTGGCCGAGGCCGGGCTGCCGGCGGTCGTGAGCTCCGCACTGGACACCTCCGTAGGGATCGCCACCGGTCTTGCCCTGGCAGCTGCACTGCCCGAACTGCCGTACGCCTGTGGCCTAGGAACGGTCACGCTGATGGGCGGGGACGTCACCCCGGCGAGCCTGGTCGCTTCCACCGGGGGCATGGCGGTGCGCAACGTCACTGCGGATCCCGAGTATCTGGCGCACTTTGCCGCGCCCATCGAACGCCGCGACTGGTGGCTGGACCGGCTGCGCCGCTGCCACGCACTGCTGTAGGAAGTCGGTTCGCCTATTTTCCAGGCCGGCCACTTTGAACGGGCGCATGGTTTACGGCAAACCACGCGCCGCTCCAGAAGTGGCGCGTGGTTGCACAAGAACCGTGCGCAGCAGCAAAGTGCCCGGAATCAGAATGTGCCGCCGGATCTCCCACCGGCCTCGCTGCCAATCGGCCGGATCTCCCACCCACCTGCCGTGCCCATCCACCGGCAAACCACCTGCCGTGCCCCAGATCCTGCCTGGATCGCTAGAGTGGATGGCGTGACTTTACTTAGCTCGATGGATTCCGCCCGGCACGTTATCGATGCGTTGGAGCGCGCCGGTCTCCGCCACGTGGTGGTGGCGCCCGGTTCCCGCAGCGCCCCGCTTGCCTACGCCTTGGCGGAGGCCGAGGCCGACCACCGGCTGACGGCGTACGTGCGCATTGACGAACGCGTCGCCGGCTTCACGGCGCTGGGCCTGGCGCTTGGGACCGGGGAGCCGGCCGCCGTCGTGACCACCTCGGGCACGGCGGTGGGCAACCTGCTCCCGGCCGTGATGGAGGCCAACCACGCCGGGGTCCCGCTCATCGTGCTCTCCGCCGACCGTCCCGAGGAACTGCGTGGCACAGGCGCGAACCAGACCACGCTGCAGCTGGACCTCTTCGGAGAGCACGTCCGCTTCGCCACCGATGTTCCGGCCGGCACCGACCCCACCAGTGCCATCGAGACTGCCATCAGCGCCAGCCGCGGACGGCTCGAGGGGATTCCTGCAGGCCCCGTTCAGGTCAATCTGGCCTTCCGCGACCCGCTGACACCCGCCCTGGACGGATCTGAATGGGAGCGGCTGCTGCCCGTCGTTGACTCCCCGGAGGCGCTTCCCGCCGCGGACGACGGCGGTTCCTCCACCGCGCCCAGCGGCGCCGACGCCGTGCTTACGGACGCAGACGCTGCCGTCGCCGAAACAGCACACGCCACCTCGGGTCCAGGCACAGATGCAGACGCTACCGCGAGGCACCCCGCATTCACGCCCGGAAGCAGCCACCGCACTGTCGTGGTTGCCGGGCACGGGGCAGGCCCGGAGGCTGAATATTTCGCGCGGATGCTGGATTTGCCGCTGCTGGCGGAGCCGTCGTCCAACGCCCGCTTCGGTCCCAATGCCATTGGTCCATACCGGCTGTTGTTGGATCACTTTGGCCCACAGGGTGCCCAGCCGATCGAGCGCGTGGTGGTGTTCGGACGGCCAACCCTCTCCCGCCAAATCAGCAAGTTGCTGGCCAACTCCGACCTCGAGCGGGCGTTGTTTGTACCCACAGTTGTGCCGTGGTTTGAGCCCGGACGACGCACCGAGCTGGTCCTGACCCAGTGGGATCAGCTGGTCGGTTTCGCCGGACGTGGGCCAGAAGGCTGGTTGCAGGCGTGGCAGGGCGCAGCGGTACGTGCGGAGACGGCCCTGGAAGGAGCCCTCGCCGGCTCTGCCGGCACGGGCACGGGGCTGACAGGCCCGGTCGTGGCACGGATGGTGTGGGCCCGGGCGCAGGAAGAGGCGGGCAGCAACTTGATGCTCGGCTCCTCCAACCCCGTCCGTGACGCGGATCTTGCCGGCAGGCCCACTGCCACCAACAGCGTCGCGGTGCATGCAAACCGGGGTCTGGCGGGCATCGATGGCACGCTCTCCACGGCGACCGGTCTGGCGCTCGCCAGCGGTCGGACAACCCGGGTGCTCCTGGGCGACGTGACGTTCCTGCACGATTCAGGTGCCTTGAACATTGGCCCCACGGAAGAAGTGCCCCAGATCCAAATCATCGTGCTGAACGACGGCGGCGGCGGCATCTTCTCCCTGTTGGAACACGGCGCCCTTGCGCAGGCGCCAGGCTACGCGGCCGCCGTCGAACGCTTCTTTGGCACGCCCCACTCTGCGAATCTCGGTGCGCTGGCCGCGGCCTTTGGATGGAGCCATGTGGCGGTCCGGACGAGCGCGCAACTTGCCACCGCCCTCGCTGCGCCTGTGCTGTGGCCCTGCATTGTCGAGGTTGAAGCCACGGACAGGGCAGGACTGCGCGACCTCCACGCCCAAATTGCGGCGGCGCTGGAGAAATAACCCGAATGACAGAAGCCGGTGCCACAGGCCCCGGAGCGGGGATGGCGTGATTTCCTTCCCTCGCTTCGCAAGCTCAGCGGGGAACCCTCGGAAATCTCTTACCGTGGGTTCCCCGAGACCGATGAAATCTTACTGCCCGCGAGGGGTCTGAGGCACCGGCGAATCCGCCATAAATGCACCATTACAGAACGCGGCTGAGGAATTCCTTGGTGCGGCTGTGTTGCGGGTTGGCGATGATGTCGCGCGGGTTCCCGGATTCCACGACGGCGCCGGCGTCCATGAACGTCAGGGTGTCCCCGACCTCGCGGGCGAAGCCGATCTCGTGGGTCACCACGATCATGGTCATGCCTGATTTGGCGAGGTCTTTCATGACTTCCAGGACGTCGCCCACCAGCTCGGGGTCAAGGGCGGAGGTGGGCTCGTCGAAGAGCATCAACTCCGGTTCCATGGCCAGGGCCCGGGCGATCGCGACGCGTTGTTGCTGGCCGCCGGAGAGCTGGGCCGGGTAGAAGTTGGCGCGATCGCTCAGCCCAACCATGTCCAGGAGTTCCAGGGCCTTCAGCCGGGCTGCGGCCTTGGACTGCTTCTTGACCTGGGTGGGTGCTTCAATCACGTTCGCCAGAGCTGTCTTGTGGGGGAACAAGTTGAAGCGTTGGAAGACCATGCCGATCTCACGGCGCTGGGCGGCGATCGCCTTGGTGCTCAAGTCGTGCAGCTTGCCGTTGACCTCGCGGAAGCCAATCAGTTCGTCGTGAACACTGATGCGTCCGGCGCTGATGGTCTCCAACAGGTTGATGCAGCGCAGCAGGGTTGACTTGCCGGAGCCGGAGGGCCCAATGATGACGGAGACCTCTCCGGGCTTGACGGTCATGTCAATGCCCTTGAGCACGTGGTGCTCACCGAAGAACTTGTGCACACCCTGGATTTCCACCAGGGGTTTGATCCCTGTGGCCGGGCTGGAAGTCATTGATGGCGATTCCGTCATGGCTTGCCACCTTCCGTGTTCTCGTCGTCACCGCGGTAGGTGATGTTTTCGGCGGTGGGGTGCCCGGTGTGGGCTGCAGCCGCAATGGCTGTTGCCTTCACCGGTGCCTTCGTGATGTTGTCAACGCCCTTGCCGTAGTGCTTTTCAATGTAGTACTGGCCCACCATGAGCACTGAGGTGATGACCAGGTACCAAATGGCGGCCACAATGAGCAGCGGGATGGGCAGGTACGTGCGGTTGGCGATGGTGTTGGTGACGAACGTCAGATCGAGCGTGAACGGGATGGCCAACACCAGCGAGGTGGTCTTGAGCATGCCAATGGTTTCATTGCCCGTGGGCGGAACAATGACGCGCATGGCCTGGGGCAGGATGATCCGCCACATGATCTTGGAACGACGCATGCCCAACGCTTCGGCGGCTTCCATCTGGCCGTTGTCCACAGACTTCAAACCGGCGCGGAAAATTTCTGCCAGATAGGCGGACTCGTTCAAACCAAGACCAACAATGGCGCCCACCAGGGCGGTGATGATGGTTTCTGTGTTGAAAGAGAACCATTCGGGACCAAATGGCACCCCAATGATGATCTTCGGAAACAGCACGGCAACCAGGCCCCAGAAAACCAACTGGGTGTACACGGGGGTGCCGCGGAAAAACCAGACCCAGAACCAGGCCACGTACCTGAACAAGGGGTTCTCGGACTGGCGCATGAAGGCCAGGAAAATGGCCAGCACGATGGCAATGATCATGGAGGAGACCGTGAGCAACAGCGTCCAGCCAATACTCTGAATCACCAGAATATCGAACAGGTACTTGCCCACTGTTTCCCAGCGGAAATTTTTGTTCGTGATCAGATTTTGAATGGCCAGTGCAACAAAAAGCAGGATGATGGCGGCACCAACCCACCGGCCGGGATGACGGACGGGAACTGCCTTGATCAGTTCAATCCGCTCACCCCCGCCGGAGGTTGTGGCGCCAACGGCGGGTGTGCTCAACTGCTTGTCGCCGGATTCAGAACGGCCTTGGAGATGGCGCCTTCGTCATTGTTCCAATCCGTGAGGATTTTCTTGTAGGTGCCGTCTTCGATGAGCTTGTTCATGACCTTCTCAACGACGCCGGCGAAGGCCGTGTCATCCTTGGCAATGGCGATGCCCTGCTCAGCAGCGTCGTACACTTCGCCCAAGGTTTCCAGTGAGTCACCGGTCTTCTGCAGGGCGTTCTTGATGATGGGGGAGTCAGCACTCATGGCATCGATGCTGCCGTTGACCAGTCGCGTGGTGACATCGGTCTGGTTCTTCAGCGAGATGACATCAATGGCGGGCTTGCCGTCAGCAACACACTTGGCGGAACGGTCCTTGACGTCAGGATCCTCCTCAACGGTGCCGGTCTGCACGCCGATCTTCTTGCCGCAAATATCATCGAGATTGATGTTGTTCGGGTTGCCCTTCTGGACTGCCCACAGAACACCGGCGTTGAAATAGCTGACAAAGTTCACTGCTTCGGATCGTTCTGGGGTGATGGTGAAGGAGGAGATGCCCAGATCGTACTTGGACCCCAGTGAGGGAAGAATGGTGGAGAACTCCGAGGTGTGGACATCGACTTTTTTGCCGAGTACAGCACCAATGGCCTTGGCAATGTCTACGTCGTAACCGACGGGAGTCTGACCGTCGGCCGCCAAGAACTCGGCGGGTTCGTACGAGGTATCGGCGCCGACGTTCAGGGTGGCCTTGTCCTTTAGTGCCGCAGGCAGCATGGCGATCAGTGCGTCGTCGGCCTTGATCGTGGAGGGATCGAAGGTGGAGCCCGCATTTCCGCCGGGAGCGGCTTCATCAGCGTTGTTGCAGCCAGTTAGTGCCAAGGCAGAAACGGCAAGAACGGCTGCTAAACGCAGGCCCAGCTTGGATGAGATGTGCATTGTTTACCCTTTGTGTAGTCCCTAAGGAGCCATCATTTGGAATCTAGTGTAACCCCCTGTGATTTGCATCACGGTAAACAGGGTTTCACCAGTGAACAACTTTTAGCGCGCCTATGCAAGGACCTCCGGAGATGGTCTGTCTGTAATCCCGGATTGCCGGAGAGGTTCTAGGGATGGTTTGGCAGGTTCAAAGCCTGCAGCATCGGCCGGAACTTCGCCCACGTTTCCGCCAGTTCCGCGTCGGGATCGGAGGCTTCAACAATTCCCGCCCCGGCGTACAGACGGACGGTGTGCGCGTCTTCCAGGACGGCACCCCGCAAGGCGATGCCCCATTCGCCGTTGCCTGCCCCGTCCAGCCATCCCACCGGGCCGGCGTACGGTCCCCGGTCCAACTGCTCGAGTTCCAGAATGAGCTCAGCGGCGTCATCGCGCGGAGTGCCGCACACCGCAGCGGTGGGGTGGAGAGCCTCAACCAGCGCCAAAGACGTGGGTAGGTGGCCATTTGAGCTGGCCAGCTCCGCGGTGACATCGGAGGCCAGGTGCCACACGTTGGGCAGTTCCAAAATGAACGGTTCGGCCGGAAAGGACAGGTCCGTGGCGAAGGGGGCCAGCTGCCGTGTGAGTGAGCGGACGGCGAAGTCGTGCTCGTGGCGCTGTTTCAGTGAGCCGCCCAGGACGGCGTCGGCGAAGCCGGTTGAGCCCGCCGGTTCATCCTCTCGGTCCAGTGTTCCCGCGAGTACCCGGGCCTGCGCGGTGGAGCCATCCACCTTGATCAGGATCTCGGGGGTGGCACCCACCAGGCCACGCACTCCGTAGGTCCAGCACTCGTCGTACAGGCCCACCAATCGTTGCAGAATTGAAACCCGTTGCACCGGTTCCGGGAACGTCGCCACCACGTCCCGGGCCAGAACAACTTTCTCCAGACCGCCCTCGGCTATGGCCTGGACCCCGGCCCGGACGGAATCCTTCCATTCCGCTTCGGTGAGCGCACCGGAACGCACCGTGCCCGCGGAGGAGGTGTCCGGCGTCGTACGCTCGGCGAGGGCCAGGGAGCGCAGGAGGTCAAGTGCGGATCCGGCGGTGGGGACGGTGCCATCCACGGAAAGCTGGGTCAGCCAGGCGGTACCTGCGGAAAAGCCCACCACCAGTGCAGGGACAATCAGCACGGAGGCGGCGGCGCTGGTTTTGGAGAAGGCGAAGGAGCCGAACGCCATGGCGCCGGTGCCGGGCATGCGCACGGAATCGTTGACGGACGCTGCGGAGAGCAGGGATTTCCACCACTGCTCGGCGTCGGAAAAACGGGAGGCGCCGGTGGCGGCGAAGGAGGTGATCTCACCGAAGCCCACGAAACCCTCGCCCCGGCGCAACCAGCACAGCGGGCCGTTGGCGGAATCGGAGTCCAACAAATCGGCGGGACCGGTGATGCCAAGCTCCGCCAGCGTGGCCGGTGCCACGGCCTCGGTGAGGGTGCGCAGCGAAAAGGAAGCAGTCATGATGAGTCCAGATTACTCGCCCGGTCGGCAAAACCCGGTGCGGTGATGGTGTGATGGCCCACAAGTGGCGCTCCGTACCGGGGGACGATGCACGAAGCGGGGCAAAGTTTGAGAGACTAATGGGGTGAACCGTGCATCTTTGGAGAAGCGTCCGGAAGAAATGGCCGCCATGTTTGACGACGTGGCGCCCAAATACGACATTGTCAACGACATTTTGTCCATGGGGCAGACGCGCCGTTGGCGACGCGTTGTGGTTGACGCGGTCGATGCCAAGCCCGGCCAGCGGGTTCTGGATCTGGCCGCCGGCACCGGCACTTCCAGCGAGCCGTACGCCGACGCCGGCGTGAACGTCGTCGCCTGCGACTTCTCCATTGGCATGTTGAAGGTTGGCAAGCGCCGCCGCCCGGACATTGATTTCATTGCAGGGGATGCCACCAACCTGCCGTTCGCGGACAATTCTTTTGACGCCTCCACCATTTCCTTCGGACTGCGCAACGTCGTGGACCCGAAGAAGGCCCTGCGCGAAATGCTGCGGGTAACCAAGCCCGGCGGCAAGCTGGTGCTGGCTGAGTTCTCGCACCCCGCGTTTTCCCCGTTCCGTACCGTATATACGGAATACCTCATGCGTGCGCTGCCGTCGATTGCCAGGAAGGTCTCCTCCAACCCGGACGCCTACGTGTACCTGGCCGAATCCATCCGTGTCTGGCCCAATCAGGACCAGCTCTCCGCCTGGCTGACCGAGGCCGGCTGGGAATCCGTCGCCTACCGCAACCTCAGCGGCGGCATTGTTGCCGTCCACCGTGCCACCAAGCCCCTGACTGTCCCGGCACCAGTGCCGGCGTCCAACGTCTAAAAACGCCGGACGAAACTCCAAAAAACAAAGGAACTCCACCCACCGTGAAGGTACTTGTTGTAGGTGCCGGTCCTGCCGGATCCACCGCTGCATACCACCTGGCCTCCGCCGGGATCGAGGTCACCGTCCTTGAAAAGACCCGATTTCCGCGGGAAAAGGTCTGCGGTGACGGGCTCACCCCGCGCGCCGTCCGCGAAATGCAGCTCATGGGTTTGCCCCACGACCCCGCCGACGGATGGCGCCGCAACCAGGGCCTTCGCCTGATCGCCGGCGGGCGCCGCATCGAGGTCCCGTGGCCGGAACTGAGCAACTTCCCCAACTACGGGCTCATCCGCACCCGCTTGGGCTTCGACGAATCCCTCGCCGCCCACGCCCGGGCCGCCGGCGCCACCATCCTTGAGGGTCACTCCGTCACCACCGCCTTGACGGACGACGCCGGGACAGTAGTGGGTGCCAGGGCGTCGCTTTTGGATGACACCGGCAGGAAGACGGGCGAAACCGCGGACTTTTTCGCCGACGTCGTGCTTGCCGCCGACGGCAACTCCACCCGCACAGCCGTCTCCCTGGGGCACGCCAAGCGTGATGACCGGCCCATGGGCGTCGCGTACCGCACGTACTTCACCTCGCCGCGCCACGACGATGACTGGATGGAAGGCTGGCTGGAGCTCTCTTCACCCGACGGCAAGGCGCTGCCCGGCTACGGCTGGGTGTTCGGTGTGGGCGACGGAACCTCCAACGTTGGCCTGGGCATCCTGAATTCATCGAAGGA
>JBBPZC010000117.1:0-6024 GCA_038199275.1 Actinomycetales bacterium
CCTCGTTCAGCACCGTAAAGTCCTTGGAGCCGATGAACACCTCGCCGCGGATCTCCACCTCGGCCGGAAATCCGGTGCCGTGCATGCGCTGGGGAATGTCCTTGATGGTGGCCACATTGTGGGTGACGTCCTCGCCCGTGGTGCCGTCCCCGCGCGTTGCAGCCCGCACCAGCACGCCGTCGCGGTACAGCAGGTTCACGGCCAGTCCGTCAATCTTCAGCTCGCTCAGCCACTGCGGGGCCCGCCCGCCCTGCTTCTCCACGGAGGCGGCGGCCTTGACCAGCCACGCCTCCAATTCCGCCAGTGAGAAGACGTCCTCCAGGGAGTACATCCTGGTCAGATGTTCGACGGCGGCAAACGCCACCGAGACATCCCCACCTACCAGCTGGGTGGGGGAATCGTTCGTGACAAGTTCGGGATGGAGCGCCTCAAGCTGCTCCAATTCGCTGTACAGCACATCGAATTCGGCGTCGGAGACCAGCGGGGAGTCCTCGTTGTAATAGGCGGCCCGGTACTTCTGGATCTGATCCACCAATTCGTCATGGCGGTCACGCTCACGCTCCGCCGGCACCGTGGGCTCCGTCGGCAGGTCCGGCTCCGTGGGCCCTGTCGGCAGGTCCGGCTCCGTGGGCTCTGTCGGCAGGTCCGGCTCTGTCGGCAGGTCCGGCACCGTGGGCTCCGCCGCTGTCGGCAGGTCCGGCTCCGCCGCTGTGGAGGTGGCGGGCATTGACTCGGTTTCAGGGTTCTCGCGGTTCACCCCTCCATCTTGCCCCACCAACCCTGCCGGGATAAACAGCAGGCCCGCAACACCTGCGGAAAACATTCAAAAAAAGAATGTCCACGGTGCTACGGGCCTGCTGGTGTTGCCTGCTGCAACCCATCTCACGCTGCATGCAATCGCCACGCTGCTGCGTGGCGATTGCATGCTGCAAAGACTAGGCGTTGGAGGTGCTCTCCTGCTCGGAACGCTGGCGCTGAACGGTTTCCTTCACGGTGGTCAGGTCGGAAATGACCCGGGTCAGCTGTGACTTGGTGTTGGGCCATTCCGAGGAACGGAAGCGGTCTGCGTCAGGTCCACGCCACACCACCGAGTTGACCTTGCCGTCAACGCTGCCCATGGCACCCTGGATCTGGTCGATGGCCTGAGCCAACTTGCCAATGAGGTCCTGCATGTCTCCAAGATCGCTACCAATCATGTTTCCTGCCATGATGCACATCCTTTATGTTGAATTGAAATCCCGGTGGTGTTTCCTCCGGGCCACTGAAAATAATCTAACAAGACTTTAGCTGATGCGTCGATGGGCAGTACTCCCCATCCCCACCCGCTCCCCCAGCTCGCAGGCTCGCTGCGGGCCCCTCGCGGTCGTGGGCCCACCCACCGCCGGCGTCATCGTTCGTGGTTCATGGTGCTGGCCACCTGCAGTTTGAACGCCTTTCCCCGCCCCACCACGTAGCCCCGGCCGGGCACGAACTTGTCGTTGCGCACCCGTCCCAGCGAGATGTTCATGAGCGTGTCGCCCTCCATGTCCCCGGGGTTCATGAGCAGGCCGCGTCGGCCGGCCTTGAACAGCCCGGACAGGTTCCATGCTGCGGACCACGTGGAGGACTCGGCCTCGCCCACCACGAACAGGTTGGCCTTGATGGCCGCCTTGATGAGCGTGACCAACTGCATTTCGGCCTCCGAGTCCGTAAACTCGGTGACGCCCTCAATGAAGAATGCCACGGGCCCGCCGTCGGCTTCGATCTGGTCAATGAAGCGTTGCAGTTCCGGGCCCACGGCCCCCGCAGTGGCAAACGCTTCATCCCACACCGGCAAGGTGGCGACGGCGGAGCGGCGTGAGCCGAAGTACACGCGGCGGGTGCCCGGGCTCGAACGTTTCAATGCCTCGGCGAGCGTGACCAGGGAGGTGGTGCGGCCGGATCCGGGCGGGCCGGTGAGCATCAGGGCACCGCTGGCCGCCAGCCCGGCCGGTTCCAGGTTGAAATCGTCCACACCAATCGTGACGTGCCCCGGGGCCGCCTCGGGCAGTACATCCAAATCCAGCAGCTCCGGCAACGATTCCACCCGCGGGGCCGCCTTGACGCCCTGGCGGTGCATGGTTTCGGCCAGGCTGGCCACCTGCCGCGCCTGCAATGCCAAGTTCGCCGTGCCGCCAAAAATGGCCGTCTGGATTTCGCCGCCGTCGATCATCCCGCGCCCCGGAGGTGAAGCCGGGCCCAGCACGTCGCGCGGCAACCCCAGGTTGGAGTAGTCGTCGGCCGTGGCCAGTCGCAGGACCAGCTGGCGCTGAATGGAGGACGCCAACGACGCCGGCAGCGACTTCGGGCTGTCACCGGCCACAACAATGTTCACACCCATGGGACGGCCTTCGGTGTCGATCTGCTGCAGCGTCTCAAACTGGGTCATGCCTGCCCGGAACTCATACAGTTCCCGGAACGCACCCAGGCCGTCCAGCAGGACAATGATGCGCGGCTCATCCGGCTTGTTCGCCAGGCGGCGGTACTCGGCAATGCTGCCGGCCTTCACATCGGCGAAGCTCTGGGCACGCCGGTCAATGATGCCGCGGATGTAACGCAGCAGGCGGCCCACCCGCTCGTTGTCCTCGGCATTGATGATGGCGCCAACGTGCGGGAGCACCTCCAGCATGGCCAGCCCATTGGAGGAGGCGTCGATGCCGTACACCTGCACCGGCCCGCCACGCGGGGTGATGGCGGCGGCAATGGCGATGGTCCGCAGGGCCGCCGACTTGCCGGAACCACTGGCACCCAGGATCGCCATGTTTCCGTCCCTGTCAGGCTCATAGAAAACAGTGGGCTGGGCCTGGTGCTCCGGGTCGTCCATGACGCCCAGCAGCAGTTGCTGATCGGTGCGCGGGGTGGGCAGTTTGGAGAAGTCGTAAATCTCTGGCAGCTCCCCCAGCCACGGTTTGCGTGGTGGTTTGACGCCAAGTTCGACGGCGGTCAGCGAAATGTTCGCCACGACGCGGGCAATGTCGTTCGGACCTGCCGAGTCGGCAGCCGGTGCCGCCTCCAGTTCCTGCTCCCACGGCACTCCCGTGCCAAAGCCCATCTCCACAATGTCAATGCGCGGCCGTTCCGGGGTGCGGCTGGTCCAGCCGCCGGCGTAGCCGGTCTGGAAGCCCTGGATGCGGCCGGGGCCCGTCTTGGCAGCGCCGCGGCCGGGAATGGTCGGGCTGAAATACGCTGCGGTGTCCTCGCCGAGGATGTCCTTCGAATCGTCGGTGTCTGCCATGCGCAGCGCGATGCGCATGTTCGTGTTGGCGCGCAGGCTGTCCTTGATGACGCCGGAGGGCCGCTGCGTGGCCAGGATCAGGTGCAGGCCCAGGGAACGGCCCCGGGCGGCAATGTCCACCACGCCGTCCACAAATTCGGGCACGTCCTTGGCCAGGGCCGCAAATTCGTCCACCACAATGACCAACGACGGCGGGGCGTCCGGATCTGCTTCCCGCTCCAGGGCCAGCAGGTCCTTGGCCTTTTTGCGGTTGAGCAGGTGCTCACGGTAGTGCAGCTCGGCACGCAGCGAGGTCAGGGCCCGGCGCACCAGGTGCGGGGACAGGTCGGTCACCAGGCCCACGGTGTGCGGCAGCTGGACGCAGTCGGCAAACGCGGCGCCGCCCTTGTAGTCCACAAAGAGGAAGGAGAGCCGGTCCGGGCTGTAGGCGGCAGCCATGCCCAGCACCCAGGACTGCAGGAACTCGGACTTGCCAGCACCGGTGGTACCGCCCACCAGGGCGTGCGGTCCTTCCGTTTTCAGGTCCAGGTACATGGCTTCCACACCCTTGGAACCCACCAGCGCCCGCAAGGAGCCCTGATGTTTGCGGTTCTTCACGGCGCGGGAGGTCACGGAATTGTTTTCCAGCCAGCGGTCGGCGATCCCGGAGGTGCCTTCCACCAGGTCATGCCCGGCGAGTGCCACATAGGAGACGTTGCGCGGAAGGTCGGATTCGTCGTCGACCGGCTTGCCGGCGTCAATCACCGGGGCGAGCATGCGTGCCAGCTGGCCGGCCAGATCGGCACTGACGGACTCGCAGCTGACCGGATAGCTCAACCGGCCCAGGCGGACCTGGCCGGTGGTGGCGGTGTCGGAGACGGTGACAAAGTCACGGCAGGAGGCCGGCAGCGCTTCAACGGCACTGGCCACCCAGAGGATGTGCACACCAACGTCGGCACCGTAGTCGGCCAGCCGGGTCAGCCGGGCCCGATCCACCTTCACATCATCTTCAATGACCACCAGCACCGCGGGGATGGCCGGCGCAGGGACTTCCATCTTGGCCGGGTCCAGTGCGCCACGGTGCATCGCACCCGCGGAGGTCATGATGATACCGCGCTGCACCAGCAACTCTTCCAGTGCGGCGAGCAGGCCGCTGGCGGCACCGTGGCCGGCGGCCAGGTGTTCGCCCGCCAGCGGGGAATGCACCGACCCCGCGTGCGGCAGCCACGCCAGCCATTCCCAGCGTTTCTTGGATTCGGCGGAGGTCATGGCGGCCACGGCCAGCTCGGCCGGGGAATGCAGACCCACGGCTTGGAGCACCAAGGCACGGGCCACGTCATCCACCACGCCGCGCGGACCGGCCACGCCCAGCGCGCCACTGGACCGCATTTGCGCCACGACGGGCACCGCGTCAATCTCTGTGAACTCGGTCTTCAGATCATGGATCTCAGCCATGAATTCTGGCAGCGTGTTGTTAGTGTCGGACGTCTTCAGCGGTGTGCGCGAGGGCACCCGGCCCACGCCCAGACGAAGCGACAGGAACGCGGCGTGTTCGGGCCGGTGAGTCCACAGCAAGGGGCCCAGCTTGTAAATGGCCTCCACGGTTTCGGCGGTTGAGGGGCTTTCGGCCAGCCGCACGGCCCGCTCCACCTGCTGCCTTTGGGTCATCTGCCGGCGGAACTCGGTCACCGCACCGCGGAACTGTTCCACCGATTCCTTCAGGTCCCGTTTGGCGTTCGCACTTTGGTCCATCCAGCTGCCAACAATCATCAGCGGCATCATGGCAATGAAGATCAGGCTGTACAGGTTCTGTGTCACCGCATACATGACGGCGCCCATGAGGATGGGGGCCACCAGCATGACCACGGGGAAGCGGTTGCGCCGCGGACGCTGCGGGCCGGCGGGAACGGTTTGTTCCTCCACCTTGAATTGCGGCACCACACGCGGGGAGCGGTTGTATTCCACCAGTGGGCTGGTGGGCCCGGCCTGGGATGCGTGGCCCAGCGCGACGACGGAGAGCGTGGTCTCCCCCAGCGTCACCTCGTCGTAGGGGCCGAGCACGGCGCGGGAGACCTGGGTGCCGTCCATGAGCAGGCCGTTGGCGGATCCGGTGTCCACAACTTCAATGTTTTCACCCACCGTGATGCGCGCATGGCGTTTGGAGGTCATGGGGTCACTGAGCCGGACGTCGACGTCGAAATCGCGGCCAATGTAGCTGGTGCCGGAGGGCAGTGCGAACCCCGCACCCTGATCCGGTCCGGCCAGGATGCGCAGGGTGGCGGCCGCCGGGCCACGGTCCTGTCCCGGGACGGCGAAGCGGTCACTGACCTGGGTCAGGGAGACGGTGGCGCCGGGCCGCAGCCCGGATTCGAGCAGGTTGGCATCCGCCGGCAGGGTGCGCCCGCGCATGCCACCCACCATGGATTCCTCCACCATGAGGGAAAGGTTGGCGGGAGCGGCGGCGCCCTTGCGGGCCGGGTCGGCCAGGTACAGTTCCGTGGCGATGTCCCCCACCGAGGCCAGCCCGTCCACGGTGAGCGCCAAGTCCTTGTCTTCCTGCGGTTCGCGCCGCAGCGTCAGCCGGATCTTCATTCAGTGTCCTTCCCCTGCTGGCGCTCCAGCAACGGCAAATCGTCGGGGATGACCAGGTGCGAGGTCACGGCGTGTTCCACGAGCCGGGCGCGGCGGTTGGAGGCCAGTTTCCCGCCACCTCCGCGCAGTCCCACGACGCCGACCCGATCCAGCTTGTCGCATACATTGTCCAGCTTGCGGTTGAAGCGCGTCAGCGACCA
>JBBPZC010000118.1:0-5088 GCA_038199275.1 Actinomycetales bacterium
GCAGTGGTAGCGCGTTCCGTTCACACCGGAGAGGTCACTGGTTCGAACCCAGTATCGCCCACCAAAAGAAAAGCCCCTCTGACCAGCACAAACGCTGGTCGGAGGGGCTTTTTCGTGCCTGATTGCCGGGTGAGCGGACTTAGCGGGTTAGCGGCCAAATGTGTCGGCAGCTTCCTTTGCCGCATCGAATTCTGACCTGCGCGTCGAGGTGCCTGGTTACAGCCATGCATCTCGACGCTGAGATCAGGACTCGATGCATCGGACGCGCAGGCAGGGTGACCGGATGAGCCACATGAGCCGGAGCAGCCGTGGTGGCGGCCCCCGCATCGCAGCCACGAGCAGCAATGTCAGTGCCGGTCCGTAATGTCCACGGCATGGATTGTATGAATGTGGCAACGGTGGATGTGGAGACAGTGAACGGCGTGCCGGTCAGTTTTGTCCGTGACGGGCGGACGTGGCATGTGGGTGCGGTCCCGGTGCGGTGGTTTGAACGGGTGGACTGGTGGCGCACTGCCCGACGCGCACCCAAGGGCGGCGACACTCGAATCGACGTCGTGGTGTGGCAGGTCCAAGCCAGGATCGGCCACAACCCGAGAACGCCGCTGGTCACGTTTGAACTGGTCCTCGGACAGGAGCGGGCCATATGGTCCGTTCGATCCATGGAAGCGGTGGCCGCATAAGCCGGATCCTCTGCGGACGGCCGCCGCAGAGAAAAGAGGAGCCCGCGGGAATCAGTGGGCGAGCTTCAGGCCCACAATGCACCCAACCAGGCCCAGCAACAACAGCACCTTCACCACCGAGACGGGCTCGGCGCCGGTGATCATCGCGTAAGTGACCGTCAGTGTTGCACCGATGCCCACCCACACCGCGTATGCGGTGCCAACGGGAAGCGTGCGCATGGCCCACGCCAAGCCAATCATGCTCAGGATCATGGCCACCAAAAACACGATGCTGGGGCCCAGTTTCGAAAAGCCCTCGCTCTTGCCCAAGGCGGTGGCCCAGACGGCCTCCATCATTCCGGAGACGACCAAAATAATCCATGCCATGTCCCAACACTCCTTGGCGCCGTCTTGTCGCTGGCCGGGTACGGCGCGCCTCGTCCGGGTGCCCTGTGGCACCATCCATCTTGGCACAGATGGATCAGGCACAGGCATCGTGGCACATGCGGATCGACCGCCAAACCTGATGCGGACACAAAGCGGATGCGGACATATCTGCATTTTGCTATTGACAATGAGGGTGGCCATATTAGGCTGGAAAAAGTTGGGGCGCCAATGGCCCCAGGATTGAAGGGAGGTGCCTATTGTCTATTTTTGACGATGTTAAGGGCAAGGCCGCGGGGCTGATCAACGGCAACGAGGAAGCAATCAAGGATGGCATCGAGAAGACCGGTGATTTTGTCGACAGCAAGACTGGTGACAAGTTCAAGGACCGGATCGATTCCGCCCAGAGGGCTGCTGGCGATTACGTTGACAGCCAAGGTAAGTAAACCGCCCTTCGCCCTGTAAATGGCGTCAAAGAAGGCGTCGGTCCCGTCGAGAGACGGCACCGACGCCTTTTCGCTTTAAACAAGTACGCGCTCAGGGCACCAGACACGCCTAAGGAACCAGACACGCCTAAGGAGCGAGGCAACAGGAACTACGCGGCGGAAGTGGCCGCGTGGGCTTCCTCGGCTTCGCGTGCCAGCGCCGTCAAACGTGAGACGGCACGGAAGTACTTCTTTTGGTATCCACCGGTCATCATTTCCGGGGTGAACAACTGGTCCAGGGGTGCACCGCTGGCCAGGATTGGCACATCCTTGTCGTAAAGCCTGTCTGCAAGGACCACGAAGCGCAGCGCCACCGACTGTTCGGTGATGGTGTGGACATTGCGCCAGACGACGGCGTCGATCCCGGACAGCAGCTGCCGGTACCTGGAGGGGTGCACACCGGCGAGGTGGTCCACCAAAACGCTGAAGTCGTCCACGGCAACCGTGCTTCCGGCGAAGTCGGCACGCATGCGTGAATCCAGGTCGCTGTTGGCAACCGGCTCCGGAGGAGTTGGCAGCCCGCGGTGCCGGAAATCCTCGCCGTCAATGTGCAGGATCTCGAACTGGTCCGCCAAGACCTGAATCTCACGCTGGAAGTCCACCGCAGCGAAACGTCCATCACCCAAGGAACCCGGCAGGGTGTTGGAGGTCGCTGCCAACTTCACTCCGGCGTCGGCCAATTCCCGCATCAGGCGCGACATCAGCACCGTGTCACCCGGATCATCGAGCTCAAACTCGTCAATGCAGACCAGCTTGTACTCACTGAGGGCCTCCACGGTTTTCCGGAAGGACAGCGCACCCACCAGGTTCGTGTACTCCACAAACGTGCCAATGGCCTTGGGCCCCTCCACCTGGTGCCAGAGGGAGGAGAGTAGGTGGGTCTTCCCCACGCCGAAGCCGCCGTCGAGGTATATCCCGGCCCGGCCGCCGTCGTTCTTGGGCTTGCCGCCAAAGAGTTTGCGCAACACGCCCGCCGGCTTCTTGCCGGCCCCATTGCCAAACTCCCGCAGCATGGTCACGGCCTGGGACTGCGACGGCTGGGCGGGATCGGGGCGGTAGCTGTCGAAGGACACTTCACCAAAGCGCGGCGAGGGCACAAAACCCGCCAGCAGCTCATCCACTGAAACTGCGGGCCGGCGGGTGGAAAGTTGCTCTACGTTTACCAAGGATGAATCCGTTCGTGAAGATTTTGTCTTGGGGCCATTGCACAGTGCGGCCCGCCGGTACAAGGATACCCATCGGATATTGCGTTTCGTTAACGTGAGGGAAGTTTTTGTCCATGCCACTCGTTAGGCTAATCAACAGGTACAGCCGCCGCGGATAGGTCGCGGCAGCACCTCAATGTGCATCCCATCGCTGCGGACCGGCCCAGGATATTCCGGGCAAGGCGGGCGTGGGCACCGAATGAGAAGGGGCACCATGAAAGTTGCAGTAGAAAAAAACGAGAAGTTCGCCGCGTACGCCCATCCTGAGCGTCTGGTTTCCACCGAATGGCTGGCGCAGACGTTGGCCGACGGCGCCGCAACCGACGGGCGGCTCGTGTTGGTCGAGTCCGATGAGGACGTGCTCCTGTATGAAACCGGGCACATCCCCGGTGCCGTCAAGATTGACTGGCACACTGACCTGAACGACGACGTCACGCGTGACTACATTGATGGCGCGGCTTTTGCGCTGCTCGCCCAGGCCAAGGGCATCTCCCGTGAGAGCACCGTCATTGTGTACGGCGACAAGTCGAACTGGTGGGCTGCGTACGCACTCTGGGTTTTCACCCTGTTTGGCCACGAAGACGTCCGCCTCCTCGACGGCGGCCGCGACAAGTGGATCGCCGAGGGCCGCGAGCTGACCACCGAGCGCACGGCCGTCACGCCGTCGGCCGGTTACCCGGTGGTGGAGCGCAACGACGCCCCCATCCGCGCCTACAAGGAAGATGTGCTGGCACACTTGGGCAAACCGCTCATCGATGTCCGCTCCACGGAGGAGTACACGGGCGAACGCACCCACATGCCCGCCTACCCGCAGGAAGGCACCCTGCGCGGTGGCCACATCCCCACCGCCGCGTCCATCCCGTGGGCCCGCGCCGCGGCCGAAGACGGCAGCTACCGCTCACGCGAGGAACTGGAAGCGCTGTATCTCGGCGAAGCCGGCCTGGCACCCGGCGATGACGTGGTGGCCTACTGCCGCATTGGCGAACGCTCCAGCCACACCTGGTTTGCCCTGAAGTACCTGTTGGGCTTCGACACCGTCCGCAACTACGACGGCTCCTGGACCGAATGGG
Organism: Actinomycetales bacterium; assembly: GCA_038199275.1. Classification (GTDB taxonomy): domain Bacteria; phylum Actinomycetota; class Actinomycetes; order Actinomycetales; family Micrococcaceae; genus Specibacter. The sequence goes on from JBBPZC010000118.1 coordinate 3,804, forward strand.
GCAACGCCGTACGCGTGCCCATCGCCGTCGGCACCGAGCGTGGCGAACTGCCCGTCTCGAACTAGCAACACCGGGTTGCCGGGCTGGACACGGCCTGGCAACCTTTTGGTTTCAAGCCCCCTGTTTCACAATCCTTGGAAAAGAATCGTACGCTTTAGTTGATGACTACTTCACAGACCCTCCCCCCAGCACTGGCCGAAATCGTCACTGATTTCCAGGAATTGGAAGAAAGCGACCGGCTCACGCTGTTGCTTGATTTTTCCCGCTCGCTTCCTCCCCTGCCGGAACGCCTGAGCAACCACCCGGAACTGTTGGAGCGGGTTGTGGAATGCCAGTCGCCACTGTTTCTGACGGTGGAATCGGAAAAGACGGACGACGGCGAGGTCATCCGTCTGTTCTTCCAGGCACCGCCCGAGGCGCCCACCACCCGCGGTTTCGCCTCAGTCCTGTACGAGGGACTCGACGGGCTGACCGCTGAAGAAATCTTGGCGGTGCCCGATGACATGCCGGAGCAGCTGGGCCTCACCCGCGCCATTTCGCCCCTGCGCATGCGCGGCATGTCCGCCATGCTGGGCCGCGTGAAGCGCAAGATCGCCAACGGCGTCCGTCCAGCCGCATAGGCGCGGACCATGGCTAAAAAGCCTGCGGCCGCCGGGCCGGGAACGCCGGCAACCCTTGCCCTGGCCAAAGCCGGCATCGCCTTCACGGCCCACGCCTACGACCACGACCCCGGCAGCACCAGCTACGGCATGGAGGCGGCAGAGGTGTTGGGCATCGCCCCCGAGCGGGTGTTCAAGACCTTGATGGCCGACGTCGGCGGCACCCTCGCAGTTGCTGTTGTGCCGGTCAACGGCACCCTGGATTTGAAGGCGCTCGCCCATGCTTTGGGGCACAAAAAGGCCGCCATGGCCGATCCCACCCTGGCGCAGCGCCGCACCGGTTACGTCCTGGGCGGCATTTCCCCGGTCGGCCAGCGTCAGCACTCCCCCACTGTTTTGGACAGCTCCGCCCTGGAGTACGAGACCATATTTGTTTCCGGCGGGCAGCGCGGCTTCGACATCGAGCTGGCACCGGCGGACTTGATCGCCATCACGAAGGCGGCGACAGCGAAGATCGGCCACGCAAAAGATTAAGGCCGCCCGCGGCGGTGCTGCAGCGTCGGAGAAAAGACCCCGGGAAAAGTGCTGCAGCGTCGGAGAAAAGACCCCGGGAAGTGCTGCAGCGTCGGTCTGGGAGGCTTTAGTGGCGCGGGAGGCCGTACTTGCCCACCCGCGGGCGCAGCCAC
>JBBPZC010000119.1:0-3283 GCA_038199275.1 Actinomycetales bacterium
GGATGCACGGTTTGTGGGACTCGATGCGCCCTGCGTCGAGCTCATAGTTGGTGCGCAGGTATTCGGAAACGGCCCCCGCGGTGCCGCTCATACCGGTGGCCTGCGTGAAGGACTTGATGAGGTCGCGCACCAGCAGTTGGTCCAGGATCTCGCCCTGTTCGGTCCTGTCGAGCCCCTCCTTGATCTCCACGGCGGCCTGCAAACCGTCCGGCCAGCGCTGCAGCGCCGCGACCCGGCCGCGGGCATCGGAGACGATCTCGGCCTTGCCGTCGCGGACAATATAGTCCACATCCCGCTGCAACAGCGCCTGCGCATGCAGGGCCGTGTTGATGGAGGAGAACAGCGGGGTCCCCTCCAAGGAGTAAAGTTCGACGCCGGGCCACCTCGCCTCGACCTTGGCCAGGCCCGCATCCGTGAGGGATACGTTGCGCCGGTCGGGCTCCACGGTGAAGTCGATGGCGGGGATGAGTTCCCGGACGAATTCGGCAACGTCGACGGATTGCAATTCGTTGCGGGCTGTCCCGGCCAGTACCAGCGGAACAGTGGCCTCATCCACCAGGACGGAGTCGATCTCGTCGACAATGACCGTGTTGAATTCCTGCAGGACCAGCGCGGCGGTGTCCGTGCAGGTCCGGTCCCGCAGCACGTCGAAGCCGAGTTCGTTGACGGAGACGTACACAATGTCGCACCGGTACGCGTCTTGTCGCTCCGATGCCGTGGAAGTTTCCGTCACTGCCGCAACCGAGACGCCGAGTGCTTCAAAGTAGGGCCGCATCCAGGCGGCGTCGCGGCCGGCCAGATAGTCGTTGACGGTGAGGACGTGGACGCGGTTGCCTTTGAGTGCGTGGGCTCCGGCAACGAGGGCACCGACCAGGGTTTTGCCTTCGCCGGTGTCCATCTCCACCACCGTGCCGCGCAGCATGTTGGCGGCCGCCAGGAGTTGGGTAGTGAAGGGCTCCATTGTCAGGGTCCGCTGGGCCAGGAGTTGGGCCGTTGAGAGATAGTCCTCGAGGTCCTTGTTGCTCCAGGACGCGTCAGTCTGGAGCTGGTCCCGCAGCGAGGCAGTCTCGATGCGGGCATTCTTCGCCGATTCGGCTCGCTGGACCGCCCTGCTGACAACTCCATCGAGACCTTCAGTGTCCACCACACCGGGGGCGTTGAAGAGCCAGTTCTTGAACTTACTGGGTAGGCGCACGGTTCCTCGAGTCTTGGCAGTTCATTCGGCCATTACCCCAACCGTACTCACAGCGTGGAGCTGGCCACAATCGCTGACAGGTCTTGTCCAAGCAGGCATCGCCAGCCGTCTACTGAAACCGCATGGCGCCAACAACAGCCGCCGCAGCGGGCGGCCCATCCTGCTGGCCGTTGGCCGTACCCGCCTTCGCGACTGCATCCACAGCGTCGAGCCCACCGGTGATTTCGCCAAACACGGTATAGCCGCCGGCCGCGTCGCTGGGGATGGTGGTGTCACCGTAGACAATGAAGAACTGGCTGCCCTGGCTGGTGGGCGATGAGGTTCGGGCCATGGCCAGGGTGCCGCGTGGATACACGTTGTTGGCCGGAGCATTTTCGATGGGGCCAAACTCGTACCCCGGGCCGCCGGTGCCGTTGCCCTTGGGATCACCACACTGCAAAATATCGAAGCCGCCGGTGGTCAGGCGGTGGCACTTGGTGCCGGCGAAAAAGTCCGTTTCGGCCAGTTGCAGGAACGACGCCACAGCCATCGGTGCCTTGTCCCCAAACAGGGTCACATCCATCTTCCCGCCGTTGAGTTCCATGACACCGCTCCACTGGCGGTCCTCGGCCTTGGCCGCATCCGGTGCGCTCAAGGCACCCTCCTCAACCTGGCCGACGTCGGACTTGTCCATGGCACCCAACAGCAACGATCCTCCCCAAACAAGGGCAACAAGCGCCACCACGATGGTGATGATCAAAACTGTCATCTTCTTGGAATTGGACGCGGCAGATTGCTTGTTCACAGGGGAAGTCATGCTGTCCAGTCTAAAAGATTTCGGTGCCACGAAAATTCCGTGCCAGCGTTCACCGGCAGCGCGCCACCACCGCCGCAATCTCGGCCTCGCCCACGCCGTTGGCCCTGAGAAATTCATGCACATCGAGCCCGCCGATAAAGTCCGTCAGAGCCTGTCCACGCCCCTGCACCACCCCGGCCAGCTCACCCGGCTCCAGATGCCGCTCATACGGATGCTTCACCGGCGCCACCAAATGCCAATCGTTGATCCCGCGGGTGGCCAGCTCATCTTCGCGCACCGCCACGTCCGCCTGCCCGAGCAGCGCCAACAGCAGGGTGGCAATCAGCCCCGTCCTGTCCCGTCCGGCCGAGCAATGAATCACCACCTTGCCCTCCGCCGCCGCGAATTCCTTGAATACCCGCGCTACCTGCAGTGGAAACCGCCTCACAATTTCCGCGTACAGGCTCGGGTGGTTCATATACGGATGGAAAAGCTCGCGGTATTCCGGGTCATCCGGGTCTTCCGTTGGTGAATGTACGACGGCGAACCTTGCCACCGCAACTTCCCCCACCACCGGGTCGGTTGGCCTGCGCTTGCGTTCGCCCGGGTTCCGCAGGTCGATGATGGTACGCACGCCGTCGGAAAACAGTTGGTCCCACCCCCGCTCGGTGAGCCATTCGCTGCGGCCCATCCGGTAAATGTCCCCGGCGAGGAGCCGGGCATTCACGGCGCCTTCCCAGGCCGGGGCGGTCACGGCTGCCCCGTGGGCCGTTTTTTGGCCAGCCGAAAGTCGAGGCCGTTGCGCACCTGCGGCCATTCGGCCGCCAGAATCGAAAAGACCACGGTGTCGCGAAGGGAACCGTCGGACATACGCCGGTTGGCGCGGAGCACACCGTCCTGCTTGGCGCCGAGGCGGGCAATGGCTTCCCGTGACTGCATGTTCATCCAGTGGGTGCTGAACACCACGGCTGCGCAGTCCAGAGTTTCAAAGGCGTGGGCCAACAGCAGGCGCTTGCTGTCGGGGTTGCTGCCGCTGCCCTGCACACTGGCAGCATTCCATGTATATCCGATTTCCAGGCGGGGAACGTCGGCCTGTATGTCGCAATAAGTGGTCATGCCGACGATGCGGCCGGGGTTTCCCGTGGCCGGGTCATTCAGGCGCGTGGTGAACGGGAGCATGGAACCGGTTTCCTGCAGGGCCAGGCGACGTTCAATCTCCGCCCGCATTGCTTCGGGGCGGGGAACCGAGGTGTACCAAAGGCTCCACAGCTCGCCGTCGGAAGCCGCAGCTACCAAACCATCATGGTGTTCCA
>JBBPZC010000120.1:0-5923 GCA_038199275.1 Actinomycetales bacterium
AAATAGCGGCCAAGGCCGCACCACAGGAACTGGTTGCCCAGGCTGTGGCCCTCGGCATGGTCCCGGCCGGCACCACCGGTCAGATTGATATCCGGACCAAGACCGTCAGCGGGTCTCCGCAGCCAGCTGCCCCCGACACGAAGGGGCTGGTCATCATCCCGCCGGCGCTCATCGACACGCCTCATGTCATTGCCCCTGTCGAAGAAGCACCCGCAGAGCCGCTCAGTCCCGCCGCCAAGGCATCCGAAAAAGCACCCGTGCCGGCCCCTGCACCTGCACCGGAAACTGTGACACCCGATCTCAACGGTGGCACCATCCCCGCGCCGGCCCAGCGGGAAAGTTAGGGTTAACACTTAGAGACCCATGAACCATGGCCCCACCAGGGCAGCAGGGCGCACCACGGCGCACAGCCAAGAACGCAAGGAAACAGCAGTGGCACAAAAATTCGGCCAGTCAGCACACGATGCAACTGCACAACAACTGAACAAAGTTGGCCGACGCCGGGTGGGGATCGGCTTCGTCATCATGATGGCCGTCCTGCTGGTTATTGCCGGACGGCTGGTCATGGTGCAGGGGCTGGACACGGGCAATATGGCCCAGGCGGCCGAGAATCAACGCACCGTGGTGCAAAAACTGCCAGCGGTGCGCGGGAAAATCATTGACTCCAAGGGCAACGTCTTGGCAGAGAGCATCATCAGGTACAACATCACCGTCTCCCAGATCAATCTGGCAGAGGTGAAAACCTATAACCACTACACCGTTGATGAGAAGACCGGTAAAACCACCACCGTCGAATACACCCGTGACGAAGGCCTGCAACAGTTGGCTGACTTGCTCGGCCTTCCAGTGGCAGAAGTGAAGACCGCCGTCACCGGGGACAAGAACTTCAACTACATCACCAAGGACGTCAGCCCGGCGGTGGAGAAGCAGGTTGCCGAGCTGGCCATCCCCGGGATTTATTCCGAGATTATGACCAAGCGTGTTTACCCGATGGGCGCCGTGGGCGGTCCCATCGTCGGTTTTGTCGACTCCGACGGCAACCCGCTGGCCGGCATCGAGCAAACCATGAATGACCGCCTCACCGGAACCGACGGCACCCGCACCTACCAGGCCGGTAAGAACGGCATCATCATCCCCACGGCGCCGGTGCGCACCGAACCCGCCGTCGACGGCCAAACCGTCAAGCTGACCATTGATCAGGATATCCAGTACTACGCTCAGCAGGCGGCGCAGCAGCAAAAGCAGCAATACAGCGCCCAGTGGGCCAGCGTCACCGTCATCGAGGCGAAGACCGGCAAGGTGGTGGCCTTGGCGGACTCCGACTCTTACGATCCCAACAATGTTGGCGCCTCCGACCCGAACAATATCGGCTCACGCACCGTCAGCTCCGTCGTCGAACCCGGTTCCACCAGCAAAATCATGACGGCATCCGCCCTGGTGGAGGAAGGCCTCGCCACGCCGGAGAGCCACTATCTGGTGCCCTCCGCCTTGACCATAGACGGGCAGACATTTACGGACGCGTTCAACCACGGCACGGAACAGCGCACACTGGCCGGCATCATTGCCGACTCCATGAACACGGGAACCGTCATGGCCGGTTCCAAGCTCAGCATGGAACAGCGTTACGACTACATGCGCAAGTTCGGAGTCGGTGAAAAGACAGGCATCCAGCTTCCCGGCGAAAGCCCGGGCATCCTCGCCGACTGGCGGAACTGGGACGGCCGCCAGCGCTATACCGTGCTGTTTGGCCAGGGTGTTGCGCAAACACCGCTGCAGACCACCATGATTTTCCAGACCATCGCCAATGACGGCGTCCGCCTCAAGCCCACCATCGTGGACTCCTTCACGAAGGCCGACGGCGCGGTGGAGAAGGAGAAGCAGGCCCCCGGCGTCGAGGTGGTCAGTCCCAAGACCGCCCAGGATGCCCGCGACATGCTCGAAGGCGTGGTCACCATGGCGGACTACAAGGTAGTGGGCATTCCCGGCTACCGCACTGGTGGAAAGACCGGAACGGCTGAAGCGCCGGCGGACAACGGTGTGGGTTTTGACGGTTACACCGCCTCCTTTATTGGCATGGCCCCAATGGAGGATCCCAAGTATGTGGTGGGGATTACCGTGCAACGCCCGCAGGGTGACATCTACGGAGTTACCCAGGGGTATACCTTTAATCAGGTGATGGGGCAGGTGCTGCGGGCCTTCGATGTTCCGCCGTCCACGACCCCTCCGGTGGAACCTCCCAAGTTCTACAAGTAAGCCGTTCCGCCGCCACATTTACCGTCGCACCGAAGCATGAGCGCCACCGTCCAATGAACACCGTCCCATGAACACCGCCCCGAACACCGAAGAGGATCCCAAGCACGTGCCTGTGAACAACGCGTCTGCCCCGCTGCGGCCCGCACACCACCAAGGTGTGACGCTGGCGCAACTGGCTTTACTGGCCGGGGCCCCCGCCGCGGCTCTTCAGGGGCCTGCCGCACAGACCGTTGCCTCCGGTGTCAGCCTGGACTCGCGCAGCATCCTCCCGGGAGACCTCTACCTGGCCCTGCCCGGCGCGAAGGCCCACGGAGCGCAGTTTGCCGGTGCCGCCGTTGCCGCCGGCGCCGTTGCCATTTTGACGGACGACGCCGGGACCCGCCTCCTGGGGGAGTCGGCAGCTGTTCCTGTGCTCACCGTGGCGGACCCGCGTGCCGTCACCGGTGCCGTTGCCGCCGCCATTTACGGCACCGCGTCCCTGAGCACGGCAGGGACGGGGTCACTGGATTTGTTTGCCGTGACAGGCACCAATGGCAAAACCACCACCACGTATTTCCTGAACTCCCTGCTGCGGGCATTGGGCACCACCACAGGGCTGATCGGCACCATTGAAATTCTTGCCGGCGAGCAGCCCATCCCCAGCAAGCTCACCACGCCCGAATCCACCGACGTGCACGCGCTGCTGGCTGTCATGGCGGAAAAGGGTTTGGGCGCCGCCTCCATGGAGGTCTCCTCGCACGCCCTGGCCTTTGGACGGGTCGACGCGGTGAAATTCAACGTGGCCGGCTTTACCAACCTCACCCAGGACCACCTGGACCTGCACGGCAGCATGGAGGAATACTTCGACACCAAGGCCACCCTGTTCACCCACGCCCATTCCGAAAACGCGGTGATCACGGTGGATGATCGCTGGGGCCGCCTCATGGCGCAGCGGGCCGGCGCTCCCACGGTGACGCTCTCCACGCGGGCAGCGAACCTCGGTGACGAACAGGATGCCGACGCAGCCGACTGGCAGGTCCGGAACGTGCGCCGCGAAGGGATCGGCTCCCGCTTCACCCTGCAGGGCCCACACGCCGCACGGCTCGAAGCCCGCACGGGCCTGCCGGGGGACTTCAACGTCTCCAACGCCGCCTTGGCGTTGACCATGGTGGCCACCCACCTGCTCACGAAGGGCAGGGAGGGTGCTTCCGCCGTCGGACATCAGGAAGCCGAGCATCAGGAAGCCGAACATCAGGAAGCCGAACGCCAGAGAGCGGTGCTGGCGCGGCTCCAAGACGTGCTGGACCGCCTGGACCCGTTCACGGTTGAGGTGCCCGGCCGCATGCAGCTGGTGGGGACCGCGCCGGTGGCCGTGGTTGATTTTGCCCACAACCCGGACGCCCTGGAACGTGCCCTGGACGCCGTCCGGCCCGTGGCCCCCGGGGCCCGGCTCATCGCCGTCTTCGGAGCCACCGGGGAGCGAGATGCCACCAAACGCCCCATCATGGGTGCTGTCGTGGCGCGCGGGGCGGACGTGGTGATCATCACCGACGATGACCCGCACGATGAGGACCCGGCAACCATTCGGGCCGACGTCTTCGCCGGTGCCGCCGCCGTCAATGAGCAGGAGCGGCTGGGGCGCACCATCGAGGAGGTGGGCCTGCGTGCCGAGGCCATCGCCCGAGCCGTGGAACTGGCCACTGCCGAGGACGTGATTCTGGTTGCCGGACGCGGCCACGAAGTCTTCCAGGAGGTCAAGGGCATCAATATTTCCCTCGATGACAGGGCCGAACTGCGCGCCGCCCTGGCCGCCCGCAGATTCCCGCTCACCCATGCAAGCACGATAGAGTCCACAACTAATGATTGATTTCTCAGCGGCCCAGATTGCCGAACTCACCAACGGCACCCTCACCGCCGCCGCCGACCCTGCCCTGCGCATTGACGTGGCCCTGATCGCCACCGACTCGCGCGAGGTGGCGCCGGGCGGCATGTACGTGGCCAAGGCCGGCGAGCACGCCGACGGCCACGACTTCCTCGCAGCATCCTTCGCCGCCGGCGCCGTGTTGGCCCTGGCCGAGCGTGAGGTTGCCGCGGACGACGCCGGAGCTCCCTTCCCGGCAGTCATCGTCGCCGACGCGGTCATCGCCATGGGCGTCATCGCGGCCGAGGTGGTGCGCCGCATCCGCGCACATTCGCCATTGGATGTCATTGGCATCACCGGTTCGGCCGGCAAGACGACCACAAAAGACCTGTTGGCCGGGATTTTGTCCCCGCTGGCCCCCACTGTTGCCCCGCAGGGGTCCTACAACGGCGAGGTGGGCGTTCCGCTGACGGTGTTCCGTGCCGTGGAAAGCACCCGCTACCTGATCATTGAAATGGGCGCCACGAAGATGGGCCAGATCACCTACCTCAGCTCCCTGGTGCGCCCTGATGTGGGTGTGGTGCTGTGTGTTGGCAGCGCCCATGCCGGCGAGTTCGGCTCCATCGAGAACATTGCCACGGCCAAGGGCGAGCTCGTTGCCGCCCTGGCACCGCAGGGCCGGGCCGTATTGAACTACGACGACGCGCGCGTGCGCGCCATGACTGCCCGTTCTGTGGCACCGCTGACCTTTTTCAGCAGCGCCGATGCGCCCGATGCCGGCATCGCCGCCACTGCTGAAACCCTGCAGGCCCGGAATGTGCACACCAACGCCGACGGGGAACCCGAATTCGAGCTTTCCTTCCCCGGTACGCCCGGCACTTTCGCGGTGCACAGCCGTTTGCTGGGCCTGCACCACGTTGCCAACCTGCTGGCTGCAGCCTCCGCCGCGCATGCTTTGGGGATCGACGCGGAAACCATCACCACCTCGCTGAACAACCAGCGTGCCGTGAGCCGGTACAGGATGGAGCGCACCGAACGCGCAGACGGTGTCACCATCATCAACGACGCCTACAACGCGAACCCGGAATCCATGCGGGCAGCCCTGCGCACCCTCGCCGAACTGGGCGGCAGCGGGCTCCGACGCACCTGGGCGGTGCTGGGCGAGATGCTGGAGCTTGGCGAAGACTCGGTGTTGGAACATGACGCCGTGGGCCGGGTTGCCGTGCGGCTGAACATCTCCAGGCTGCTGGTGGTCGGTGCCGGAGCGCGTGCCATGCACGTAGGGGCAGTGATGGAAGGCTCCTGGGGGGAGGAGTCCATGTTCCTGCCCGACGCTGCCGCTGCGGAGGCCGTGTTGCGCGCCGAACTGGCTCCCGGCGACGTGATTTTATTCAAATCCTCCAATGGCGCCGGACTGCGTTTTCTGGGTGATCAGATAGCATTACCCACGGGGAATGACCCCATCAAGACCAGCGAGAACACTACCGGCGAAAGGACTGCCCAGCCATGATCGCATTGCTCATTGGTGCAGGCTTGGCCCTGGCCTTTGCCATGATCGGCACCCCCTTGTTCATCCGTTTTCTGGTTAAACAGGGGTACGGACAGATCATCCGTGAAGACGGACCCACCACGCACCAGATCAAGCGCGGCACCCCCACCATGGGCGGCACCGTTGTGGTTGGTTCTGTCGTGGCCGCCTACTTCATCACGCACTTGATCGTGTGGCTGGTCAACCCGAACTTACCCGGCCCCACTGCGTCCGGACTGCTCATGATCTACCTAATGGTAGGCATGGGATTGGTGGGCTTCCTGGACGACTTCCTGAAGATC
>JBBPZC010000121.1:0-2945 GCA_038199275.1 Actinomycetales bacterium
CCGTCCAAGTCTCCGCCGTACAGTTGGGTGGCCACATTCGGGCCGCGACCATCCACCGGGGTGTCCCAATTGCACGCCACGGCCCAATCGGGTGTGGGCCGCTCCGCTGCCTGTGCCGAACGCGCAAAGCGATCCGGAAACACCTGATACATGACGGCGTCCCTGGACCACTCCGGCGCCGGAATGGCCGTGGTGATGCGGAAGTCGCTGTAGTCGGAGGTGTCACGGTCATGCAGGCCCGCATTGTTCAGGTGCCAGTACACAGGTTCCTCGGTGCCGCCACCTTCAGTGCCGCCATCTTCAGCCGCGGGCGAGTCACCTGCGGTGCTTCGCGCCCCAGCGGCGGACACCTGGGCCGCGGGGACCTCAATGAGGAAGCGGTAGCGGGCGATGGGGTTCACTTGCAGCATGGACGTCTGCCACCAGACCCAGCCGTCGTCGGCGCGGTCCGCACCCCCGGCACCTTCCGCACCCCCGGCCCGGTCCGCACCCACGGCGTGGTCGCCGGCACCACCTCCGGCACCAGCTCCGTCACCAATAATCAGCGCCGCGTCATAGCGTGGCTCGGCATCCTGAACGCTGCGCACCCACACGCGCGAGGCATTTCCCCACGCCCGAGGAATGCGCAACCGCAGGATCACGCGTTGGCCAAGTTCCGGCGTCGGACTTCCCACATAAAGCGCCGACCCATCATGATGGGGCTGGTTGCCCGCCATGGTCACCCCTTTACCCCACCTTGGACCAAGCCACTGACAATGTACCGCTGAAGGAACAGGAACAGCGCCATGACAGGCAGGGCGGCCAGGACTGCGCCGGCGGAGAAGATGCCCCAGTTCTTGGAGCGGGTGTCGGCCACGAAGGAATAGAGGCCGACGGCGAGCGTCTGGGAGTCCGGATCGGTCAACACCACGGAGGCGATCACGAACTCACTCGAGATGCCGATGAAGGACAGCAGCGCCACGACGGCCAGAATCGGGGTGACCAGGCGCATAATGATGCCGAAGAAGATCTGCACGTGGGAGGCGCCGTCGATCTTGGCCGCCTCATCGAGCTCCTGCGGAATCGTGTTGAAGAAGCCGTACATGAGGTACGTGTTCACGCCCAGCGCGCCACCGAGATAGACCATGATCAACCCCAGCTGGCTGCCCAGACCCAGAGACGGGATGACGTCGGAGATGCCGCTGAGCAACAAGAAAATGGCAACGACGGCGAGCAGCTGCGGGAACATCTGCAGCAGGAGCAGCGAAAGCAGGCCCATGCGGCGGCCCTTGAAGCGCATGCGGGAAAATGCGTAGGCGGCCATGGCGCCCAGGAATACGGTCGCCGCGGAAGTGACCACGCCGATGACGAGGGTGTTGATGAACCAGCGGCCGAACGGGCGGGCCGGGTTGTTGAACAGTTCCGTGAAGTTGCCAAAGTCGATCTTGGTGAACAGGCCCTTCGTGCCGGCCAGCGTGCCGTTGGAGTTCAGTGCCGCGGAGAGCACGTAGAGCAGCGGGAAGATGGCGAACAGCGTGACAACCACGCCAACCAGGTGGCGCCAGCCCTTGTCCTTGAACCAGACACCGAACGGACGTCGCTGCACGGGTGGCAGTTCTGACTCAGGGGTGGGTTTCGGTGTGGTGTGCCCTGGAACGGTGGTGGTGCTCATCGGTTTACTTCCTCAAGTGCTTTGGTCTGCTTGAAGCTGACGGCGGAAACGGTGGCCACGATGATGAAGATGACGATTGCCAAGGCGCTGGCCAGGCCGTAGTCGCGGCCCGTACCCTGTCCGAATGCCACCTTGTAGACGAGCGTGATCAGGATGTCCGTGGAGCCAATGTCGCGGGTGGTGTCCTCGAAGCGGGGCCCGCCACCGGTCAACATGTAGACGACGTTGAAGTTGTTGAAGTTGAACGCGAAGGAGGCAATCAGCAGCGGCGCGATGGAGACCAGCAGCAGTGGGAGCTTGATGGAGCGGAACACGCGCCACGCTCCGGCGCCGTCCATGCGGGCGGCCTCGTCCAGCTCAGCGGGCAGTGATTGCAGTGCGCCGGTGCAGACCAGGAACATGTAGGGGAAGCCCAGCCACAGGTTCACCACCAGCACGCTGATCTTCGCCAAGACGGGGTCGGTGAGCCAGCCGATCTCCGCTCCCCCGAGCAGCGTCTGGTTAAGCCAACCGAATTGGGGATTGAGGATACCTGACCAGACCAGGCCGGAGAGGAACGCCGGGAAGGCGTAGGGCAGTATCATCAGCACGCGGTAGATCTTCTTCCCGCGCAGATCCTCCCGGTTGAAGGTGATGGCCAGGAACAGCCCCAGGCTGAAGGTCAGGATGACGGAGGCAATGGCGAAGGTGAACGTCCAGGCGATCACGTTCAGCAGCGGCGCCCGCAGGTTCGGATCGGTAAAGGCCCGGACAAAGTTATCGAAGCCGACGTTGATCTTCCAGCCCGTGGCCAGCCGCTCACCGTCCGCCGAGGCGAACGCACCCTCACCGTTGTCGGTGAATGCCTTGCCGCTTTCGACGTCGGTAAAGGTGTCGGTTGCGCTGTAGTATTCCATGCTGGGTGAGAACGCGTAGGCGGTGCTGCCGTCAGCGGTGCGCAGGCTGCCCTGCGCCGGGTCATCCGAGACGGGCACGGAAATGTCCAGGATTGCGGTCTGGTTGGCGACGATCTGGGCAAAGTTCAGTGTGTCATAGCCGGGGACGGAGACTGCTTTCCCGGTGGCGTCCAACGCCGCGTCGTCAACGGTGGCGAGCGGGTCCGTGGCGGAACCCATCGTGAGCGTGCCGTCTGGGGCCGTGAAGAGCAGGAACAGCTCATCGTTTTGTTTTAGTACAGATGTTTCAAAGGCGGGTGAATCCGGTACGCGCTTCTGGGCCGTGACCTGAATGGCCGAGATGGCATCGGCCTTGGTGCTGTTATGTCCGTCGCCGTAGTTGGTGAAGGCAATGTAGC
>JBBPZC010000122.1:0-2391 GCA_038199275.1 Actinomycetales bacterium
GAAACGATGCACGGCAGCGATGTTTCGCCAGCTCTCTTGGCAACCAAGGAGGTGGAGGCTGGGAGTGCAGGCACGCCGTCGTCCCTGTATTTTTACTACCCCCGTGATGACACCGACGTTGACATCCGCGGTCTTCGCACGGCCACCACGAAATTCATTGCCCGCTTCGATCCGGCCAGGGGTCTGTCCACCGAGCTGTTCGATCTGGCCCGGGACCCCTTCGAATTGCACAACCTGACCGATCCGGCCGCCGTCCAACGCGGCGCGAGGGACCTGGCGTTCGCATTGGCCGCCGCGGAACAGTCGTGGGCTGGATCCCCGGCTTTGGCGGAACTGACGGGCGAGTGTTTGGAGGCACCGGCATGAACATCCTGCTCGTCATGGCAGACCAATTTGCCGCACACGCCTTGGAACGCCACCACCACTCCGACGCACATTTCAAGACGCCGAACCTGGACCGGTTGGCATCGGTCTCCACTGTTTTCACACAGGCCTACACCCCTTTTCCGCTGTGTGTGCCGGCCCGCAGCGCCATGATCACCGGGAAATATGCGCACCAACTCGGCATCATGTCCAATGACAAGAAGGCGTTGGCAAATGTGCCCGAGCCCGGCCACGACCCGGATTCACTGGGCCACTGGTTCGCGGCGGCAGGGTATGACTGTGCGTACGCCGGGAAGTGGCATGCCATGGCGGCAAGCTCGACGGCGGCCGACGGCTTCACGCCCATCCACCCCTTCGGCGACGAGGGCCTGGTTGAGGCGTGCCATCAGTGGCTGGGCGGACGCGGATCAGAGCGCCCGTTCCTGCTCGTGGCTTCCTTTGACGACCCCCACACCATATGCGAATACGCCCGCGCGCAGCCCATGCCGTACGGGAACGTGCCACCCCAGGCTGTGGCCGATGCCCCACCGCTGCCGTCAAACTTCCCGCAACGGCCGTATGCGCCCGAGGCCCTGGCATTTGAACAGCAGGCCGGGGCCAGGTTGTACGGCACCACGGGTTTCGGCCCGGACGACTGGCGCCGCTACCGGGGAGTCTACGCAGCGTTGGTGGAGCGCGTTGACCAGCGCATTGGGCAGCTGCTGGACGGAATCGATTTGGCAAGCACCGCCGTCGTATTTCTCAGCGACCACGGTGACGGCGACGCCTCCCACGGCTGGAACCAGAAGACGGCACTGCATCAGGAATGCATCAGGGTGCCGCTCCTGTTCCATGTTCCGGGGCGTTCGGCGGGAGTTCAGGATGAGCCCATTGCGGCGCTGTTGGGGCTGCTGCCCACACTGTGCGAGGTGGCGGGCATCCCCGTGCCGGGTGGGCTGGCAACGGGATCCATTCTGTCCCCGTCGGAGAATCCGGTGGTGGTGGAAACGGTGTTTGCCGATGCCAGGGCGCTTCCCGGCGCCGGAACGGCAGGCCGCGCGCTCATTCTGGGCCGCTGGAAATACACCGTCTATGGCTGGGGGACGCATCGCGAACAGCTCCATGATCTGGCCGCCGATCCGCAGGAGTTGCGCAATCTTGCGGTGGAAAGTGCGTTCACATCCGAGCTGGAGCGGATGCGCGCAGAGCTGCTGGAATGGTGCGAGACCACCGGCGATGCGGCATTTCTGAAGCGGCTGATGCTGCCGGAGTCGGCCTCCGGCGCAAAGCATCAGGAAATCTTTCGGGTTCCGTACTAGCAGCTGGGAACTCACTGAGCGTAAGCTGATAGTAAATATCCATGGAATATCCAGCATATTCCCAGCCAATGGTCGGAGACTGAAATGGTGAAAAAGACTGGACCTGAAGCAAAGCTGCTCGTTGTTGACGACGAGCCCAATATCCGCGAGCTCCTTTCCACTTCCCTGCGTTTCGCCGGGTTTGAGGTCATCGCCGCGGCCAACGGCCGCGATGCCTTGGCTGCTGCCGAGGAGCACAACCCCGATCTGGCCGTCCTGGATGTCATGTTGCCGGACATGGACGGATTCACCGTCACCCGCCGTCTGCGTGCGGCCGGACGGCACTTCCCCGTCCTGTTCCTGACGGCCCGCGACGACACCGAGGACAAGGTCACCGGCCTGACCGTGGGCGGCGACGACTACGTCACCAAGCCCTTCAGCCTGGACGAGGTGGTGGCCCGCATCCGCGCGGTCCTGCGCCGCACCCAGCCCATGGAGGACGACGACGCCGTGCTGCGTGTTGCTGATCTGGAGCTCGACGACGACGCCCACGAGGTGCGCCGCGCCGGCAAGACGGTGGAGCTCTCGCCCACGGAGTTCAAGCTGCTGCGCTACCTGATGCTCAATCCCAACCGGGTGTTGTCCAAGGCGCAGATCCTTGATCATGTCTGGGAGTACGACTTCAACGGGGACGCCTCCATCGTGGAGTCCTACATTTCCTACCTGCGCC
>JBBPZC010000123.1:0-10260 GCA_038199275.1 Actinomycetales bacterium
CCTTTTGACGGCCGCGCCCCATGGCGTGACCCCCTTTTACACTTGGACCGGAGGTGGTCGCTCGGGCTAAGAGCGAGGCTCCGGAATATTCGGTCAATTTGTCGTACTCCTAGATTACATTAGTTCTAGGCCGATCGTGTCCCCTGCGTGCCGTTCTGCCCACAGCAAAGCATTCCGGGGCGCGTATGGCACCTCTTCATTCGGTAGAGTCACGTATGGAGGCTGCATTAATTCCACGCGCCGCAGTGCCAGAGCTCACGGCGAAGTGTCACTAAACACCTCCAATACGTCATCACGAGCATTGCATCTTGCGTCAATTGCACGCATCGCGGAAGGTTGATCCCATGAACGAAAGCAGCAAAGCCAACGATCATGACACCCCTGAATCCGGGGGGCCAGACATCGTCGAGCCTGAGTTGGGCGCCGCGACCATCAGCGAAGACGTTGCCGAGACCGTCGATTTGAAGGCAGCCGAGGCCGAGGCGGCCGCAGTTGAGCACGAGGCTGCGTTGGCCTCCCGGACCGTTTCCCCGGAGCTGGGAAAGCCCGACGCCGGTGCTGCCGCGGCCGCTGTTGTTGCCTCCCAGGACAAATCGGCTGCTGACGAGGTGCCTGCAGAAGTTGTGGCAGCTGACGTGGCGCCGTCTGGCGACAGCGCCGTGACGGCTGAGTCACCGGACCAACCTGAGACACCGGCCGAAGCCACGCCGGGCGCTCCGGAGACGCCGCTTACACCTGAAAGCCCGCCAGTAGTGCCACCCCAAAAGCCGGGCCACATTGGCCCAGGCGTTGACGACGGACACGGGTGGCGCCGCCCCGAAGCCCAGTGGGAGCAATCCAGCACACCATGGCAGCCCAAGGCTGGTGGATGGCAGTCGCCCGCACAAATTTCACGCAACGCTGCTGAGGCCGCAGCCGCGTCGGCGTCCCAGATCCCGGCTGTGCCTGCGGAAGCACCCGCCGCTGGAACCCCGACCAACGGAGATAATGCGGTCAACGCGGCAGATCCGAGCAACGCGGGCAATTCCTCGAAGTCAGGCAGACCAGTGTCGCCGGACAAATCCGCCGCTCCTCCCGTGCCCACCCCGGCACCAGGCTCCACAACTGCTTCCCAGCCGCCGGTTCCTCCTGCATCCGGTACGCAGGCGACCGTCCCCCCGGCGCCCGGCGCCGCAGGTGTTGCGGACGGAACCTCCGGTTCGGATGGCAACCCGAAGAAGATCTTGATCGTGGCCGGAATTGTCCTGGTGGGGTTGGCCCTGCTGGTTTTGTTCATCCTGCTGGTGGTGGGGTTGTTCACAGGCAATAAGAGCAATAGCAGCGCCCTGCCCGCGAGCAGCATATCCGCACAGAGCCTTGCCTCAACGGCCAACAGCTCCGGCGACAACACGGACTCTGACCTGATCGTCGCCGGCGTCTCACCTTTGGATTGGCTTGAGGGCGACTGCCTGCGTGATTTCAAGGGCACTTCAGAACCGGCCGACGTGGTGCTGTGCAATTCACCGCACAACGCCCAGCTGGTGGGCACCTTTTACTATGGCGAAACCGACGCCTTCCCAGGCGCGGCGTCATTGAAGGTCAAGGCCACCGACGTCTGCGAGGGCGTCGTATTCACGTCGGAGGCCTCTGGGCTGACCACGCTGAAACAGAGCACTGCCTACCCGTCTGAATCAACATGGAACGGCAAGGACGACCGCCGCGTCGACTGCATGGTCCACGACACCCGCAGCGGCAATCCTCTGGAAGCATCACTCACGCAGTAACGGAAATTCCGCTGGTTGAGCCCGCCGAAACCGGAACACCGCTGGTTGAGCTTGTCGAAACCAGGTCTCGACAAGCTCGACCTCCGGCCAGGCTCGACCGCCGAAAGCTCGGTTTCGACGCACTCAACCAGCGGACAGGCTCACGCCTTCCGGGTGACGCTCAACCCGGAGCTGGTGGATGATTCCATGTTCAGCTCATCAAAGTCTGCGGCCGTGTCCACGAGGACGGTGTCGCCGTCGACAATCTCTCCGGCCAGGATCTCCTTGGCCAGCCGGTCCCCAATCTGGCGCTGCACGAGCCTGCGCAGCGGACGCGCACCGTAAGCGGGATCGTAACCGGTCAAAGCCAGCCAGGCCCTCGCCGAATCCGTGACTTCCAGGGTCAGCCGGCGCTCGTTCAGACGTGCGGAGAGCGCTTGCACCTGCAGGTCAACAATGCGCGAGAGTTCCTCGACACTGAGCGCGTCAAACATGACGATCTCATCGAGCCGGTTCAGGAACTCCGGCTTGAACGACGCCTCCACAATGGACATGACGGCCTTGTGCTTTTCGTCGTCGCTCAGTGTCTGATCCACCAGGAACTGCGAGCCCAGGTTGGACGTCAGCACGATGATGACGTTGCGGAAGTCGACCGTGCGGCCCTGCCCGTCGGTGAGCCGGCCGTCGTCGAACACCTGCAGCAGGATGTCAAAAACTTCCGGGTGGGCCTTCTCCACTTCATCGAACAGCACCACTGAATACGGACGACGGCGCACGGCCTCCGTCAGCTGGCCGCCCTCGTCGTAGCCCACGTATCCCGGAGGGGCGCCGACCAGGCGCGAGACCGAGTGCTTCTCCGAGTACTCGGACATGTCGATGCGGATCATGGCGCGTTCGTCGTCGAACAGGAAGTCGGCGAGGGACTTGGCCAGCTCCGTTTTGCCCACGCCGGTGGGGCCCAGGAACAGGAAGGATCCGGTGGGCCGGTCGGGGTCGTTGATGCCTGCCCGGGCTCGGCGGACGGCGTCGGACACGGCGGTCACTGCAGCGGTTTGTCCAATCAGGCGCGAGCCCAGGACCTGCTCCATTTGCAGCAGCTTCTGGCTCTCGCCTTGCAGCATTCGTCCAGCCGGGATGCCGGTCCAGGCCGAAATGACCTCGGCGATGTCGTCAGCGGTGACTTCCTCGGCCACCATCAGCTCGGGCTTGTCGCCGGATTCCTCCTCGGCGGCCGCGGCATCCAGCTCCCGCTGCAGTGCCGGCATTTCGCCGTACAGGATCCGGGAGGCCTGTTCCAGGTCGCCGTCGCGCTGTGCCTTGTCCGCGACGGAACGCAGCTCATCGAGCTTGGCTTTCAAATCACCCACACGGTTCAGGCCGGCCTTTTCCGCCTCCCACCGCGCGTTGAGCCCGGCCAACTCCTCCTTCTTGTCCGCCATGTCGGCGCGCAGAGCCTCCAGCCGCTCAATGGAGGCCGGGTCGCTTTCCCCGGACAGCGCCAGCTCTTCCATGGTCAAACGGTCGACGGCGCGGCGCAGCTGGTCGATCTCCTCCGGCGCCGAATCGATCTCCATCCGCAGGCGCGACGCGGCCTCGTCCATGAGGTCGATGGCCTTGTCCGGCAGCTGCCGCCCGCTG
Organism: Actinomycetales bacterium; assembly: GCA_038199275.1. Taxonomy (GTDB): domain Bacteria; phylum Actinomycetota; class Actinomycetes; order Actinomycetales; family Micrococcaceae; genus Specibacter. The sequence continues at coordinate 3,381 of JBBPZC010000123.1, forward strand.
ATGTAGCGGTTGGACAGGGTGGCGGCGGCGACCAGGGCGGAGTCCGCGATGGCCACCTTGTGGTGCGCCTCGTAGCGCTCCTTGAGTCCGCGCAGAATGCCAATGGTGTCATCGACGCTGGGTTCGCCAACGTACACCTGCTGGAAACGGCGTTCCAGGGCTGGATCCTTTTCAATGTTTTGACGGTACTCATCCAGCGTTGTGGCGCCAATGAGCCGCAGCTCGCCGCGGGCCAGCATGGGCTTGAGCATGTTGCCCGCATCCATGGCGCCTTCGGAGGCACCGGCGCCCACCACGGTGTGGATCTCGTCGATGAACGTGACTATCTGCCCGTCGGAAGCCTTGATTTCCTCCAACACGGCCTTGAGGCGCTCCTCGAATTCACCACGGTATTTGGCACCAGCCACCATGGCGGACAGGTCCAGGCTGATCAAGGTCTTTCCGCGCAGTGACTCGGGCACATCTCCTGCCACCATGCGCTGGGCCAGGCCCTCGACGACGGCGGTCTTGCCCACGCCGGGCTCGCCGATCAACACGGGGTTGTTCTTGGTGCGGCGGCTGAGGACCTGCACCACGCGGCGGATTTCGGCGTCACGGCCGATCACCGGGTCAAGCTTGCCGGAGCGGGCGATGGCTGTCATGTCGGTGCCGAACTTTTCGAGTGCCTCGAAGGTGTTCTCAGGATCCGGCGTGGTGACCTTGGAGTCGCCGCGCACGGAGGGCAGCGCAGCGTCGAGCGCGGCCCGGGTGGCACCTGCCTGGCGCAGGGCACCTCCTGTTGCTCCGGCGTCGTCCGCCAGGCCAAGGAGCAGGTGCTCGGTGGAGACGTAGCTGTCCCCCATCCGCTCGGCGGCCTGCTGCGCGGCCTGCACGGCGAGGAGGGTGTTGCGGCTGAGCTGGGCCTGGGCCACGGAGGTGCCGGACGACGACGGGAGGTTGCGAATGGCGGTGCTGGCACCGACACTGACCTCATCCGGGTCCACGCCGGCGCCCTTCAGCAGAGCAACGGCCACGCCCTGGCGCTGGTCCATGAGGGCCTTGAGCAGGTGGGCGGGCTCCACCGTGGGGTTGCCTGCGGTGGAGGCGTTCATGGCTGCAGCAGAAAGAGCCTCCTGGCTCTTCGTGGTGAATTTGGCGTCCAAGAGGGGTCCTTTCGTTGGTTTTCAGCTTGGGGTGACTCAGTTGTACATAGTTGAGTCTACTACGCTCAACTTTGTATTCGTGGAAGTTGTTCCGATGATTTTTGCGCGGGCGAAACCAGGATTTCCAGTGACTGAAAGACGAAGGAGCACCCGGAAGCTGTTGGCCAGCTTGCGGGTGCTCCTCGCCGCTTGAGGGCCTTCGGGGCGCCTAACCGCGCGGATTCACGATGATTTTCACGTGTGCTTCATTGTTGTTGATCAACTGCTCAAACCCTTCCGTGACCAGCCCATCCAGGCCGATCCGTCCGGTGATGAACCGGGAAAGGTCCAACTTGCCGCTTTGAACCAGGGCAATGGTGTCCGGATGGTCGCTGGCGTACCCAATGGTGCCGCGCAGGTCCACTTCCTTCAGTACCAGCTTCGGCATGTCCACGGCAGGCTTGTGGCCCCAGATGGAGACGTTGACGATGACGGCACCGGGGCGGACGGCGTCCAGGAGCATGTCCAAGACGGCCGGCACCGATGAGCACTCGAAGCCAAGATCCGCACCCCGGCCATTAGTCAGTTCCCGGACCTGGCTGGCAACATCGCCCTCACGCGGGTCAAACACCGCATCGGCAACACCGGTTTCCAGCGCCTTCGCCTTGCGCGCCTCGGACAATTCGGAAACGTAGACGGTCAGCCCCTTGGCCTTCAGCACGGCCGCAGTGAGCAGGCCGATGGGCCCGGCGCCGCCAACAATGGCAACCTGTCCGGCCTTCGCACCTGAACGCACATAGGCGTGATGCGCCACGGAGAGCGGTTCAATCAGCGCAGCCTCATCCAACGGAATGTCACCAATGGGGTGGACCCAGCGGCGCTCCACCACGATCTTCTCCGCCAGCCCGCCACCGCGGCCGCCCAAACCGATAAAGTTCATGTCCTTGGACAGCTGGTAGGGCGAACCCTCGCTGGTGTCGACATCCGCGCCAATAATGTAGGGCTCCACCACCACGTTCTCTCCGACACTCAGATCGGTGACGCTCTCACCCAACGCCGTGATGGTTCCGGAGAATTCATGGCCCAACGTGATGGGGGCGGACTCTCCGGAGATCGGGTGCGGGTGGCCCGCGGGCGGCACGAAGATTGGGCCCTCCAGGTACTCATGCAGGTCAGTGCCGCAGATTCCGCACCAGGCAACGTCAATGGCCACAGTTCCCGGCTTCAGTTCCGGCTCGGCAATGTCCTCGATGCGGATGTCATTGCGATCGTAGTAACGTGCTGCCTTCATGATTGCTCCTCAAGATTTTAAGTATTTAAGACCCGGCTCAACCGCATGACGGTGTGCTGTGCAGAACTGCCAGGTCCCCGAAGCTGCTGACATCCCCATACTCTCGCAGAAACCAATTAACGGCCACGGCAGATCGCACAGGTCTTGAATCTCATCACATGAACCTGCGGTTCCTGTGCGGCTTTTCCTGCGCGGCAGCCGGATCAGGGATCTTCCATGGCGGGAAAACGTCTTTGACATTGACGCTGCGTCAAGCTTTAGAGTCTTCTTCATGAGCACCTGTAAAGCCCCAATGGATTGGTCGATCCAGCAACTTGCGGTCCTGGCGGGAACCACCAGCCGGACGCTGCGGCACTACGACGCCGTGGGGCTGCTGACGCCGAGCCGGATTGCCGGCAACGGGTACAGACACTATGACCAGGCGGCCCTGGTGCGGTTGCAGCGCATTTTGCTGCTGCGCGAGCTGGGACTGGGGCTGCCAGCGATCGCTGCAGTGCTGGCGCAGGAGATGTCTCCCGCCGCCGCACTTCGCTCACACGTGACGTGGCTTCGGGCCGAGCAGGAACGGCTGGCCCGGTTGATTGTTTCCGTGGAAAAGACCATTGCAGCAGAGACGGAAGGAGAGAAGATCATGGCACAGGACATGTTTGACGGCTTTGACCATACGCAATACAGGGACGAGGTGGAGCAGCGCTGGGGCAAGGAGGCGTTCGCCAGTTCCGACGCGTGGTGGCGGTCGCAGGATGCTGCGGAACAGGCGAGCTGGAAGGAACGAGTGGCGGGCCTGAACACCGACTGGATCACGGCGTTTGAATCCGGCGCGGCGGTCGATTCGACGATTGCGCACGAGCTGGCCCACCGTCATGTTGACTGGCTGCGTTCGATTTCGGGGACCCCTGCCGCAAAGGAAGGCGGGGACGTGCGCGGGTACGTGCTGGGACTGGCGGAAATGTACGTTGCCGACGAGCGCTTTGCCCCCCACTACGGCGGCCTTGAGGGGGCTTCCTTTGTTCGGGATGCGTTGGCGGCCTATGTTGAGCGGGAGCTGTAGCCAGCTGCCGGCTCACTTGCTCCCACCTCGTGAAGTAGGCTATTTCGGGTGACTTCAAATACGTTTTTCATACGGCGAACTACTGGCGAGGACTGGAATGAGATCCGGGATCTTCGCCTGGAAATGATCCGCGACACCCCTATGGCTTACATGGAATCACTCGAGGACGCGATGGGCCATGACGAGGCGGAGTGGAGGATGCGCGGAGAGCGGGGCACCACTGAGCACGGCATCGCAATTGCAGCCATCTCTGACGCTGGACGTTGGATCGGGACCATGGCGGCCTTCGTGCCCGATGCGGAGACCGGCCCCCTGCTTGGAGGTGTTTATGTGGCCCCGGACTTTCGGGGCCGCCAGGCGGGACTGACCGATCAACTGCTGCTGAGAATCGAAGACTGGGCGCGCACCAGGAGCAGCCAGCTGCGACTTCACGTCCACGAAGCGAACGACCGGGCACGGGCGTATTACGAGCGCCAGGGTTTCACAGCAACCGGCAACACGGTCCCCTACAACCTCGATCCCACCAAAAACGAACTGGAAATGGTCAAGGCGCTCCAGCCGTAAATGGTCTACTAAACCGGCTTCCTGGCCGTCCAAACCATGTTTGTCCCCATGAACTTTGACCGCACCTGCACGTCCTCGAAGCCGGACTGCTCGAAGCGCTGCCGCAGCGCCTCCGGGGTCAGGAATCCCAGCGTTGAGTCCACAAGATACTGGTAGGCGTCGCGGTCGCGCCCAATAATGGTCCCGAGTGTGGGGATGACCACGCGCATGCCAACGCGGATGAACGGGGCGAGGATCCCACGAGGCGGTGACGATTCCAAGGCCGCAACAACGCCACCGGGCTTCAACACTCGGAACTGCTCCCTCAAAACTTTGTCCAAGTCGCTGACATTGCGCAACAGGTACCCCTGTGTCACGCCGTCGAACGTGGCGTCCTCAAAGGGGAGTTCGTGGGCATCGGCAAGTTGCCACTCGATGTCCGCATTACCCCCACCGGCGCGGGCCACATCCAACATGGACTCGGAAAAATCCGCTCCGATGACTGAACTCCCGGGGCTTTGTTGACGGAGCGCCCGGGCAATGACGCCCGTTCCTGTGGCCAGGTCCAGGAACTTCAGTCCACCTCCGCCGGTGGCGAAGATGGCCACCTCACGGCACCAGCGCTGGTGCGAGCCAAGAGTCATGAGCCGGTTCATCAGGTCATAGCGCTTGGCGATGTTGTTGAATGTGGCCTGGACGCTGGAGTCTTCGTTTCGCATTGCCGCCGGTTTCACTTGATTTGCTGGACTTCTGAAAGTCTATGCGGGCCGCGGCCGGTGTACCGAACCGTGGCGAGACAGGGACCGTCCGCGGCACCGACATAAACTTGGGGCCATGATCTTCATCGATCCGCCCTACTGGCCGGCACATGGAACGGTGTTCTCACACCTGATCTCGGACACCTCGGTTGCCGAGCTGCATAACTTTGCGGCGGCGAACGGCGTTGCCGAGCGGGCCTTTGACCTTGACCATTACGATGTCCCTGAACGCATCTACGATGAACTGGTGGCGGCAGGGGCAACTCCGCTTTCCGGCAAGGATTTGGCCCGTACCCTGGCGGCATCCGGCCTGCGCATCAAGGCAAAGTACCGGGTCAAGTCCGTCGGCTCCGTGTTGGAGCGGCGGTGGAACGCACTTATGCCGGGGCATCCGGAGCTTGGTGCGCAGCTGCGGACCCGCTGGAGTGAACCGCACCGGCACTACCATTCCGGCACCCACCTGCTGGCGGTTTTGGAAGCGTTGGACGCGCTGTCCCAGCCCAACGTTCCCAGGCCAGTGGCTCTGGCGGCATGGTTCCACGACGCCGTCTATAAAGGCGCTCCCACGGACGAGCTGGAATCCGCCGATTTAGCGCAAGTGTGCCTCCAAGGGCTCTTGCCGCATGCCGAGGTCACTGAGGTGGCGCGCCTGGTGCGCCTGACAGCCACCCATTCTCCCTCCCCCGAAGACGACTCCGGTCACCTCCTGTGCGACGCCGACCTCGCCATCCTTGGCGCCCCGCCTGCACAATATTGCCGCTACGTGGCTGGTGTTCGCAAGGACCATGCCCACGTCCCGGACGAACTCTTCCGGCAGGGTCGCGCCACCGTCCTGGCGCAACTCCTGGACCTGGACCCGCTTTTTCACACGGCAGCAGGTCGCTCATTATGGGCGGCGCAGGCGCACGTCAATCTCAATCAGGAATTGGCACAGTTGAACCAAAATATGAATGCGACACCGAAAGAAACCAACCCCATGACAGATTTCACCACCCTGCCCGTCTGCGAATTCGCGTTCCCCGGGCCTTTGCGGGACCAGCTCGTGGCCGCAGTTCTGGACGGCTCAAAAACCTCAACCACGGCCACACTCATCGAGTACGCGGTCGAGCAGGAAGAGCTGCCGCTGGTGGGCCTGCGCGAGGCCGTCATTGACTCCGATGGCCGACGCGTTGCCGTCATCGAAATGACGGAGGTTCGCCAGACACGCTTGGCCGACGTGGACCTGCAACACGCCATTGATGAGGGCGAAGGCTTCACCACAGTTGCCCAATGGCGCGCCGGACATGAGGAGTTTTGGCACTCCGCCGACATGCGTGAAGCCATGAATGACCCGCACTTCACCGTGGATGATGAGACCATGCTGGTGCTTCAGCGTTTCAAGGTCATCGCCCGGCTGCCCTAGCCGGACGGTGGCGGAGCGCAGTAGCCTCAACTCATGAAAACCACCGGAACAGTTCGCATCTGGCACGCCGAAGAGGGCTGGGGCGTCATTGATTCCAATGAGACGCCCGGAGGCTGCTGGGCCCACTTCTCGCACCTCGTGATGCCCGGCTACCGATCCCTGGAAGCGGGGCAGGAGGTTGGGCTTGAAGCCGAGGCTGCCGAGCAGGACGGTTTCAGTTTCCGGGCCACCCGCGTTTGGCCTGCTGGCGCCAGCCCCGAGGTGACCCCCGGCCTGCGCGCCACTCCTGGCGACGCCTACCGTTCCGGGCTGACCATCCGCTTCGAGAACTGAGGGTTATCAAAGTTCTGTCCGTCCCGCAGCCGGATAACCTAGGTGTATGGCCTCCAAGAACGCATCCCATGCACCCCGTCTGACTCCCCTTAATCTGCCTGACTTGGTGGAAAATGAGGACGCCTTCTTCGGTCCCGGGGAAACTTACGACGGCGAGCGCTTTGACCAGTCCGGCTTTGACGAGGCCAACCTGACGTCCACGGACTTCATTGACTGCGAGCTCAACGGCCCCACCTTGAACGGCGCCGAGATGCGGGGTGCACGCTTCCGTGGAACCGCACTCAATGACAGCTACGCCCCGGTCATGAAGGGCCCGCGAACCAGCTGGCGGGATACGGAAATCACCTCTCCGCGATGGGGATCTGCCGAGTTGTACGACAG
>JBBPZC010000124.1:0-10356 GCA_038199275.1 Actinomycetales bacterium
AGGCTCAGGAAGCAATCGCCGAGCAGGCAACCCGCGTGGGCCAGCCCTACGTCAACCAGCGCTGGTTGGGTGGCATGCTCACCAACTTCCAGACGGTTTCCAAGCGCATCTCGCGCATGAAGGAACTCGAAGAGATCAACTTCGAAGACGTTGCTTCTTCAGGCCGCACCAAGAAGGAGCTCCTGCTCCTCAAGCGCGAACTGACCAAGCTGCAGACCAGCCTCGGCGGCATCCGCAACCTGACCAAGGCACCGTCCGTGGTCTGGATTGTTGACACCCCCAAGGAACACCTCGCCATCGACGAGGCACACAAGCTGAACATCCCCGTTGTGGCCATCCTGGACTCCAACTGCAACCCTGACGAAGTTGATTTCCCGATCCCGGGCAACGACGACGCCATCCGCTCCGTTGCACTGTTGACCCGCGTTATCGCTGATGCTGTTGCAGAAGGCCTGATCGCCCGCAACAACAAGGCCACCGGCAACGAAGAAGCCCCGGCTGAGCCCATGGCGCAGTGGGAGCGCGACCTCCTCGAAGGCGAAAAGGCTGCCGCACCGGCCGCCGAAGCTGCACCGGCCGAGGCTGCTGTTGAAGCACCCGCCGAAGAAGCAGCACCCGCTGCTGAAGCTGCACCTGCTGCTGAAGCTGCACCGGCCGAGGCTGCTGTTGAAGCACCCGCCGAAGAAGCTGCTGCGCCTGCCGAAGCTGCTGCGCCTGCCGAAGCTGCAACCGAGAAGTAAAAACCTTTCCCGGCAGCCACTGCAAGGATCCGTCCTGCAAGGCCGCCACTTAAGGAACCAGCTGCTGGCAGGATCGCACCGCTCACAAGGCAAAGCGGTCCTGCCAGAACTGGCCTAAATCAGAATTACATACTCAAACATCTACACTGAGGGGTTCATATGGCGAACTACACCGCCGCTGATATTAAGGCTCTGCGCGAGCGCACAGGCGCTGGCATGATGGACGTCAAGAAGGCTCTCGACGAGGCAAACGGCGACGCCGACAAGGCCATGGAGCTCATCCGCATCAAGGGCCTCAAGGGTGCCACCAAGCGCGAAGGCCGCTCAACTGCTGAAGGCCTTGTTGCCGCAGCCGTTGAAAACGGCGTTGGCGTCATGGTTGAAGTCAACTGCGAGACCGACTTCGTTGCCAAGGCTGCTCCCTTCATCGAGTTCTCCAACAAGGTGCTGGCCACGGCCATCTCCTCCGGCGCCACCGATGTTGAATCACTGCTGGCTGTTGACGTTGACGGCAAGCCCATGTCCGAGGTTGTCATTGAAGCCGGCGCACTGCTGGGCGAAAAGGTTGCCATCCGCCGCCTGGCCCGCGTTGAAGGTGCCACGGTTGACGCGTACCTGCACAAGACCTCCAAGGACCTCCCCGCACAGGTTGGCGTGCTCTTCGCCGTTGACGGTGACAACCAGGAAGTTGCACACGACGTAGCTGTGCACATTGCTGCCATGTCCCCGACGTTCCTGACCCGCGACGAAGTTGCGCCCGACGTCGTCGAAAGCGAACGTCGCATTGCAACCGAGACTGCACAGGCAGAAGGCAAGCCCGAAGCTGCCATGACGAAGATCGTGGAAGGACGCCTGACCGGCTTCTTCAAGGAGATCGTTCTGGTTGACCAGGCATTCGCCAAGGACGCCAAGAAGAGCGTTGCAACCGTGCTGGCAGAAGCAGGCGTCAAGCCCGTTGCCTTCGCACGTTTCCGCGTTGGTGCCTAAGCACAAACAAGCATGAAACATTCGGGCATTTTTGCCTGATGTGATGAAGAAGGGGTGACCGCAATCAGCGGTTGCCCCTTCTTCATCTGCAACGTCAGCTAAGATTCTAAACGGCACACCAGCACAACGGCTTGCATGCCGGCGCTGCGATTGAGCGCGACGCGGCCGGCACCAGCCCCCATGGAAGGCAACATGACCACCACCACGCAGACCGAATGTTCCACCCCGGCGATCAAGCGCCGCCGCGTATTGCTCAAGCTCTCCGGCGAAGTTTTTGGTGCAGGCAAGCTCGGCGTTGACATGGACACCATCCGCGACATTGCCAAACAAATCGCCAGCACCGTGAACCAGGTTGAAGTCGCCATCGTGGTGGGAGGCGGCAATTTCTTCCGCGGCGCCCAGTTGTCACAGGCCGGCATGGACCGCTCACGCGCAGACTACATGGGCATGCTCGGGACCGTCATGAACTGCCTGGCCCTGCAGGACTTCCTGGAACAAGCTGGTGTGGAAACCCGCGTGCAGAGCGCCATCACCATGGGCCAGGTCGCCGAGGCCTACATCCCGCGTCGCGCCATCCGTCACATGGAGAAGAGCCGCGTGGTCATCTTCGGTGCCGGCGCAGGCCTGCCCTACTTCTCCACTGACACCGTCGCAGCCCAGCGCGCGCTGGAAGTTCATGCCGACGTCGTCCTTATGGCCAAAAACGGTGTGGACGGTGTTTACACGGCCGACCCCAAGAAGGACCCCACCGCCGTGAAGCTCGATTCGCTCAGCTACGACGAGGCCATGGCCCGCGACATCCGCGTCATGGACCAGACCGCGTTCGCCCTGTGCAGGGACAACAACGTCACCATGCTGGTCTTTGGCATGGAAGGTGAAGGCAATGTTGCCCGCGCAATCCTCGGCGAAGAACTGGGCACCCTGGTCACGCCATAACCCACCCGCGTGGGGGCACGGCGCAGGGGCCTCTCACGGTAGGATGGAAACGAAGAATTGCCGTTGGCACGTGCCGCGGAAAAGCCGCTTGTATTTTATAGGGAGAGACGCGTGATCGAAGAAGCTTTGCTCGAGGCCGAGGAAAAGATGGACAAGGCCATTGAGGTTGCCAAAGAAGAATTCGCCGCGGTGCGCACAGGCCGCGCCAACCCGGCCATGTTCCACAAGGTTATGGTGGAATACTATGGCGCGCCCACCCCGTTGCAGCAGCTGGCATCGTTCGCTGTGCCGGAAGCCCGCACCCTGCTCATCACGCCCTTCGACAAGGCGGCCCTGCATGACATCGAGCGTGCGCTGAGTTCCTCCGACGTCGGTGCCAACCCGTCCAACGATGGCAACGTGATCCGCATCGTCATGCCTGAACTGACTCAGGAACGACGCAAGGAATACGTCAAGATCGTGCGCACCAAGGGTGAGGACGCCAAAATTTCCGTCCGCAACATCCGCCGCAAGGCCAAGGAGCAGCTGGACAAGCTGGTCAAGGATGGCGACGCCGGTGAAGACGATGGCAACCGTGCAGAAAAGGAATTGGACGCACTGACCAAGTCCCACACCGACAACATCGACGAACTGCTGAAGCGCAAGGAAGTCGAGCTTCTCGAGGTCTAATGAAGGACCCCAAGAGTGCGCCGGCCGGTTCCGATGAGGAGCCGGCCGCGTCAAATCCAGAGTCAGGAATGATTCCGGCCCCGCCCGGATACCAGTTCCCCTCCCGCAAGGCCCGCCGTCACGCCGAGCTGACGGGCATGATTCCCATCATTGTGCCCGGAAACAAGACCCCGGCTGTTGCGCAGACCGCTCCCGGCAAGACGGACCCCGTTCCTGGGAAGTCCGACGCCGGAACGAACCCAGGCGACAAACCTGCCGACACTTCGGGTGGGGACAGTCCGGCTGGCGATGCTTCGCCTGGCGACTCACCGGCCGCGGTTGTTCCGGCCGCCGACATGGCGGCTACCCATATGCCGGCTGGCCCGGAAGATGGCAAGCAGCAGTCAGTGCAGCAACCGGCTGTGGCACCGGCACCCGTTGCCGCGGCCAATGGCAAATCAACGACCAAGGGCAAAACGAACGGCTCGACGAAGTCCCAGCGCAAAGCCGCGGCTGCCGAATCGGCCGCTGCGACGGCAACGGCGACGCCAACTGTCGGTGCCGAAACCTCTGCCGGCGCCAATGGTTCTCCGGGCGGTGAGCCGAAGCTGGCGCCCAGCTACGATTCCACCTCGAACTCAGTGACGGCGCTGAGCTCCGATTCCACCTCGAACTCAGTGCCGGCGCCAAGCCCGGTGCCGGCGGCGACTGTTACAGGAATCCCCGTGGTGCCTGCGGCCCAGACGCCCGTTGCCACGTTGCCCACGGCTGCCACCGACAAGGCTCCCCGGACGCCCAAAGCCGGCCGTGACCTGCCCGCTGCGATCACGGTGGGCTTCAGCCTGCTGGTGCTCGTTATTGGCACGTTGTTGTTTTACCCGCTCGGATTTGTAGCCCTGGCCACTATCTTTGCCTGTGTTGGTGTTTGGGAAGTTTGCCGCGCCATTGCCGGGAAGGAGATCATCGCCCCGCTCACCCCGATCATGGTGGGTGCTCTGGCCATGCCGGCGTCAGCGTATCTGGCCGGCAGCGAAGGGCTGTTGTTTGCCTTCGTGGCCAGCTCCGCTGCGGCGGTGCTGTGGAGGTCATTGGATCCTGCGCCGGGCGCCATCCGGAGCATCCTGGCCGGGTTGTTCTCGCTCATGTGGATTCCGTTCCTGCTCAGCTTCGTGTTCCTCATGGTTCGCGGGGAACAAGGCCCCACGATGGGTCTGACCCTGGACCTGTCGGACGTGAACCCCGGCGTCATTCAGGTCATGATCATGCTGCTTCTGGTGGTGGCCAATGACACCTTCGGCTACCTGGTGGGCGTGCTGTTCGGCAAACACCCCATGGCACCCAAGATCAGCCCGAAGAAGTCCTGGGAAGGTTTCGCCGGTTCCCTGGGCGGTGCCACACTGGTAGCGATTCCAGCCACTGTCTTCCTGCTGGACCAGCACTGGTGGATGGGCCTGGCCCTGGCCATCGGCATGGTCTTTGCCGGAACAGGCGGGGATTTCGCAGAATCCATGGTAAAACGTGAGTTGGGCGTCAAAGACATGTCCAACCTGCTGCCGGGACATGGCGGCGTCATGGACAGGCTCGATTCAATTTTGTTTGCTGCACCGGTGGCATACGCCATCTTTACTGTATTAGGCCGGTTCTAGCGCCTACCCACCCCGTGGCGGCCCTGGTGAACCCTGTAGAGAAACGTACAAGGAATGACTGTGACTATGGACGAGAAGCTCCAGACCAACTCGAAGTTTAAGTTGGTCGGGCCCAAGGAAACCGGCTACAACGTCAAGCAGGTGGACGTCTTTTTGGAACGCGCCCGCGCGTACTTCCTCAGCTCTGACACCGGCGGGCGGTCCATCACCAGCCACGATGTGCGAACTGCCGCATTTGACCCTGCCAAGGGTGGCTACAGCGCCCAGGCGGTGGATGCGGCCATGGACCGGATCGAGGATGAATTCGTGCTGCGCGAGAAGGATCTCCTGATCGCGGCTGACGGCGAAAAAGCTTGGATGATGAAGATCGGCAAGACGGCCTCCGTGCTGCGTGCGCGGTTGCACCGTCCCGACGGCGAACGCTTCCGCCGGCCCGCCAAGCGCAACGCACAGAGCTACAGTGTCGAGGACGTGGACGTGTTGTGCCGGGAACTCCTTGTCTACATCGAGGACAACGGGGAACTGAGCGTTGACGTGGTGCGCAGGGCTGTCTTTGCCCCCGTCAAGGGCGACGAAGGCTATGAGGAAAGCCAGGTTGATGCTTTTCTGGACCGCGTGGTGGAGCTGATGGCGGCGATCGACCCCATCACGGCAAAATAGCCCAACCCCTGCGGGGCTGCCGACACCCCCGTTGGCACCCCATCGACGCCTGCTAGTTACCGGTGCGCTAGTTACCGGTGCGGGGGTCCTCCAGCGCGAGCGGCCGCTCGGGGACGTGCAGCTTTGTCATAAACCGGGACACACTGGAGCTGCGGCGTCCGCGGGTGGCCTTGGAAACCACGATTGTGACCAGGAAAGCCGCCGGAACCGTCCACGCGGCGGGCTGTGTCAGGATCTCCCGCCATGGTGAGCCTGCCTCCAGCTGTGCGCCCACGAGTATGGCCGCGCCGCACAACACGCCGCCGGTGAGCATCCCGGATACGGCGCCGACGTCGGTCAAGCCACGCCACCAGATCCCGAGCAACAGCAGCGGACAGATGGTGGATGCGGTGAACGCAAACACGAGCCCCACACTGCCGGCCAGTGCCAGTGAATCCGTGCCCAAGGCGACGCCATAGGGGATGACGGCGGCGAAAACTGCCGCGATCCGGAACCCCTTGACACTTCCGCCCAGCAGATCCTGGCTGATCACCCCTGCCAACGAGACCACCAGTCCTGAGGTCGTGGAGAGGAACGCCGCGAAGGCGCCAGCCACGACCAGGGCCGAAAGGATGTTGCCTCCGACTCCGCCGATGAGCGTCCCGGGCAGCAGCAGCACCGTGGCATCCGGATAGCCGGTGGCCGCCAGCTCCGGCAGGAACACCCTCCCCACAACGCCGTACAGGGTGGGAAAAAGATAAAAAATGGAGAGCAGCCCCAGAACTATCAGGGTCGTGCGGCGGGCCGCTGCGCCGTCGGGGTTGGTATAAAAACGCACGAGCACGTGCGGCAAACCCAGGGTGCCGAAGAGCAGGGCCACCATCAGGGAGAGCGTGCGGTAGGTCGAATCCGCCGTGATGGGACCGGCCGGCGGGAAAAACTCGACGCCTGCGGCTGCCTCGGACACCGGGGAGGGGCCGGAGAATCCCGTGACCAGGAGCAGAATAAAAATGGCCGGGACTGCCAGGGCCGTGAGTTTTAGCCAGTACTGGAAGGCTTGGACGAACGTGATGGAACGCATGCCTCCGGTGACGACGGTCATGCACACGACCACCACAACAGCTCCGCCGCCCACCCACGAGGGCAGGCCCGTGGTGGTGCGGATGGTCAGGGCGGCACCGTGCAACTGCGGGACAATATAGAACCAACCCACAATCACCACCAGCACGCTCGTGACATAGCGTGCCGTGGTCGATTCCAGCCGTGCCTGCGCGAAATCGGGGATCGTGTAGGCACCCGAGCGGCGCAGCGGAGCGGCCACAAAGAACAGCAGCATCAGGTATCCGGCCGTATAGCCGATGGGGAACCAGAGCGCATCAATTCCGGAGATGACCACCAGGCCGGCAATGCCCAGGAAGCTGGCCGCTGACAAATACTCCCCGCCGATGGCAGAGGCATTCCACCAAGGGCGCACGGTGCGTGAGGCAACGTAGAAGTCACTCGTGGTGCGGGAAATCCGAAGCCCGTAAAAACCAATGACGGTGGTGACCACGGACACCAGGATCATGGCGGTGTAACCAACGGCCGGATTCACTTCTCGTCCACCAGATCGCGGTATTGGTTTTCATTCTTCGTGGCGGCACGCACATAGAGCCACGCGCAGGCGCCAATGATGGGGTAGACGCCCACCCCGAGAATGAGCCAGGGAACGGGGACCCCCAGAATGCGCAAGTCGGAAAACAGCGGGATCCACCTCGTCAGTCCCCAGCACAGCAACAACGAGGCCATGAACCCGGCCGTGACAACCAAGGCCAGCCGCAATTGCGAACGGATCAGCGAGCGCACCATGACCTCACCCACCGCAGACTGCTGGGCCACCTCATCGGAAACACTCGTGCCGTCCACGATGCGCCTGGCCTGGGCGCGCGGTGCTGAAACCCGGACACGGCCCTGGGCAGGAGGGCGACTGGGGCCAAAACTCACGTGGTCGGCCGGACCCTTGTGGCCTGCAGGTGCTCGCGCAGCACCGGCACATGGCGGCGGCTGACGGGCAGCACGGCGCTGCCGACCAGTAGCGTGGGTTTGGCGGCGCTGAGTTTCAAGGCGGTGACAAACTGCATGCAGACCAGGTATGAACGGTGGATTCGCACGAACCCGGCGTCCGCCCAGCGCTGTTCCAAATCGGCCAGCGGAACGCGGATCAGGTAGCTCGCCTCGGCTGTGTGCAGACGCGCATAATCACCCTGGGCCTGGACAAACTTCACCTCGTCCAAACGGATGATCCGGCTGATCCCGCCCTGGTCCACAGTGATCATTTCGACCTCGTCGGCCACGGCCGGGTTGCCCACCAACTCCACCACCCGATCCACGGTCCGCGTCAGCCGTTCCGTGCGCAGCGGCTTGAGCAGATAGTCGACGGCGGCCAGCTCAAACGCCTCCAGGGCCCGATCGTCGTCGGCCGTCACAAACACCACCACGGGAGGGTTGGGGCGCCGGCCAATCACCTCGGCCAATTCCAGCCCGGACAGGCCCGGCATATGGATGTCCAGAAAAACGGCGTCGACGGTGTGGGCGGCCAACACATCCAGTGCTTCGGCGCCGCTCATGGCCCGGTGGATGGTGCCGACGCGCGGATCCCGGCCCAGCAGGAACGCCAATTCCTCGACGGCGGGGAGCTCATCGTCGGCAACAAGGACGTTAATCATGAGTTCAAGAGTACGGGGTGGGGGCGCTGGATGTGTCAGGCGTCATGGCCGGGCTGATTCTTCGGCACCGTCATGGTGATGAGCATCCCGTGGCCCACTCCGGTGTCAATCGTGAGCCCGTGGTCGTCACCATAGACCTGCCGCAGCCGGGCATCGACATTGCGCAAACCAACATGGGTGCCGTCCTGGTGGCCGGAAAGAACAAGGCGCAGCTGCTCCGGGTCCATCCCCACACCGTCGTCCTCAATGGTCACTTCCGTATACGCGCCCAGATCGCGGGCCCCGATCTGCACCAGTCCCTGGCCAACCTTTGCCTCCAGGCCGTGCCGCACCGCATTCTCCACCAGTGGCTGCAGGCTCAGGAACGGGATGACAGTGCTCAGGACTTCCGGGGCAATTTGCAGGCTCACCTGCAGGCGGTCGCCGAAGCGCGCATTCTCCAGCAGCAGGTAGCGGTCAATGCAACGCAATTCTTCGGCGAGCGTGGTGAAATCGCCGTGCCGGCGGAAGGAATAGCGGGTGAAATCGGCAAACTCCACCACCAAATCCCTGGCCCGCTGCGGATCGGTGTTGATGAATGAGGCAATTGCGTTGAGCGAGTTGTAAATGAAATGCGGGCTGATCTGGGCGCGCAGGGCACGCACCTCCGCCTCCGCCAGCAGCGTGCGAGAGGCACTCAGCTCTGCCAGCTCCAATTGTGCCGAGACCCACGCGGCCACCTCATTCGTGGCCCGCACCAGTCCCGCCGTCGGCGACTTGGACAAGATGATCACGGTTCCCACAGCCCGCGAATCCACCTTCAACGGGCAGATCACGGCCGCCTTGAGGTCGCCGTCCAGCGGCAGCCCCAATGATTCCCGCAAGGAACGGTCCAGCGTCGCCACTTGGGTTCGGCCGCTGCTGAGCGCCTTCGCTGCCAGCGCCATGACGACGCCGGATCCGGGTTCCCGGGCCGCGGTGCCGGTGCCATCCCAGGCCAGGAGACGGACGCCGTCGGTCATGGCAAAGGCGGCACAGTTGAGCAGCGTGCGCAATTGTCGGCTCGCCTTCAATGCACCGGCCGGCTCCAGACCATCGCTTAGTTGCTCACCGGCGGCTGCGGCCGAGTGCAATGCGGCAAACGTTGCATGCTCGGCCTCGGTACCCAATTCGCGGTAGGAACGGGAGAGTCGAAAACCGACCAGGGCAACCACGGCGACGGCTGCCACGACGGCTGCGATGGCGATGATCAGCAGGAGCGCGGAGTCGCTCAGGACAGGGGAAGACATGCTCCCAAGAGTAACCGGCGCGAGGACCACGGGCGGGAAAGCTACCGTTCGGCGCAGGTCTGACGCCGTTCACCGCGGCAGTCCCGGCAGAGTACATGGATGTGAGTTGGGACACCCCATAGTGAAAGGGATCACATCACTTGAGGAGGAATCATGGGTAATTCTGCCCACGCTCGTGCTGAAGGACCGGTGGACTTTATTGCGGAACAGAACTCGGAAGAGTTCCAGGATCTGCGCAAGTCACACCGCAACTTTGTTTTTCCGGTGGCCATCGGCTTCCTGGTCTGGTATTTCGCCTACGTCCTGTTGGCCGCCTACGCCCATGACTTCATGTCCATCAAGGTATGGGGCAACATCAACATCGGCCTGATCTTTGGGCTGCTGCAGTTCGTGTCCACCTTTGGCATCACCACCTGGTACGTCATGTACGCCAATCGCAAGCTCGATCCCCAGGCTGCGAAGATTCGCCAGCGACTGGAAGCGCAGATCGATGCGGCCACCCAGACCAAGGAAGAGGTTTAACCCGTGAGTTTGTCCTCCGCTCTCCCCAATGTTGCACCGCTGGCAAAGTCGCTGGCTGAGCAAACCAAAGAAAACTCATGGATCAACATTTTGATCTTTGTCGGCTTCGTTGCCATCACCATGATCGTGGTGTTCCGGGCCAGCCGCAACAACAAAACCGCCGCCGATTATTATGCGGCCGGGCGTTCCTTCTCCGGTGGCCAAAACGGTACTGCCATAGCCGGTGACTATCTCTCGGCTGCGTCTTTCCTGGGCATTACCGGTG
>JBBPZC010000125.1:0-48254 GCA_038199275.1 Actinomycetales bacterium
CGCTGGCCAGGATGAGCAGTGGCTCACCTGCGCACTCGAAGATCAAACTGTTGGCAATGGCACCCACTTCACACCCCAGGACGGCGGCGGCGGTGGCTGCCGTGGCGACGGAATCCGGGACCACAATCACGGTGTCCGGCAGGCCCGCGGCCACCAGGGCGGCGCGCACATGGGCGACCACGGGGTTCTCCGCGGCTGTATCAACTATTGCGGAGTTTTGTTCTGCGAAGTTTTGTTCTGCGGCGGTTTGTTCTGTGGTGGTTGATTCTGCGGTGGTTGGTTCTGTTTCGGTGTTTGTCTCAGTGCTCACACCGCCCAGTCTATGACAGGTGTCACAGACCGGGCGGTGGGGGTTGATATGTGGATTTTAGGTGAGGGGTTAGAAGCCCTGTGCATCCAAAATGGCGTCTTCGGCTTCCTCGGCCGTGGGCTTGGCTCCCGGCTTGTGCACCTTCGGGTGCTTGCGTGGGTGGAAGGCCGAACCGTGGCCGTACAGTTCCTCGACGGGAACACCGGACTCGGCCGCTTCCATTGCGTCGTAGTCGTCGTTGCGCCGCTGCATGCGGGCGGCGTAGCCGAATCCGACAAAGGCGAGGATGCCGAACGCAATCCACTGGAGCGCGTAACTCAGATGCGAGCCTTCGTCGATGGACGGCGCCGCGACCGGCGTGGGGTTGCTGGCCGCAGCCGGGGACTCGCTCGCCAGCTGGGCGTAAGCCCCGGTCTTGATGGGATAGGCCAGCTGCGAAGCGTATTCGGCCAAATCGATGGAGGCAAGCTGGCCCTCCGGGGCTCCCCGGTTCAACTTTGGCTCAGCCGGCTTGAGCCGGCCGATGACCTCCACAGTCCCCGATTCAGGCTGCGGCACCACGTCTGGATGTCCGGCCTCGTTGTATCCGATGGGCAGCCAACCACGGTCCACAATGACAGTGTCACCATTCTCCAGGGTGAGCGGGACGAGGACCTCATAGCCTGGGGCACCATTCATGGGGCGGTTGCGCACCACACGCTCGTCCGAGGTCCGGTAGGTGCCTTTCATGCGGACCTGAGTCCACTCCTTGGTGGGGTCGAGCTCGTCAAAGTTCCCCGCGGCGGACGTGTAGTCCACGACGGTCCCGGAGTAGTTCTGCTGGATCTTCGCGATGTTTTCAACGACGGCATTGCGTCTGTTCATCTGCCAGTTCCCCAACGCAACACAGGCGACGGCAAAAACCAACGCCATGGCGAAATAGCCGAGCCATCTGCTGGAAAACAGAAACTTGTAGGTCTTCATGAACTAGGCGGAATCCTTCGGCGTCATCGGCAGGGTCTCTTTCCACAGGGAACGGCTCTGCAGGTAATCCTCCAGCCAAGCGACATGGTCGGTGCAGGCCAACCAAATCTTGCGGCGCTCCGGAGTGTGAATCTTGGGGTTGTTCCACAACAGCTGGGTTGTGGCAGGTGCCCGGCAGCCCCTGCGGGAGCAGATGGGCGCCTCTGCCGCGGCCGGCTGGCCCTCTTCCGGAAGCGGGCTGCCACCGGGCAGCATGTCAAAGATGTTCATGGTGTTTATCCTCTTGGTCTGCGGCGGGATCAGGGGCGGCGTCTGCGTCCGTGTCGTCATCTCCGTCCGGGACCACCTCGCCGGTGAGGAAATCAGGGGACGGGGCATCGTCGTCGTCCGCGTCAGTCCCACCTTCGGTGAGCGCATACATGGGCGCCTCATCGAGCAGCTCAACTGTTTCCTGGTGGTTGATGTCCGCGCCGCCATTGGCGATCATGACGGCAACCCACGGAAGAATGACTGCCCCGGCCACGGGGATGATTTTGAACCAGCCGTCGAAGACAAAGATCAAGGCCAAACACACCATGCGGATGCCCATGGTGACGGAGTATTTGATCATCCGCTGGCGCATATCGTCGCTGTGCGGCACGGCGGCATTGGTAATGGATGTTACTTCAGGGGTGGGGTCGGCACGGCGGTACTTGCCGTGCCGGTCTGCACCGGAATTAGGCGTAGCTGATTGGTCTTTCATCACACTCCAAGGGACATTCCCATTCTCTCACTGCTGCAGGTCACCTCCAAAAGCAAAGTGTGTACCGGTGCCCCTTTCACCGTAGGCTTTAGCCAGCTAAAGAAGAATCACCAACAGTTTCAGGAGGAATACATGAGTGCACCGGCAGGCGAAGAGCGCCAGGGTCGCAGTGTTTTGGTCACGGGCGGCAACCGCGGCATTGGCTTGGCCATCGCCCGGGCGTTTCTGGAAAATGGCGACAAGGTTGCCGTCACCTACCGCAGCCCCTCGGAACTGCCGGAGGGAATCCTGGGCGTTCAGGCCGATGTGAGGGATGCGGCGTCCATTGACGCGGCCTTCACCGAGGTGGAAGCCGCCCATGGTCCCGTTGAAGTGTTGATTGCCAACGCCGGGATCACGAAGGACACGTTGCTGCTGCGCATGAGTGAGGACGACTTCACCTCCGTTGTGGACACGAACCTGTCCGGCGCCTTCCGCGTCATCAAGCGGGCCTCCAAGGGCATGATCCGCATGCGCAAGGGCCGTGTGGTGCTTATCTCATCCGTCGTGGGGCTGTACGGTTCACCGGGGCAGATCAACTACGCCGCCTCCAAGGCCGGACTGGTGGGCATTGCCCGCTCACTTACCCGCGAGCTGGGCTCGCGGGGGATCACCGCCAATGTGGTGGCCCCGGGCTTCATCAGCACCGATATGACGGCCGCCCTGCCCGAAGAGACACAGAAGCAGTACCTCTCCTCCATTCCGGCGAACCGCTTTGCCTCCGCGCAGGAGGTCGCCAACGTGGTCCGCTGGGTTGCCAGTGACGAAGCCGCGTACATCTCGGGTGCCGTGATTCCGGTCGACGGCGGATTGGGCATGGGCCACTAGGGTCCCCCCGGCGATAAGATGGCCGGGAAACCCGGTGCCGCAGGACTGCCGCACCGCCTACTTCAATGAGTTCTAAAAACGTAAGGAAATTCTTTTATGGGAAAGCTTGACGGAAAGACAGCGATTGTCACAGGTTCCTCACGCGGCGTCGGCGCCGATGTGGCAAAGTTTCTGGCCGCCGAAGGCGCAGCCGTGGTGGTCAACTACCGCCAGAAGGCACCGCGCGCCAACAAGGTCGTGGCCCAGATTGAGGAAGCAGGCGGTCGTGCAGTCGCCGTAGGGGCCGACCTCACCACCCAGGAAGGTGTGCAGGCGCTCGTCAGTGCAGCCCTGGAGAACTTCGGCTCCTTGGACCTGGTGGTGTTGAACGCTTCAGGTGGCATGGAATCAGGCATGGCCGAAGATTACGCCCTGCAGCTTAACCGCGACGCCCAGGTCAACCTGCTCAATGCGGCCATGCCGCTGCTGCCGGCCGGCGCGCGTGTGGTGTTTGTCACCAGTCACCAGGCACACTTCATTGAAACCGTGCCCACCATGCCGGAGTACGAGCCCGTTGCCAAGAGCAAGCGTGCCGGCGAGGACGCATTGCGTGCACTGATCCCGAACCTCGCCGCGGAAGATGTCTCCCTTGTGGTGGTTTCCGGCGACATGATCGAAGGAACCGTCACGGCGACCCTGCTGGACCGCGCCAACCCGGGCGCCATCGAGGCACGCCGTGCCGAGGCCGGCAAGCTGTACACCGTGGGCGAATTCGCGGCGGAAATCGCCAAGATGGCCACCGCTGAGGTCCCCAGCGGCCACACCGAATACGTGGGCGGTGCAGACTACTTCAAGTAGCCGCCGCTGCCGCCCCGGCAAACGCTCCCTCACCTTTCGGGGGGAAACAAGAAACGCTCCCTCACCGATGGTGGGGGAGCGTTTCCCATTGGAGGCCAGTGCGAACCAGTGCGAACCAGTGCCGGCCAGCTCCGGTCACCGCCGGTCACCGAGTACCAGCGTGGGCGCCGGTGCCTCTGCGGACTAGATGTTGGCCAGTGCCAGCGCCACATCCAGGTTGGGTACGTTGATCTGGGCGTCGGCAACGGCCCGCACGGCCGGCTTGGCGTTGAACGCCACGCCGAGCGCCGCTGCCGCCATCATGTCGAGGTCGTTCGCGCCGTCACCGATGGCCATGGTTGCTTCGTGGCCGATGCCCGCCTCGGCGCTCCACGTGCGCAGCTGCAGGGCCTTGGCGGCCCGGTCCACAACGGCCCCGGAAACTTTGCCGGTCAGGTGTCCATCCACAATCTCAAGCTCGTTGGCCAGTGCGTAATCAAGCCCAAGGCGCTCGGCCAGGGGCGTCAGAATCTGTGCGAAGCCGCCGGAAACGGCGCAAACAACATGTCCGGCAGCCTTCGCCTGTGCAACAAGCCGTTCGGCGCCGACGGAGAATTTGATCTTCGCCCCGACCTCACCAAGTACGCTGTCGGGCAACCCGGCGAGTGTGGAGACCCGGTGGTGCAGACTCTCCGTAAAGTCCAGCTCACCCCGCATGGCGGCTTCGGTCACCGCGGCGACCTCGGCTTCCTTGCCGGCATGGGCCGCCAGCATCTCAATGACTTCCTGCTGGATCAGGGTGGAGTCCACATCCATGATGATGAACTTGCGCTCCGCCTCGCGCAATGACGTGGGAACAAGGGCCGTGCCCACCGTTTCCGGTCCGACGTTCGTCAATGCCACGCGCAGCTGTCGCAGCGTGCCGTCGTCAGGCGTGCAACCGGCCAAATTCCATACCACGGCATCGAATCCGGGGTGGGGTTGTGACTGCTGGGATTCAATGGAGCAACCGTGATCGGCGAACACGCCGCGAACTTCATCAAGGATGGCCGGTGGCAGAGTTGGGCCGTAACTGACGGCTGCGAAAGTGGAGGGCATGACTAGCATTCTAGTCAACAGACACCGCCAACGAACCGCGCCCGGGGCCGGTTAGCGCTGGCCGCCCATCGTGTCATAGGCTCAGTGGTTATGAGTGAAGTTTTGGGTTTGGCTGGTGTCAGCGTTGTTCGCGGCACAAAAACATTGTTGGACAACGTCGACTGGCGTGTTGCTGAAGGTGAACGCTGGGTGGTTCTTGGCCCCAATGGCGCCGGCAAAAGCACCCTGTTGCAAATTGCAGGCGCCCGCATGCACCCCACGCGCGGCGTGGCAGGCATTCTCGACGAGGTGCTGGGCGCCGTCGACGTGTTCGAGTTGCGTCCGCGCATTGGCCTTGCCTCCGCCAGCTTGGCACACCAGATCCCGGAGCACGAAAAGGTCTTGAATGTAGTGGTGACCGCCTCCTACGGGGTCACCGGTCGTTGGCGGGAGGACTACGAGCGCGACGACGAACGCCGCGCCTTTGGCCTGTTGGAGGAATGGGGAGTTTCCACGTTCTTCAACCGCCCCTTCGCTTCATTGAGCGACGGCGAACGCAAACGCGTTCAGATCGCCCGCGCACTCATGAGCGATCCCGAATTGTTGCTGCTTGACGAGCCCGGAGCCGGCCTGGACCTGGCCGGCCGCGAAGGCCTGGTCAAGCGGTTGAGTGAATTGGCCGCGGACCCCATGGCACCGAGCACGGTCCTGGTCACCCACCACCTCGAAGAGATCCCGCCGGGCTTCACCCATGCGCTGCTGCTGCGTGAGGGTGGCGTTGTGGCCCAGGGCCCCATCGCCGAGGTCCTGACGGAAGAGAACCTCAGCACCACCTTTGGGCTGCCGCTCTCCGTCTCAAACAACGCGGGCCGTTACACGGCCACGGCACGCAACTGACCGTCGTCGCACGTCCCTCGTGAACGCGCTCGATTCCTTCTTCATACTGCTCGGCGGGCTCTGGGCCGGCACCATCAACACAGTGGTTGGCTCCGGGACCCTGGTCACCTTTCCCATCCTGATTGCCCTCGGCGTGGCCCCGGTCATGGCCGTGGTGAGCAATGCCATGGGCTTGATCGCCGGGGGAATCTCCGGAACGTGGGGATACCGGCGCGAACTGCGGGGTATGGGCCGCAATCTGGCCAGGCTCATGCCGGCCTCAATCCTTGGCGGCATCACCGGCGCCTACCTGCTCCTGCACCTGCCGGAGACCGTCTTTGCCGTGGTGGCGCCGGTGCTGATTGTGCTGGCCCTGGCGCTGGTCATTTTTCAGCCGCGCCTGCAGCGGGCCATAAAAGAACGCCGTGATGAAGCCCCCTCAGGCCGCTCCAACCACACGTTCATGATCATTCTGGTCTTCCTGGCTGGCGTGTATGGCGGCTATTTTGTGGCTGCCCAAGGGGTGCTGCTGGTGGCAATCCTGGGCATTTTCATGTCCGGGACGCTGCAAAACGCGAACGCCGTGAAAAACGTGCTCTCGCTGAGCGTCAACGTCGTTGCCGCCATCTCCTACCTGCTGTTCGCGCCGGAGAAAATCATCTGGCTGGTGGTGGGCTTGATCGCCGTCAGTTCCCTTGTTGGCGGGTTCATTGGAGCAAGGATTGGGCGGAAACTGCCACCGGTTGTGCTGCGGTCCGTCATTGTCATCCTGGGGCTCGTGGCCCTGTACTTCATGATCCAGAAACTGGTCTCCGCATGATCATCGAACTTGAAAACACCTCCGACCCGCGCGTCAGCGATTACCTGTCCCTCACCGACGTGCAGCTGCGCAAGGTGAAGGAGCCGGCGGAGGGCCTATACATTGCCGAGAGCCCGAAGGTGCTGCGCCGGGCACTGGCCGCCGGGCACCAGCCACGCTCGTTCTTCGTCTCGGAAAAGCGACTGCCGGAGGTGTTGGACCTCATTGAAGCCCGCCCCGAAATACCAGCGTATGTGGGCACCGGCGCCATGCTCGAGGAAATTACCGGCATCAATCTCCACCGTGGTGCCATGGCTGCAATGCACCGTCCCGAACCTGTGGGCGTACCCTCGATATTGGCTGACGCCCGGCGCGTTGCGGTGCTTGAAGATATCAGCGACCACACAAACATTGGCGCCATCTTTCGATCAGCGGCGGCACTGGGCGTTGATGCGGTGCTGATCAGTCCACGCTGCGGTGACCCGCTGTACCGGCGCAGCATCCGGGTGAGCATGGGTGCTGTGTTTGCGATCCCATGGGCACGCCTGGCCGATGGACCGGGCGGCCTCGAGATGCTCCATGACGCTGGATTTACGACGGCGGCACTCGCCCTGGAGCCGGATTCGTTGTCCATTCATGAGCTCGCCGCACGCAACGATGAAAAGCTGGCGCTCATACTCGGCAGTGAGGGCTACGGGCTGAGCGAGGAAACCCTGAAGGGAACGAAGCTCACCGTCATGATCCCCATGTACGCCGGGGTGGATTCGCTCAATGTTGGTGCTGCCAGCGCCGTGGCCTTCTTCGCCACAGATCCACGCGGTCGGTAGGTGTCACAGCGGTTTCCCCCGAGTAGAGTTCAAGCATGAAGATTACCGAGAAAGTTGCCGACTTCGCCCTCCCCGACCAGCACGGGAGGCTTTGGACACTGCAGGACCTGCTCCAGGACGGCCCCTTGGTGATTTTCTTCTACCCTCTGGCCAGCAGCGGCGGCTGCACGAAGGAAGCCTGCCACTTCAGGGACCTGCAGGCCGAATTCTCCGCCGCAGGAGCCACGATCGTGGGCATCAGCACGGATTCGGAGGCCAAACAACTGGACTTTGCCACAACGAACGGGTTCAACTACCCTCTGCTCAGCGACAGGCACGGTGAGGTTGCGGACTTGTTCGGGGTGCGCCGCCGGCTGCTGGCCAAGACACTGCCCACGAAGCGCGCCACCTTCATTGTTGACCGTGGGGGCATCCTGCGGTTCGCGGTTTCCAGCGAGACCAACATGGAACTCCACGCGGACCAGGCCCTGGAAGCGCTGCGATTGATGAACTGATTCCGGCCCGGCTTGGCGAAATGGGTTGGAACCGGTAAAGTTTCTAGCTGGTCCTCGTGACCATAACATTCATCGGTCTGGCAAAATCCAGGCAATATCACCCTGAGGTTCATTGTGAAGCAGAACACCCACCCCAAGTACGAAGCAATCGTTTTCAACGACCTCGCTTCCGGCACCAAGTTCCTGACGCGCTCCACCGCAACGTCCAAGAAGACCATCGAGTGGGAAGATGGCAACACCTACCCCGTCATCGACGTTGAAATCTCCTCGGAGTCACACCCGTTCTACACGGGCAAGCAGCGCATCATGGACAGCGCCGGCCGTGTCGAGCGCTTCAACGCCCGCTTCGCAGGCTTCGGCAAGAAGTAATACTTCTTACCCACTGTTTTTCCAGCAGGGCCCCACCACTTGGTGCGGGCCCTGCTTTTTTTAATTCGGGCTCCAACCCCCAACCCCAATTCGGGGAGTTGGAGCCAGGTGGTGGGTCAGCAAACGGCAGGGCTGGGTTGCGACGCAGGACGGTGGATGGGGGAAGATGGAAGCATGACTGCTCTACTGCACGGTGAATACAAGGTCCACGGCGGCAAATTGGTGGTGGTGGACTGCTCCGTTGAGGACGGTCTGCTTGCCAACGTACGCGTCAGCGGCGACTTCTTCCTGGAACCGGACGAGGCGCTTGACGACATCAACGCAGCATTGAACGGCCTCTCCACCTCGCTGCCGGCCGAAAAGCTGGCCGAGGCCATCACCACCGCACTGCCCGAGGAAGCCGTCCTGTTCGGCTTCTCCGCCCAGGCCGTTGCCATCGCGGTGCGCCGGGCGCTGGCCAAGGCTTCCAGCTGGGTCGACTTTGAATGGGACATCATCGCCCCCACCGTCCTGCCCACAGCCCTGAACGTGGCCCTGGACGAGGTCCTGACTGAAGAAGTCGGCGCTGGCAAACGCAACCCCACCCTCCGTTTCTGGGACTGGGAGGAGCCTTCCGTTGTTATTGGCAGCTTCCAGTCGTACCGCAACGAACTGGAACCGGCCGGCGTAGAAAAATACGGCATCAAGGTGGTTCGCCGGGTCAGCGGTGGCGGTGCCATGTTCATGGAGGCCGGAAACTGCATCACCTACTCCCTGTACGTCCCCCAAACCCTCGTGGACGGGCTCAGCTTTGAGGACTCGTACAAGTTCTTGGATGCATGGGTCATGGCGGCACTGGAGAGCATGGGCATCAAGGCGTTTTACATTCCGCTCAACGACATTGCCACCGACAAGGGCAAGATCGGCGGTGCCGCGCAAAAGCGCTTGAGCAACCGCGCCATGTTGCACCACGTCACCATGAGCTATGACATTGATGCGGACAAGATGGTGGAGGTCCTGCGGATCGGCAAGGAAAAACTCTCCGACAAGGGGACGCGTTCGGCCAAGAAGCGCGTTGACCCGCTGCGCCGTCAAAGCGGACTCAGCCGGGCCGAAATCCTGGCTCGCATGTCCGAGACTTTCGCCGCACGCTACCCCGCCCGGACCACTACACTTTCCGCGGACGTACTGGCGGAAGCTGCGCGGCGGGTTGAAAGCAAGTTCGGCACGGAAGAATGGCTGCATCGAGTCCCATGAGCAACCCTTCCCACGCCAGCGCTGCCGTCACATCCCGTTGGCCCAATCAACCGCCGGCATCGTTCGCCTTCGTCATGGCGACGGGGATCGTCTCAGCCGCTTTGCTGGACGCCGGTTGGCCGGTTGTGTCCCGGGTTCTCTTGTGGATCGCCGTCGTGGGTCTGGTGCTGCTCGTGGTCGGGTTGGTTGGGCGGCTCTTCGTGCACCCGGATGACGTGGTGGCCGACTTTCGCAATCCGCACAAGGGTTTTGGCTATCTGACCATGGTGGCCGCGATCAACGTTGTGGGCATCGGCTTTCACGCTGAGGCCCCGGCGGTCACCTGGATTCTGGGCGGCATCAGCATCCCGTTGTGGCTGTTTTTGGCCTATGGCGTGCCGCTGTCCATGATGCTGCGCACCGAAATTGGTGAAACACTGCGCCCCCGGCTGCTGCCCGTGGACGGCACATGGTTCCTGTGGGTCGTCTCCACCCAGTCGCTGTCGATGGCGGCAGCTTCACTGGCCACCGGCGGCAGCAGTGTCCGGCTGCTCAGCGATGCTGCGGTGGCTCTGTGGGGTGTTGGCATCATGCTGTACCTGACGCTGACCACCCTGGTCATGCTGCGCCTGCTCACCGGTGGTGAAAACCAGGGCGGGATCGTGCCCACCAACTGGATTTTCATGGGGGCCACCGCCATCACGGTTCTGGCCGGGTCAATGATCCTGCACCTGCCAGGGGATGTGCCCGTGGTGGCCATGGCGGGGCCGACCGTCGGTGGTCTCAGCTACCTGCTCTGGGCCTTCGGACTGTGGTGGGTTCCGTTGTTGGTGGCGTTCGGATTCTGGCGTCACGTAGTGCGCCGCGAACGGGTGCGCTATACGACGGCGCTGTGGTCCATAGTGTTCCCACTGGGCATGTTTGCTGTGGCCACCTTCCGTTTTGGGCGGGAGAACAACATGCCGCTCGTAGCCTGGGTGGGCAATGTGACCACCTGGACGGCAGTGGCGGCCTGGCTGCTGGTGATTGGCGCCATGGCTGCCACATTCATTCTCTGGGTGCGGCGCGGAGCGGCACTGAAGTAACCGCCCCGCGCTCGGTTCCACGAAGCGCGGATCAAGCCCGTGCTGAGCTCGCGCCCCTACGCTGCTGCCTGGGCCCGCAGGGCCCGCAACAGCTGATCACGCTGCTCCAGCACGATCCGGCGCAGTCCATGCGCGGCAGAGCCGTGCGCGGCCAGCCAGTTATCGGTCCGGTGGACTACGGGATGGTGTTCGGGGGAGCTGCCCGGAGCAAGATCCTGGTGCGTCGGGAACAGTCCCCGCACAATCCGGCCCGCGATTTCCAGGCTCCTGGCATGCCAGACACCCTCGATCGCGTCGAAGTACGGCTCAATGTAAGGCTCCAGCAGCGCCGTATCAGCCACCGTGAAGCCCGCGATCGTTGCGCTGAGCAGCTCGTTGCTCAGCGATGTGCCCTCCACTGCCTCGGCCCAGAAGACGGCCTTTGAGTCGGCGTCGGGAAGTGCGGCCAGTGCGGTGCGGTGGCTGGCCCGGAATTCCGCCGTGGTGGCGGAGTCCAGTTCCGCATCGAGCTCGGCCACGGTTGCCTGTCCGCGGGCAGCCAGTTGCTGCCACAGCAGCCACCGCAGGCTGCCATCCACCACGAGCCCGTTGGGCACGCTGACGCCCTGGAGCAAATCGCGGCTCCGCGCGGAGACGGCGTCGCTTCCCCGGCCCAGGATGGCCAGGGTGCGGGCCCACACGAGCTGCTCGTCGCTGCCGGGGGCGGCCAGATCCAAGAGATTTTCGACGCCGGAGAGCAACAGTTCCGCAACACCCTCGCGGTCGCGGGGCGGGCAATAGGAGTTCAGTGCGTGCACGGCGTTGTCGGCCAATGTTTGCAGCAGGGAAGTATCGGCCTCTCCTCCGGCATGTGCGGCGACCGTGCGCAGATAGACAGCTGCTGGGAGCAGCCCGTCGCGGCAGGCATTCCACAGCGCCGACCACACGAGGCTTCGGGCGAGCGGGTCCGCAATGGTGCCCACCGAGGCAAGTGCAACGCTGAGCGAACCCGGATCGAGCCGGACCTTGGCGTACGTGAGGTCCTGATCATTCACCAGCACCAGATCGGGTGCGTCGGCGCCCGCGGCGGCCGGGACGAACGTCCGGGACCCGACCACATCGAGCTCAAACGAATTGGTCCGCACGAGAGCGCCGCCGTCGTACGTGAAAAAGCCCACGTTCAGGCGGTGCGGACGCAGGGCCTCGCTGCCGGTGACAGGATCCACGGCCGTTTGGAGCACGGCCAGGGAGGTGACGGCGTCCTTGTCGATGTCAATGTCCGGGGTCAACGTGGACATGCCGGAGGTTTCCAGCCAGTGTCCGGCCCAGTCGTTGAGGTCCCTTCCGGTGGCCTTGCCCAAGGGATCCAGCAGGTCATTGAGCGAGGTATTCGCGTACTCGTTGGCCTTGAAGTACTCCCGTGATCCGGCGATGAACGCGTCCTGGCCAACATAGGCGACGAGCTGCTTCAGGACGGAGGCGCCCTTCGCGTAGGTGATGCCGTCGAAGTTCGCCTTGGCCGCCTCCAGATCCACGATGTCAGCGACGATGGGGTGGGTGGTGGGCAGCTGGTCCTGCGTGTAGGCCCACGCCTTGCGGCGGCTGGCGAACATGGTCCACGACTTCTCGCCCCACGCCGTGGCCTCGGCAACAGCCAGATGGCCCATGAAATCGGCGAAGGACTCCTTCAACCACAAATCGTCCCACCAGCTCATTGTGACGAGATCGCCAAACCACATGTGTGCCATCTCGTGCATGATGGTGTTGGCCCGCTGCTGGTATGCGGTGTCCGTGGCGCGGGAGGCGTACACGTAGCTTTCGGTGAACGTGACCAGGCCCGGGTTTTCCATGGCGCCCAGGTTGTATTCGGGCACGAAGGCCTGGTCATATTTGCCGAAGGGGTACGGGTAATCGAAAAGTTCGTTGAAGTACTTCAAGCCGGCTTTCGTGAGCCTGAAAATCTCATCGGCATCAAAGTGGCCGGCCAGGGATGCGCGGCAGTACGCAGCCAGCGGGATCTCCAATGTGGTGCCGTGGTGGGCGCTGTCTGGGCCGAACACCATGGAGAAATGGTCTTCAACCTTGGTATACGGGCCGGCCAGAACGGTCGTGATGTAGGTGGAGATGGGCAGCGTCGGGGCGAAGTCCCACCGATTCCCTTCGTGGCTGGTCACGGACTGGTTTGAGGCAACCTCCCAGCCTGCAGGGGCACTGATGTGGAAGGTGAACGGCGCCTTCAGATCGGGTTGTTCAAAGTTGGCGAACACGCGGCGGGCGTCGGAGGGTTCGTACTGCGTGTAGGTGTAGGTTTGTCCGTCGGCCGGATCGACGAAGCGGTGCAGGCCCTCGCCACTGCTGGAGTAGGCGGCCGTGGCGCTCACCACCGCCTCGTTCTCGGCCTGCAGGCCCGGCAGGTGGATGCGTGAGCCGTCCACGACGTCGGCCACCTCCAGTGCCGTTCCGTTCAGCAACACGGACTCAACACTGAGCCCAATGAAGTCCAGGAACGTTTCCTTCTCTGCCCCCGGCCCCACAGCGGCCGAGAAACGGATGGTGCTGGTGGACGGGAAACCGGGAATCGAAAGGTCTTCGGCCTGACTCAGGTCAAGGTCCACATCGTAGCTGTGGACCGTAAGGTGGGATTTTCGGGCGGCTGCTTCACTTCGCAAAAGATTATGGTTGGACACCATTTCATTCAATCACGGACCGCCGGAATTCCGGCCTCAGGCTGGCATCAGGTGGATCGCCCCAAAAGCGAGCGTGGCGATGAGCGCCCAGGCACACAGCGCCATGACGGTTGC
Source organism: Actinomycetales bacterium (assembly GCA_038199275.1). GTDB lineage: Bacteria > Actinomycetota > Actinomycetes > Actinomycetales > Micrococcaceae > Specibacter. The sequence continues at coordinate 13,221 of JBBPZC010000125.1, forward strand.
CCGCAGGCCGGTGGCCAGCAGATCCTTGATCCGCACACTGGAGCCGAGCCCGAACAGGGCCGCGCCCAGGGCGATGTCCTGGGCCAGGGCGCCGCCCTCAATGGCAATCTCCGGCAGCCAGCCCGTGGTGCGCAGCGCAGTCATGAGCAGGAAACCGACCACAAACAACGGCACCACGGGCGGGAATTTCGGCGCCGGCGCATCCGTGGCTCCGGCCCGGGTGAGCGCAAGAGCACGCGCATGGCGCCGGCGCTCCAAAGCCCCTGCCACGCCCACGATTGGAGCCAGGAGCACCACTCGCGTCAATTTGACGACGACGGCGGCTCCCAACGCCACGGCGCCGGCGGTCTGGGCCGTGGCCACCACCTGTCCAACGTCGTGGACTCCGGCGCCCACCCACTGGCCAAACTCCAGCGGAGACAGGCCCAGCGGGCCCATCAGCAGCGGCAACACCCCAATGGCCAGCGTCCCGCACCGGGTCACCAGCGCCACCGGCAGCACAGTGTCCTCGTGTTTCGTTCCCTTCACGGCAGCCATCGCACCGATCGCCGACGCCCCGCAGATGGAGAATCCGGTGGCGATCAGCAGCGGTGTGTCGCCGCCGAGCCGGAACAGCCTGCCCAGTGCCAGGGTGCCGGCGAAGCTGAGCAGCACCACGGCGACGATCAGCGCCACGCTGATCCAGCCCAGGTCCATGATGTCCCCGAGGCTGAGCTTGAGCCCCAAAAACACGATGCCGACGCGCATGAGGTGTTTGCCGGCAAAATTCAGTCCCTTGCGCCACGGGCCCTGACACAGCCTTGAGGTGCCGGGCAGGTTCACCGCAGCAATGCCAAGTACGACGGCGACAGTCATCGCCGGGAGCATCGGCACCATGGTGTGGACCAGGAGAGAGAGAGCCACCGCCACGAGGGCGGCGCCCAGGCCAGGGGCCAGGGACCGTACCGTTGCAGCGAGAGTTGGCGTCCCGGCGTCGGCGCTCACCACGGGCTGGGCTTGTAGTCCTTGAGGAAGACGCCGTACTGGTCTTCCCCGGATTCGCCCATGACGATGGGATCGTAGACGCGGGCGGCACCATCCACGAGGTCAAGGGGTGCGTGGAAGCCTTCCTCAGCCAAGCGGACCTTGGTGTAATGGGGGCGTTCGTCCGTGATCCAGCCGGTGTCCACCGCGGTCATGAGGATCCGGTCGGTCTCCAGCATTTCCTTTGCGCTCGTGCGGGTGAGCATGTTCAACGCGGCCTTGGCCATGTTGGTGTGGGGATGTCCGGGGCCCTTGTAGGCGCGGGAGAACTGACCCTCCATGGCGGAAACGTTGACAATGTATTTGCGGTGGGCCTCGGAGGCGGCCATGGCCGGGCGCAAGCGCGAGACCAACAGGAACGGAGCTGTGACGTTGCACAGCTGAACTTCGAGCATCTCCAGCGGGTCCACCTGGTCCACCACCTGCGTCCAGCTGTTCATGGCGGCAACATCGGGAACCAGCCCGCCGGCGTCGATCGCGGTGCCTGCCTCAATCCGGTCCAGGGAAGCCGAGCCCATGGACAGGGCCAGCGCCGCAATCTCGTCGCCTGCAAGCTGGGGGTGCGTCATCATCTGCGTGGCCAACGCCAGCGGATGCTTGTCATGGGCGTGGCCAAACGTGACCAGCTCGGGCATGGGGGAGTCCGTGGGAAGTTCTTCCAGTTCGGCATCCACCAGCGGTTTGTACGCGTTGCCGGAACGGCGCACGGTCTGGGCCGCGTTGTTGATGATGATGTCCAGGGGGCCGGCCTCGTTCAGTGAGTCGGCCAGTGCCACCACCTGGGTTGGGTCACGCAAATCGATGCCGACAATGAGGAGCCTGTGCAGCCACTCGGCGCTGTCTTCCATGGCGGCAAAACGCCGGGCAGCATCCTTGGGGAATCGCGTGGTGATGGTGGTGTGGGCGCCGTCGCGCAGCAGCCGCAGGGCAATGTACATGCCAATTTTGGCCCGGCCGCCGGTGAGCAGCGCACGCTTGCCGGTGAGGTCGGTCCGCGCGTCACGCTTGGAATGGTTAAACGCGGCGCACTCCGGGCAGAGCTGGTGGTAGAAGGAGTCCACCAGTGTGTAGTGCTGTTTGCAGATGTAACACGGCCGGGAACGAATGAGCGTCCCGGCCGTGTCGCCAGTGGTTGAAGCTTTGAGCTTGTTGCCCCTGGTTTCATCGTCAATGCGGTCCGGTGCCGCTGTCGCCGTCAGGGCAATGACGGCCTTGTCGGCCTCATTGACGGCGTCACGTTTGCTGGTGCGTCGGTGGCGTTTGACCGCCTTGAACATTTTTCCGGTTGCCCGGCGCACCGCCACGTAGTCGGCATTTTCCTCGTCATAGACGTGGATATTCTCCAAAACCTTAATGCAATTTTGGATTTCTTCAGGGGTTAATTCAGGAGCGCTCACCCATCAATATTAGCCTCTTTACTGGCCGCCGCTGACTGGCCGTTCTTGGGTGCGGCTGACTCGGCAGCTTCGAGTTGGTTTTCCACGACGCGGGCCATTGCTGCCTCGAACACAGCGTCCTTCTCGACAATGAGAGCCAGCGCTTCCGGGAGTTCGGCGGCGGCCGCTTTGGCCAGTGCCTTCTCATCTTCATCGGGCGCAGGCACCGTCTGACCCTTGCTCAGGACCGTGAGCCCGGATTCGGTAATTGCGAATCCGCGGTTGCGGTCCAGGATGGGGTCGACGCCGATCGTGGCACCGGCGGGAATCTTCACGTTCTTGTCAATGATTGCCCGCCGCACCACAGCGCCGGCACCAATGATGACCTTGTCCATGAGGACGCTGTTCTGGACCCGTGCACCGGTACCCACGTACACGTCGTTGGAGAGCACGGAGTTTTCCACGACACCACCGGAGACCACCACCCCCGGAGCGACAATGGAATCCAAGGCCGTCCCGACAGCATTGTGCTCACCGTGGACGAACTTGGCCGGTGGTGAAGTGGTGTTCCGGGTGTAGATGGGCCAGGTGCGGTTGTACAGGTTGAAGATCGGCACCGGGGAGATGAGGTCCATGTGCGCGTCGTAGTACGAGTCGATGGTCCCCACATCACGCCAGTAATTGCGGTCCAGGTCGGTGGCGTCGGGGATGTCGTTGGTGGAGAAGTCATATACATAGGCCTCGTCGCGATCCACGAAGTAGGGAATGATGTCCCCGCCCATGTCGTTTTTGCTGTCGACGTTGACAGCATCGGCCTCCAGTGCCTCAACAAGCGCGTCGGTGTCAAAGACGTAATTGCCCATTGACGCCAGGAACTGATCCGGGGCATCAGGCAGGCCCGGTGTGGATTCCGGCTTCTCAACAAACGCTGAAATTTTGTGGGCGCCAACCGCTCCCGGGATCTCACCGCCGTCAATTTCAATGACACCAAACTGGTCCGCCATTGCCAACGGTTGCCTCACGGCGGCCACCGTGGCACGGGCACCGGAGGCAATGTGGCTGGCCACCATCTGCTCAAAATCCATGCGATAAACGTGGTCCGCGCCAACCACAACCACAATGTCCGGTTCGGCGTCCCCAATTAGGTTCATGGATTGGTAAATGGCATTGGCACTGCCGGAAAACCAGCTTTTTCCGCGTCGCTGCTGGGCGGGGACCGAGGCGACGTAGTTGCCCAATTGTGTGGACATTCGCCACGTTTCGGAAATGTGGCGGTCCAAACTGTGAGATTTATACTGCGTTAAAACAACAATTTTAAAATAACCGGAATTTGCCAAGTTCGATAAAGCAAAATCCACCAACCGGAATCCGGCAAATGGAACAGCAGGTTTAGCGCGGTCCGCAGTCAAGGGCATCAAACGTTTGCCCTCACCACCAGCCAAAACAATCGCGAGAACTTTCTTGACAGACATGATCCAACCTCCGACAGCTTCAGTGTTGCACTGTGTTGAGTCCATGGAACGGTCGCAACAACTTCACACTAGAACAAACGTGTCCAGACAGACTACCTTGAGAGTGTGCGTATCGATATTGTGACAAAAGAGTTTCCGCCCGAGATTTATGGTGGGGCCGGCGTGCATGTCGCCGAGCTCAGCCGTGTCTTGGCAGCTAAAACTGATTTGCATGTACATGCCTTTGGGAAGGAGCGGGAGAAGGATTTTCATGGGGCAACTGTGACCTCCTATGACAATCTTCCGCAACTCTCAAATGCAAATGCAGCAGTGCAGACCCTGGGTGTCGATTTGGAGGTGGTTACTGCCATTGCCGGGTCGGATTTAGTCCATTCCCATACCTGGTATGCGAACATGGCCGGGCACATTGCCTCGCTCCTCCACGGCATCCCGCATGTGCTCAGTGCGCACAGCCTGGAACCGCTGCGGCCCTGGAAGGCTGAACAACTTGGCGGCGGCTATGCCGTTTCCTCGTGGGTGGAGAAGACCGCTTACGAAGCCGCCGCAGCCATCATCGCTGTATCCGATGGAATGCGCCAAGACATATTGCGCAGTTACCCGGAAGTTGATCCCGAAAAGGTGAAGGTCATTCACAACGGTATCGACGTCTCGATGTGGCAGCGTGATGAGAAGGACGACGTCGTTCGTTCGCTGGGGATTGACCCGTCCCGTCCCAGCGTGGTTTGGGTGGGACGCGTTACCCGGCAGAAGGGTGTGCCGTACCTTTTGAAGGCGGCGGCCGCGCTGCCGCCGGAGGTTCAACTCATTCTGTGCGCCGGAGCGGCCGACACACCCCAACTCGCTGCCGAGGTCAATGGATTGATCGAAGGGTTGAAGGCCGAGCGTGACGGTGTGGTTGTCATTGAACGCATGCTTCCCAGGGCTGAGCTGATCCAGGTTCTCAGCCATGCAACCGTGTTTGCCTGCCCCTCCATTTACGAACCGTTGGGAATTGTGAACTTGGAAGCCATGGCCTGCGGTGCGGCCGTGGTTGCCAGCGCAACCGGCGGCATTCCGGAGGTGGTGGCACACGGTGAGACCGGTCTGCTGGTTCCTCTGGAACAAGTGGCCGACGGCACCGGAACCCCGCTTGATCCGGAAAAGTTCGTTGCGGACTTTGCGGCCGCCATGATCGAGGTGGTGAACGACCCGGCACGAGCCCGCGTCATGGGAGAAAAGGGCCGCCAACGTGCTGCCGAGCATTTCTCCTGGGAGTCCATCGTTGAGCAGACCTTGGACGTCTACAAAAGCGTCCTGCCGCAATAATCGGCTGGTTGTTTGACTTGGTCGTACGACTATCAGCACAGTGGATGCTACTCGGGTTGCCCGGGCCCGGTGGATGATCAGCACGGCCTACGCCATGGGCGGTTGATACGGCTTCCCATTCTTGGTGAGCCCGTGGTGGAAGAGGTTCCGGCGCGGAGCCCGCATACGGTCCGCCTGCAACGGCGGCGTGAACCACGGGGTGCCGGCGATGAGCTTAACTTCCCAGTCACCGTTGTGTATCAGGGTGTGGTGGCGGCTGCACAACAAGCAGGCATTGCTGATGTCCGTGTTTCCGCCTTGTTGCCACGGGATGATGTGGTGGGCCTCGCACCATATGGCCACGGCGGTGCAAGCGGGGAACGAACAGCCCAGATCCCGGGCAAACAGCAACTTACGTTGTGGCGGGGTGAAAAGGCGCCGCGTGCGTCCGGCGTTGATGATTTCCGCTCCGTCCCCGTAGACCAGCCTGGTGACTTCCGGATCACAGAGCGCTTGGTCAAACAAGCCCAGGGGCATGGGGCCACTGAACGTGGTGTAGACCGTGCCGAGACCGTCCTGTCTGCGCAGGTCCGCTTCGCTGGTGGTCAGGATGAGCTGGGTTTTCAAACCACCGTTGAGCGGCAGGCTTCCGGTGCGGGCCGCCAGTTTCACGCAGTCTATGAGCCCATCCAGGAGTTTCTGGCCCCGGGTGCGGGTGTCTTCGACGGCCCGGTCCGTGCTGGACGGGTCGGTGGGATCCAGGCCGTCCAAGTCCGCTTCACTGCCTGGCGCCGGAACCCAAACTCCATTGATCAGTCGAGGCCACGGCTCACTGTACTCAGCCTGCGATGGCAGCGGGTCGCCCAGGAGGCCACCTGCCCATCCGGGACCGAAGCTGTCACCGATTTTAGCGCTGCCACCGATTTCAAAGCTATCGCGAGATCCGTTGGTGGTGCTGTCAGTTGATGCCGATCCGGCAGCGGGATGGGGCCATGGAGGCGGTGCATCGGAATCGAACCAGAACCAAGCGTCGCCCTCGTAGATTGGCGCGATGGCGTTCTCGGGTGCGTCCGGCGGTCGGGGCGGGACCTCCCACGCCTCCAGGCGTCGTTTCCAGTTATTCCCCCAACCTTGCAGGGATTCCTGCCCCGGGCCCTGCTGGGAATCGGGAGCGCAGGATGGTGGTTTGGGTGGATTTGAGCCCGGCTGTGCTGTCGCAGTGGCAGTGGCTCGGTTACGATCGTTGCCAGGACCAGGACCAGGACCAGGACCAGGACCAGGACCAGGACCAAGACCAGAGCCAGAATCCGGGTCTGCGGTGTTCAGGAGATCGGAGGTTTTCTTAAGCTGTTCCCACAATGATTCCTGTTGCCGTCCGCCGTTTGCGGGAGAAGTATCAGAAGCAGCAGCGGACGAACCGGCCGCGGCGGCGCTGGTCTCGGTGGCACCACTGTTCTCGGCGGCATTGCCAGTGCCGAATGCGTCGTCGCCGCTGGCGGTTTGATCAGCGTTGATGTCACTGACGTCCTTGTGCTTGTTGGGGTTCGTTGCGTACGAGATTGTGGCCATGACCTGCTCGTATTGCTCAATGGTGCAGTGGCCATAGATGCCGACGAGCCCATTCCTTGCCCTGCGGAAGAACAAGCCCTGTTTTGCGCGGAGATCCGCCTCGGTTGGCTTGTTTCCATCCGGGTCGATATGGCTCATGATCTGATTGCCGACCGCCCGGATAAAATCGGGTCCCTCTCCGGTGGCGGTGTCGGTCAGGGACTCCTCAACGTCATCCAGCGTGTCTTGCCCAATGATGCCATTGGTCACGAGGCGCTGGGTGTCATTCAGGAATTTCAGGGTCGTCAAAGCACGCTCTTGGGACAATTGTCCCGTAAAGAAGGCCTGCCCCAGCATGGGGTGTGCCGCCGGCGCGACCTGACCGCTGATGCTGTCGGCAACCGGCAAGATCTGCTGTGCAAGATCGATCCGCTGCTTTGCCTCACGGCCGCTGAGTTGAAGGGTCTGCACCAACAGTGACACTGCACCTGTGGCGCCCGTTTCGACAAAACGGCCCGATGCAGCACGGTGTTCAATATCGCCCGCGGCCTGTACGGCAAGGGCCTGTCCCCAGCGCAGCAATGCCTCCACATCCCGCGCCCATTGCAGAGACTGTGAGTCGGAGAGGGACCCTGCATCCATGCCCAGTGGCATGCCATAGGCAGTGGTGCCGGAGCTGGCGCCAGTGCCGGTGCCGGTACCGGGGTTGGTGCCGGAGTTGGTGGGCGATGCGGGGGCTGCGTCAGCGGGCGTAGCCGGGCCTGCCTCAGTCGGGCCGGACCCAGGGGAGGGGACGACAGCTGTACGCGCCAGGGCGGCGGCAAGATTCAGGAGGCGGTGGACTTGATCGCCGCACCGATTGCTGCTTCTTCTGGAGCCAGAATTGTTCGGCTCCGTTGCTGTTTTACTCATATATATATTCTAGTTGGTGGTACCGACACGCAAGGGGGCGAGGGGTCGAATCAGGAAAACTTCCTTTGCAGCCACCCCTGTGGAGTAATGGACGGGCAACTTCCCACACAACATTCGGTAGCCGCAGTGGCCGCAGTGGCCGCAGTGCCCAGGCAGACGCAACCACGGCGGGAGGCCACCTTGGTTGAAAAGGTGGCCTCCCGCCGTCGTACTTCAGGAAAGGAAGGAGCTATTTCTTCTTCGCGGCAGACTTCTGCCGCGCGATCAGCACCTTTTCATCGATGGGGGAGTCGGAGCTGGCGCGCAGGTTGCGGTAATAGGCCATGGCCTCGTCCTGGCGGTCGCGCTCAATGCCGGAGGCGATGGGTGCCCGGAGGTGCTCGGGACCGTAGCCAAACGCATCAACCAGATCAAGCGCGTGAGGACGCAGTTTGGCGAGAACACGGTTGATGTAGGGCCCCAAACTGCGGGCGCGCTGCATGGAAATCCGGCCGTTCATCAGGTACCAGTCGAGGTGCTTTTCGATGAGGCAGAGGCCGAAAAGATCGCGCAGGCGTGTCAGTACGTGTTTGGTGCCGGCATCCTCGACGCGGGTCAGGGCAGAAGTGAAAGCCTCCCACATCAGCAGATCCGCATGGGCACGGGCGGCCTCGATAAGGTCGTTCTGGTTGTTATTGAAGACCTCGGCACCCTTCTCCTTCGGCAGCTTGGCGGCTTCCTTGAGCTCACCGGCAACCGAGGCGACCATGGTCTGGACCCGATCGGCAAGCATCTGCCGTTGAGTGTCCCCATCCTTGAGCGCCTTCGCAGACTTCTGTGCGGAACCGGTGTCGGAGACGAACTGCGCCACCTGCCGCAGGCCGGTCTTGTTCAACGTCAGGTCAGCGGCCTGGCCAACAACGAAGCGGGCCAGGATGCCGAAGTCGAGGTTGCGGAATTCCTTGCTGTAATCAGCCAGCAGACGCTTGGCGACCAACTGCTGCAGAACAGTATTGTCGCCCTCGAATGTGGCATAGATGTCCAGGTCCGCACGCAGCGAGGTGAAGCGGTTTTCCACCATGAAACCGGCGCCACCACATGCCTCACGGCATTCCTGCAACGTGTCCAGGGCGTGCCAGGTGGACGCGGACTTCATGGCGGCGGCGAGGGTTTCCAGATCCTGGCGGTCCTCGTCGGTGTCGTGGGCGCCGGAGAAGACTTCGTCGAACTTCACCAGCAGTTCCTCATGCGCAAAGGCAGCCGCGTACGTTGTGGCCAGCAATGGCAGCAAACGACGCTGGTGGCGCTGGTAGTCCAGCAGAACCACTTCCTCCGTATCGGAGGCCGCGTTGAACTGACGCCGCTCAGATGCATACTGGATGGCGATTTTCAGCGCCACCTTCGAAGCAGCAACGGCTGCACCATTCAGCGAGACGCGGCCCTGCACCAAGGTGCCGAGCATCGTGAAGAAGCGGCGGCCGGGGCTGGCGATGGGGGAGCTGTAGCTGCCGTCAGCGGCGACGTCGCCATAGCGGTTGAGCAGGTTCGTGCGGGGTATTCGCACGTTGTGGAACGCCAGGCGGCCGTTGTCAATGCCGTTGAGCCCGCCCTTGATATTGTCATCAAGTCCCTCAATGCCCGGCAGGAACTCCATGGTGGCCGGGTCACGCAGATCAACAAAGAACGCGTGGACGCCATGGTTGACGCCCTTGGTGATGAGCTGGGCAAAGACCACGGCAGCCACTCCGTGCACCGCCGCGTTGCCCAGAAATTCCTTCCAGGCCGCTCGGAACGGGGTGTTGATGAGAAATTCCTGCGTCTCAACGTCATAGCTGGCGGTGGTGCCAATTGAGGCGACGTCGGAACCGTGTCCAATCTCCGTCATGGCGAAGCAGCCTGGAATGGAAAGATCCATGATGCCGGGCAGCCACTTGTCCTGGTGCTCCTCGTTCCCCAGATGCAACACGGCCGAGCCGAACAGGCCCCACTGCACGCCGCCCTTGACCTGCAGTGACGGATCGGCGATGACGAGTTCCTCAAAGCCGGCAACATTGCCGCCGTGGTCATTCTCACCGCCCATGCGGGTGGGGAAGGCCCGGTGGACGCCGTTGGCCTGCACCAAAATACCCAATTGCTTGAACACGCGTTCACGGTGTTCGGCCACGGAGAGTCCCTCGATTTTGTGCAACTCGGGCCGGCCGGCCAACTCTCGGGCGGCCAGGCGCACATCCGCCCAGCGGCCAAGAAGTAGCTCACCGAGCGCCGCGACGTCAACACCGGTGGGCTCCTGGCTGGCGGGAGGGGCGGAGGTCATTGCATTGGTCATGATTGTCCTTCTTCTGCTGTTACTTCTCGGATGAGGGGCGTGTGGAGACAAGGCTCCCGACGCCGTCGAAGAGCCAGGCTGAAATTTGTTCAGCCATGGCATGAAAGCCTGGTTTGTCCGGGTTTTCCGGGGTCTGCAACCACAATTCCCCCGCGGTGCGCACCAGCCCGATGGAGGCCGCCGGCCAATAGTCCAGCAGCACGGATTGTGGATCGCCGAGCAGGTGCCGGAGTGGTTCGGTGATCATTTCCGTGACGGTTTCGAAGAAGCCCTTCAACTCGCCGGACTGCCGCGTATCGCCGTCGCTGGGCATGGTGGCAAAAAAGTAAACGTTGGGAGAGGTCGCCGCCATCTGCAGGTACGCAGCAACCATGGCGGTCACGCCCTGGCGCGGCTCGTTGGCTCCTTGCCGGGCGGCGGCGATGGTGTGCTGCATTTCCCGGATGACCACGGCGCCCACAGCGTGGCGCAGCCCCGTCTTGTCACCAAAGTACCGGTAGAACACAGATTTTGATGTTCCTGCGGTCGCGGCAATGCCCTCCATGGAGGCATCCGGACCCAGTCGGTGGATGGCTTTGCGTGTTGCCTTGATCAATGCCCGACGGCGTTCCTCGCGGTGGGATTCCCACCTCGCCGAACGCCCGTCTGCAGCGGGCAAAGAAGAAGGAGGCGGCGGGGCCGTCTCTTGTCGTAACGTGTTCACGATACTCAGCGTATCAGGTACGCTGGGTATCAGTAACAGATGGTGTTTTCGAAGGAGAGAGCTTTATGACCAGCCCCAATACCCCCGTCGCCGCCCAGGATGCAACCACCACAGCCGCTTCCACAGGTGTCCGCAAGGCCGTCATTGTTGGCGGCAACCGCATCCCGTTTGCCCGCTCCGGCGGCGCCTACGCGCATTCCTCCAACCAGGACATGCTCACGGCAGCCCTGGACGGATTGGTGGCCCGCTTCGGCTTGGCCGGTGAGGAAATCGGCGAGGTGGCAGCCGGTGCCGTCTTGAAGCACTCCCGTGATTTCAACCTGACGCGCGAAGCAGTTCTGGGTTCCGCGCTGGCCGCAACCACCCCCGCCTACGATCTGCAACAAGCATGCGCAACAGGCATGGAGGCCGTGATTGGCCTCTCCAACAAGATCAAGCTGGGCCAGATTGACTCGGGCATTGCCGGCGGTGTGGACTCCGCCTCGGATGCCCCCATTGCCGTGAGCGAGGGTCTGCGCAGCATCCTGCTGGATCTGAACCGGGCCAAGACCACGGGGCAGAAGCTGAAAATCCTGAGCCGCATCCGTCCCAAGGACCTCTCGCCGGATGCCCCCTCCACGGGCGAACCCCGCACAGGCCTGTCCATGGGCGAACATCAGGCACTGACCACCGCCCAGTGGAAGATCGCCCGCGAGGCCCAGGATGAGTTGGCCCTGGCCAGCCACAAGAACATGGCCGCCGCGTATGACAACCACTTCTTCGATGACCTGATCACCCCCTTCCGCGGGCTCAGCCGAGACTCCAACCTGCGTGCCGACTCCAGCATGGAAAAGCTGGCCAAGCTCAAGCCGGCGTTCGGCAAGTCCCTGGGCGAGGGTGCCACAATGACAGCCGGCAACTCCACGCCGCTGACCGACGGCGCATCCACCGTACTCCTTGCCTCCGAAGACTGGGCCGCCGCCCGCGACCTGCCCATTCTGGCCGACGTCGTTGACGGCGAAGCCGGAGCGGTTGACTTTGTCCACGGCAAGGACGGGCTGCTCATGGCACCGGTCTTCGCCGTGCCGCGCCTGCTGGCCCGCAACAACCTGACCCTGGCGGACATTGACTACTTCGAGATCCATGAAGCTTTTGCCGGGACGGTGCTGAGCACTCTCGCAGCCTGGGAAGACGAAGAGTTCGGCCAGACCCGGCTGGGCCTGCCCGGTGCGTTCGGCACCGTGGACCGGGGCAAACTGAACGTGAATGGCTCATCCCTGGCTGCGGGCCACCCGTTCGCCGCCACCGGCGGTCGCCTCGTGGCCAGCCTGGCCAAGATGCTGCACGAACGCGGCACCGTTGACGGACGCCCTGCCCGCGGACTCATCTCCGTATGTGCCGCTGGCGGACAGGGCGTCGTCGCCATCCTGGAAGCACGGTAGAGCCATGACTGCACAGAACAAGTCATCAGCCGTGCGTGAAAAGGCCGACAAATACACGGAGTTCGTCAGCAGTGGCTTCGGCAAGGACCTGGCCAAGCGTTTGGGCCTGCCGCAACCGGCCATCCTGCGCCGCTACAGCCCCGCCGCGCCACTTGTGGACGGGCCCATCCTGGTTGTGGGCCAAGGAGCAGGGGCCGACGCCGTTGCCCGGGCGTTGCTCTCATGGCACCAGGACGTGCGTCGCCATGCCACGCCCAAGGAGAAGTTGGGTGCCGTGGTGGCAGTACTGGACGAGCTCGCGCATCCAGAGGAACTGTCCGCTCCCATGCTCACTGTGGGAGCCGTGCTGCGCGATCTGCACAAGAACGCCCGGGTCGTGAGCATCTCACGCCCGGCCACCACTGCAGACACACCGGCAGTGGCCGCCGCACGCAATGGCGTGGACGGTATTGTTCGGTCGTTGGCCAAGGAACTGCGCGCAGGTGCCACGGCCAACGGTGTTTTGCTGGCCAACGACATTGCCGCAGATTCGCCCAGTGCCATGGCGTCGCTGAGATTCTTCCTCTCCGGGCGTTCGGCCTTTGTGGACGGCCAGTTCCTCACCGCGTCAACGGCAGGTTCCACTGAATCTGTCTCCACGGAATCTGTCCCCACCGAATCTGTCTCGGCTGAGTCTGTCTCTGCTGAGTCTGGTTCAGCGGAGGCTGTGGACTGGGAGAAGCCGCTGGCTGGCAACGTCGCTGTTGTGACCGGGGCCGCCCGGGGCATTGGTGCGGCGATTGCCCGCACCCTTTCCCGTGACGGGGCCACCGTGATTGTGGTTGATGTGCCCGCTGCGGGGGACCATTTGGCAGAAGTTGCCAACGACATTGCGGGTACGGCGATGCAGTTGGACATCACTGCGGAGAATGCCGGGGCGCGCATCCTGGAGCTGGCCATGGAGCGTTACGGCCGGCTGGATGTTGTGGTGCACAACGCCGGCATCACGCGCGACAAGCTGCTCGCCAACATGGATGCGGCGAAGTGGAATTCAGTCATCGCCGTCAATATTGCCTCGCAGCTGCGCATGAATGAAGCATTTCTGGCGAACACGGACTTTGCCACGAACGGGCGCATCATCAGCGTCGCCTCCACCAGCGGGATTGCCGGCAACCGCGGCCAGACCAACTACGCCGCTTCCAAGGCCGGGGTCATGGGCATGGTCCGTGCCACCGCGCCGCTGCTGGCCGTGCACGGTGGCACGGTGAACGCCGTCGCACCCGGATTCATTGAAACCGACATGACCGCGAAGATTCCCTTCGCCACCCGCGAAGTCGCGCGTCGGCTGAACAGCCTGCAGCAAGGCGGCAAACCGTCCGACGTGGCTGAGGCCATCGCCTTTTTCGCCGCACCGGCTGCGGCAGGGGTCACGGCCAACGTTCTGCGTGTGTGCGGACAGAACCTGGTGGGGCAATGAGCGACGGTGCCGTGCTGACGGAAATGCCGTCGCTGTCCAAGCTGTACATCAATGCGGCGGCCACGGCGGCCAAGAACCGGCTGCTGCGTTCGGAGCCGGCGGTTGCCCTGCCCGCGTCGGCGGTGGAGGTGCGCGGGGTCCGTGCCGACCTGGCCAAGGTGACGGAATTCGCCCACCTGATGGGGGAGCCGGCGCGCGACGTGCTGCCGTCAGGTTATCTGCATGCTTTCGCGTTCCCTGTGGCCATGTCCGTCATGGTGGCCGAGGACTTTCCACTGCCGCTCCTGGGGATGATCCACCTGCGCAACGAGGTGGAACACCTTGCTCCTGTCCTGTTCACGGACGAGCTGTGGGTGCGTGCCTGGGCGCGGGATCTGACGGGCCACAAGAGCGGAACCCAGGTACAGATTGTGGCGGAAATACTCAACGCCGAAGGAACCACGCTGCTGTGGCGCGGCGTGTCCACGTATCTGGCCAAGGGTGTCTATTTGCAAGGACTGGACAAGCCCGCCGCAAAAGAAACCGCGGCCCGGGTGGACTTTGTTCCGCCCGCACCCACGGCGCAATGGCGTCTTGGGGTGGATACGGGACGTGCCTACGCAGCCGTGTCAGGTGACTTCAACCCGATCCACCTGAGCGTATTGAGCGCCAAGGCCCTGGGTCTGCGCCGGTCCATCGCGCATGGAATGTATGCGGCGGCACGCGTCCTGGCCACGGTGCCGATGGCCAAGCCCGACTCATTCACGTGGGATATCTCCTTTGATTCGCCCATCTTCCTGCCGGCCACGGTTTCCCTGGAGGTCTTGGACAACCGGGCCGAGGACGGTCGGTGGATCAGTTCCGGGTTCACCGCCTGGAACGCGCGTACGTCCCGCAAGTACTTTAGCGGCACAGTCAACGCTTCCTGAGGGGCCCGGCAGGGTCAGGCGATCTCACTATTGACTGTGGCGCGTTTCCCTGCCGAGCTCCCCGCGGCATGCGCATTGGCGGAACCGTAGGCCATGGCCTGGCGTCGTGCTGTCCGGGTTACCGGGTACAGCGACTCGGCGTGGTCGAGGGCGCGATCCTTGCGGCTGGCGAGAACCAACTCACTGCCCGGTTCGCCTGCGGCTGTCTCCTGTTTATGCAAGGCGGCGATCCGCCCGGCGACCGTGGTCAAAAAGCCCAGCTGGAACTGGCGCCGCTCGAGGGTCCGTTCATGCCCGGAAAGATATGGCTTCAGGGGGTACCCCGCCCACCACGCGGACATGGCCATCCCGAGCTGGATCAGAAGCGAGCTGAAAAGCCTGCGGATCGCCCCGACGTCGGACTCGGCGCCGATGAGGTAAATGATCTTCCGGTCCGAGGCGGTGGCCTGCAAAATCTGGACGGTGTCGAACGCCCTGGCGATGGCAATAAAGCCACGTGACTGTCCAACGCGGTATGCGCCTGTCAGCTCCACACGTTCCTCAACCATGGTTTCCTGCGGCCGCCCAGCCTTGCCGGCCTCGGCGTCGATGGCTGCCTGTTGGATGCCGTACCGTACCATGAGCCGTTCGGCATGCTCCTGAAAGGTCTGGGCCTCCGCCGGGTAGGGGGTGTTCTCAGCCTTGGCGAGCAAAGCGGTAATAAGTTCCAGGGTTTTCTGTGCCTTGCGGGCTGTCTTTGTGTTTACTTCCATGACGGGCTCCTGTTCAACCGCGGCTGTGATCTTCGGCGAGCGTATCGGCCGGCACTGACATTATTGCTTTAAGGGCAGTATTGCTTTATGGGATAGCAAAAACTCCCCAAGAAACTTTACGTTCCTTGGGGAGTTCATTTGTGCGCGGAAAGGGACTTGAACCCTCACCCCGTTTCCAGGACTAGCACCTCAAGCTAGCGCGTCTGCCATTCCGCCACCCGCGCAGGTGATCGCAGGAACCGTGTTTCTCCCTCTCGGGTGAATCGATGTTTCCTGCAGCAGCGATGAAAACAATAGCACGACTTTTGCCGGAAAGAACAATCGAGGACCCCCAGCCGATTCCGACCGCAGGCTAAGGTCCCCCACCGGCCCAAAAGGTAGGCTGGGACAAACGCACCACAGCTAAGGAGCCACCCCTTGAACAACGTCAGGCCCGAGGATGAAGTTGCAGGCATCTGCGCCGATCTCATTCGTTTCGACACCAGCAACTATGCCGACAATGAAGGGCCGGGGGAGCGGGCCATAGCCGAACACACCGCGGCCTTGATTTCTGAGGTGGGACTCTCACCGGAGCTGTACGAGTCCTCGCCGGGCCGGGCCAACGTGGTCACCAGGATTGAGGGCACGGATTCCTCACTGCCGGCGCTGGTGGTGCACGGCCACCTGGACGTGGTCCCGGCGCAAGCATCGGATTGGACGGTGGACCCGTTCTCCGGCGAAGAGCGCGACGGATTGATCTGGGGTCGCGGGGCCGTGGACATGAAGGACATGGATGCCATGATTCTTTCCGTCATGCGCTCCATGGGCAGGGATGGCCGCAAGCCGAAACGCGACATCATTTTCGGCTTCTTTGCCGATGAGGAAGCCGGTGGCACGTACGGCGCCCGTTGGAGCGTGGACAACCGACCGGACCTGTTCGAAGGTGCCACCGAGGCCATCTCAGAGGTGGGCGGGTTTTCCACCGACATCAACGGCAAGCGTGCCTACCTGCTTCAAACGGCGGAAAAGGGTCTGGCCTGGCTGCGTCTGACGGCGCACGGGCGGGCCGGCCATGGTTCGCACATCAACACGGACAACGCCGTGACCCGCCTGGCTCGGGCCGTCACCCGCATTGGCGACCATGAGTGGCCCATCGAGTACACCGACACCACGCGTGCATTCCTGGAAGGCGTCTCCGAGCTGACCGGCATTGAATTTGACGAATCCAACCCGGACACGCTCCTGAGCCAGCTCGGCACCGTGTCCCGTTTTGTGGGCGCCACCCTGCAGAACACAGCCAACCCCACGTTCCTGAGCGGCGGTTACAAGACTAATGTGATCCCCGGCACGGCTGAGGCCATGATCGACATCCGCACCCTGCCAGGCCAGCATGAGCAGGTCCTGGAAATCGTGCGCGAATTGGCAGGTGAGGGGATCGAAATCTCCTCCATCCACAATGATGTTTCGCTGGAGACCCCGTTCACCGGCAACCTCGTGGACGCCATGATCGACTCCCTTCACGCCGAGGATCCCGGCTCCACCGTCCTGCCCTACACGCTCTCCGGCGGCACGGACAACAAGTCGCTGAGCCGCCTGGGCATCACCGGTTACGGCTTCGCCCCGCTGCAGCTGCCCCCGGAGCTGGACTTCACCGGCATGTTCCACGGCGTCGACGAACGCGTGCCCGTGGACTCGTTGAAGTTCGGTGCCCGCGTCCTGGACCGCCTGCTCAGCACCTATTAAGGAACACCGCCATGACCATGGATCTGACTGAGCTGCTGCCCGATGAACTGCTGGAGCGTTTCCGCGAACGAGCCAAGGGCTATGACGAGCGCAACGAGTTCTTCCACGAGGACCTGGCGGAGCTGACGGAACAGGGCTACCTGCGCATGTTTGCGTCCACGTCCGACGGCGGACTTGGCTTTGGTTTGGCAGCGGCGGCTGCCGCTCAACGCAGATTGGCGACGGCGGCCCCGGCCACCGCTTTGGCGATCAACATGCACTTGGTGTGGACCGGCGTCGCACATCTTTTGCACCAGCGCGGGGATGACTCCCTTCACTATGTGCTGACGGAGGCGGTGGCCGGGGAGGTGTTTGCCTTTGGCAATTCCGAGGCCGGCAACGATTCGGTGCTGTTCGACTCCAACACCATCGCGGCGCCGCAACCGGACGGCAGCTATTCCTTCACGGGGACGAAGATCTTCACCTCGCTCTCGCCGGCCTGGACGCGGCTGGGCATCTTCGGGAAGGATTCCACCGGTGCGGAGCCGGAGCTGGTGCACGCGTTCATCACCCGCGACACGCCCGGCTACACCATTAGGGATGACTGGAATACGCTGGGCATGCGCGCCAGCCAGTCCTGCACCACTGTGCTGGAGGGGGTCACGGCTCCCGTGGAGCGGGTGTTTAGAAAGCTGCCCGTGGGTCCCACCTCCGACCCACTGATTTTCTCCATCTTCGCCTGCTTTGAGACGCTGCTGGCGGCGGTTTACACCGGGTTGGGGGAGCGGGCGCTGGACATTGGGGTCTCGACGGTGCACAAGCGCCGGTCCAAGAAGACGGGCAGGAGTTACGCGCAGGATCCTGATATTCGTTGGCGGATCGCCGATGCTGCCATGGCCATGGACGGGCTGTACCCGCAGCTGGAGTCGGTGGCGCGCGATGTGGATGAGCTGGTCAACCACGGCAGCCAGTGGTTCCCGAAGCTGGTGGGGTTGAAGGTTCGGGCCACGGAAACGGCCCGCACCGTGGTGGATTTGATCATCCGGGTCAGCGGCGGTGGCACGTATTTTGCCGGGACTGAACTGGGCAGGCTGTACCGCGACGTGCTGGCCGGGATGTTCCACCCCTCGGATGACGAATCGGCACACAGCACCATTGCCAACGCGTGGCTGGGTCCGGTCGACTAATAGATTTCGAGGGTCCGCTGCACACGCAGGACCTTGCGGCGCATCACGTATTTGCGTTGTCCGCCCAGGTATAAGGTGCTGCGCTCCAATTCCCACTTGCCGTATTCGGCGTGCTCTCGCAGGCGCTGGTAGGCGATGGGAACGGATTCCCCTGGTGTCACCGTGATTTCAAGATATTCGTACTGTCGCAGGGGCGCACCGCGCCCGGCGGTGACGCGTTTAAGGCTCTCTCGCATGAATGCTCCTTCCTGTGTGCACTCTCAACAGCTGCGGCCGCGTGCGAGGCTTCTGTCTTCCAAGCTACCCCCTGTCGGGGCACATGGAGCGTTTCACACTAAAGGGACTTTCAAGATCCCGGACTGACTGGTACCGTCAGTCGCATGAGCATCGATCCCCGCGCAGCACTGAGTGCCTTGACCACGGCTTTGGAAGAACACATGGTGGCAGCCTCAGCCCGCCGCGGCGAGGAGGACCCCATTGTTGAGGCCACCTTCCTGGGCATTATCGACGCCTTCGAGGCCTACGAGGAAGCCCTCTTTGACGCCTTCGACGAAGTCACCCCGCTCGTCATTTACGGCGAAGATGATGGCTTCGACGAAGACGATGAAGACGACGATAATGCTGGCGACAATGACAGTGACAATGACAGCGACAGCGACAGTGACATCGACAGCGGTGACGATTCCGACGCGCGCAACAGCGCTTCCTAGCTGCAGCGGCTCTTAACCGGACCGCGCATTGGCTGCACAGCACATTAGTTGTTGCAGGAGACTTCCCCGAGCACAGCAACGATCTCCTGAGGCAGCGGTGCCAGCTCCGAGTCCAAGATCTCTTTGAGCTGCTCCTGCGTGCGCGGGCCCACAATCGCTGAGGCGACGACGTCGTGCCCCAACAGCCAACTGAGCGCAACGTCCAGTGGTGTCCTGCTTAAACCCTTGGCTGCGGTAAACAGTGCATCGGTGATACGGGCCGGGCGGCCCGACAAATATTTTTCCACGTACCCGCTCATGGTGTCGCTGGCGCCACGGGAGTCCGCGGGCGTGGCGCCACGGTACTTCCCGGTCAGGGCGCCCCTGCCCAACGGGGCCCAGCACAGCACGCCGGCACCCAGATGGTCTGCCGCCGGCACCACCTCGCGTTCCGGGCTGCGCTCCAACAGGGAATACTCCACCTGGTTGGCCACAATCGGGGTGTCGCACATGCTGGCGGCCCGGGCCAGCTGCCAGCCGTTGTAGTTGGATACGCCCGCATAGCGGACCCGACCGCTGGTGACGGCAAAATCGAGGGCGCTCAGGGTTTCTTCGAGCGGGACATTTTCATCCCAAATGTTGGCCAGCCACAGGTCGAGGTGGTCCGTGCCCAGCCTGGCCAATGAGGCATCAAGTCCTGCCAGCATGGCGCGGCGGGAGGTGTCCACCATGCGCCTGCCCTTGCGGTGGCTCACCCCGGCCTTGGAGATGAGAACAACATCACTTCTGGGTACAACGTCACCGAGCATGTCGCCGAGAATCGCCTCACTGCGCCCCTCCACATAGCTGACGGCAGTGTCCACAGTGGTGCCGCCGGCGTCCAGGAAATCCTTGAACTGCACCCTGGCGGTTATTTCGTCTGTTTCCTGGCCCCAGGTCATGGTGCCCAAGGCCAATGCTGAGACACGCAAACCACTGGTGCCGATGAATCGTTGTTCCATAGCTGCAAGCTTACGGTGAATTGTGTTCCCTTTTTGGCAGCCACTTCCGCGCGTGGGCGCTGGCCGCCCGGGTCATGCTCTAGGCTAAAACCCGTGAACTGGTTTGAAGCTGCCTTCCTGGGCCTCGTGCAGGGCCTGACAGAATTCCTCCCCATATCCTCCAGCGCCCACCTGTTCGTGGTGGGCAAGTTTCTGCCCTCCGGTGCGGACCCCGGCGCAGCATTCACCGCGGTCAGCCAGCTGGGCACCGAAACAGCCGTGCTGCTGTTCTTCTGGAAAGACATTGTGCGCATCATCAAGGCCTGGTGGGGGTCGCTGCGGGGCCGGGTGCCCCGCGACAATCCGGACGTCCGCATGGGCTGGCTGGTCATCATTGGCAGCCTGCCCATTGCGATTCTGGGCGTGCTGTTCCAAAAGCACATTGAATCCACGCTGCGCAACCTCTGGCTCGTGGCCACAACACTGATTGTGTTTGGTCTGATCCTGGCCGTGGCAGACCACATTGCCAGCCAAAAACGCGAACTCAAGGACCTGAGCTACAAGCACGGAATCCTGTACGGCTTCGCCCAGGCGCTGGCACTGATCCCCGGCGTCTCGCGCTCCGGCGGCACCATCACCGCCGGCCTGCTCATGGGCTACACCCGTGAAGCCGCAGCACGCTATGCATTCCTGCTGGCCATCCCCGCCGTCTTCGGCAGCGGCTTCTATGAGCTGTACAAGATCTTCGGCAAGCACGAAGGCGCACAAGGCCCGTTCGGCATAGGCGAGACAGCCCTCGCCACCGTCATCGCCTTCGTGGTGGGTTACCTGATCATCGGCTGGTTCCTGAGGTACATCTCCACCAAAAGCTTCCGCCCGTTTGTCTGGTACCGGATTGCCTTGGGCGTGCTGCTGTACATCCTGCTCGGGGCCGGGATCATCACCGCTTAGAACCGGCGGTGGCACCCCACCTGCACAAACGCTATAGGCTAAGTCCTGTGAAAACTTGGACTTCCCCTGCCTTGCCCCAGCTCCCAGGCATTATGCCGAGCATCCAGCTGCACGAAACCACCGCCCAGCGCGTGGTCCCACTGCCGGACGGGGGCCCGGCCAGCATGTACGTATGCGGCATCACCCCCTACGACGCCACGCATATCGGCCACGCCGCCACCTACGTTGCTTTCGACCTGCTCAATCGGGTCTGGCGCGACCAGGACCGCACCGTCAACTACGTGCAGAACGTGACCGACGTCGACGATCCTCTGCTCGAGCGGGCCATCCGCGACGGCGTTGACTGGCGCGAGCTGGCCATCACCCAGACCGCCCTTTTCCATGCCGACATGGAAGCACTGAACGTGCTGGCACCGAATGAGTACATTGGCGCGGTTGAGGCCATCTCCTGGATTGTCCCGGAAGTTGAAAAACTTATTGCCAATGGCTTTGCCTACCGCATTGATGGTTCAGAGGGGGAGCCCGACGGCGACATTTACTTCTCCGTGGACGCCGCCTCCGCGGAACAGCACTCCGGCGGCCCGGAAGCACCGTGGTGGCTCGGTCAGGTTTCCGGGCTGACCCAGAAAGAAATGCTTCCCCTCTTTGCCGAACGCGGTGGGGACCCGCAGCGGGTTGGCAAACGCAATCCGCTGGACGCACTGCTGTGGCGGGTCGCCCGTGAAGGGGAGCCGTCGTGGGAGGGCGCCTCCTTGGGTGCCGGCCGTCCCGGTTGGCACATTGAATGCACCGTCATCGCCCAGAAGTACCTGCCCCGGCCCTTCACCGTCCAAGGTGGCGGCAGCGACCTGGTGTTCCCGCACCACGAGATGGGTGCCGGCCACGCCTTCGCTCTGGCCCAGACGCCCATGGCCCAGCACTACACGCACACGGGCATGGTGGGTCTTGATGGGGAAAAGATGAGCAAGTCACTGGGCAACCTGGTGCTCGTCTCCAAACTGCGGGCTGATGGCCGGGAGCCGGCCGCAATCCGCCTGGCCATCCTCGCCCACCACTACCGCACCGACTGGTTCTGGACCGAGGAGCTGCTCCTGGATTCCGAATACCGGCTCGAGCGCTGGCGCAAGGCCGCCCAGGTGGCCCCGGAAGGCAGCGCAAAGCCGTTGCTGGCGGAACTGCGTGCAGCACTGTCGCAGGATCTGGATGCTCCCCGTGCCGTGGCCGCCGTCGATGCCTGGGCCAGCAACGCCCTGACGGCAGCCGCGCAGTCCGCTGACGCGCAGACCGCTCCTGCGCAGTCCGCTGACGCGCAAGCTGCCGGTTCGCAGGAGCTGGACGGCGCCTCAACCCAGGATTCCGATCTGATCTCGGACGCGTTGGACGCCCTGTTGGGCATCCGCCTCTAACCTGTTGGGCATCCGCCTCTAACGAATCAGGCCGGGCACGGGGATGATTCCCCGGACCCGGCCTGCTGTTGCGCTGCCCGGCCTGCTGTTGCGCTGCCTGGTGGTTATTGCGCCGCAAGAAGCAGGCTACGGCTGGTCGTGGCCCCGGCGTCGCAGGTACCGTTCGAACTCCTTGGCAATGGATTCCCCCGTTGCCTCCGGCAGCTCGGCCGTGTCCTTCGCCTGCTCCAGTTGCTGTACGTAGGCGGCAATTTCGGGATCGCCGGCGGCGAGTTCATTCACGCCGCGCTCCCACGCCTGGGCATCCTCGGAGAGTTCATGCGTGGCCAGCGGCACTCCCAGGAAATCCTCGAGCCGGTTCAACAAGGCCAACTGGGCCTTGGGGGAGGGCGCCTGCGCCACATAGTGCGGCACGGCTGCCCACAGGGATATGGTGGGCAGCCCGGCCAGCATCGCCACCTCATTGAGCACGCCCACAATGCCAATTGGTCCCTCATATTGAGAGGACTCCAGGCCAAGCTGCTCGGCGAGTTGCTCGTCGTCGCACGTTGCCGTGACAGGGATGGGGCGGCTGTGGGGGACGTCGGCCAGCAAGGCACCCACCAGCACCACGTAGTTGACGTTCAACTCTGCGGCCTTGGCCAACAACTCGGCCGTATAGGCGCGCCACCGGTACGACGGCTCAACACCGTGGACCAGAACCACGTCAATGTCCGTGCCGGGGACGCTGGCACGGGCAATCCGGGTCTGCGGCCATTTGATCTTCCGCCCGCCGTGCGAGGTGAAGCGCACCTCGGGGCGGGTGAACTGGAAGTCGTAATATTCATCCGGTTCAATGACGGCCACGCGTTTGGCACCCCACAACTTGTGCAGGTGCGTCAACGCATCACTGGCGGCGTCACCGGCGTCGTTCCATCCTTCAAAGGCGGCCAGCATGACGGTTACACGATCTTCGCCGGGAATGGACTGTAACAATTTGCCCGGTTCCCGCTCATTAATTCTGCTCACGTCCCCAGCCTACGGCTCCCGTGCGCGGCTTGCACCACCCACCACGCGCGGCCCGGCCGGAAGAGCGTCGCAGGGTTCAAGCCACGTAGACTGGGGGCATGCTTTCACCCACTGCCGACGCCGTGCATGACGCGACCTTGACCGAACCTACGCTTAAAGCCGTCCTCTGGGACATGGATGGAACGTTGGTGGACACCGAACCCTATTGGATTGGTGCCGAAATTGAGTTGGTGAACGCCCACGGAGGAACCTGGACCTACGAGGACGCCATGTCCATGGTGGGCAACGCGCTGACCAGCACCGCCGCGGTTTTGCAGGGCGCCGGGGTTAAACTCGAGGTCCGGGAAATTATTGACTGGCTCACCAACAAGGTGATTGAAGGGATCCGCCGCGAACTGCCATGGCGTCCCGGCGCCCGCGAGCTGCTGCACGAACTGCACAGCCGCGGCGTGCGGTGCGCCCTCGTCACCATGAGCGAGCGGGTCATGGCCACCGAGGTGGTCAGCGCCCTGGATCAGGAGTACTTCGAGTTCCTGGTCACCGGTGAGGAAGTGGAGCACGGCAAGCCGCACCCGGAACCTTACCTGAAAGCCGTGGCACAGTTGCGTGAGTCTGACCCCGAGCTGACCATCGCGAACTGCGTGGCGTTTGAGGACTCCGTTCCCGGCGTCACCTCGGCCGTTGCCTCCGGGGTTGCCACCGTTGCCATCCCGCACGCCGTGGCCGTGCCGGAGGATGCCCGGCACGCCACGTGGACGTCCCTTTCCGGCAAGACGTACGACGACGTCCGCTCGGCTTGGCTTTCCCATGCCGTCCGCGCCGGAGCTGCTTTGTGAGCGGTTCTTCCCAGGGTGCCCCGACCCGCCGCGAAGGTCTTGTGCTGGGTTCGGTGCGGGGAACCCCCATCATTTTGGCCAACTCCTGGTTCCTGATTGCGGCCATCACGGTGTTGATTTTTGGTCCGCAGCTGAAGGGCAACTTTGGCGTGGGAGGCTATTTCATTGCCTTTGCCTACGCCCTGCTGCTGTTGTTTTCCGTGTTGATCCACGAGCTCGCCCACGCTGTGGCGGCCAAGCTGTACCGTTGGCCAACGCACAAGATCGTGCTGAATTTGTGGGGCGGCCACACGGAGTTTGACTTCTCCAAGGCCACTCCGGGCAAGGCGCTGGTGGTGGCGTTTGCCGGACCCATCGCGAACTTTGTGTTGGCCGGTCTGGGCTGGCTTGTGCAGCTGGCCTTGCCGGAGCCCACATCGCTGGCCGCCGTGGCAGGGGTCCTGCTGACCAACATCTTCGTCTGGGCGAACGTTCTCATCGGTGGCTTCAACATTCTGCCCGGATTGCCGCTGGATGGCGGGCGTCTGGTGGAATCCATCGTGTGGAAGAGCACCGGCAACCAGGAAAAGGGCACCGTGGCTGCAGGCTGGGCCGGACGGATCATTGTGGTTGTCCTGGTGATCGTGGTGCTGGTGGTTCCGTATCTGCGCGGCAGCCAGCCGGATCTGACCACCTCCTTTATCCTGATCCTGTTGGCCGGATTCCTGTGGATGGGCGCCTCGGCCTCCATCAAGGGCGCCAAAATCCGCCTGCGCCTGCCCGGCATCACCGCCGGGGAGCTGGCGGATCCTGCCGTGAGCGCAGCAGCGGCGTGCACTGTGGCCCAGTTGTGGACGCTGCGCGGGGAGTTCCCCAGCCAGCCCATCGTGCTGTTCGGCACGGACGGCCGGCCAAGCGCCGTCGTCGATGAACACGCCATGGCGCACGTGCCACCGGCTGCCGCCACCAGCACGTCGGCCACCGCGGTGGCACGCGCTCTGTCCCATGGCGCGTACGTTCCCGAAGGCGCCTCCGGCGCGGACCTGGTCACGTACCTGTCCCAACTTCCTGATACCCAGTACGCCGTGGTCAACCGAGATGGCCGTGTCACGGGCCTGCTCAGCCAGGCCAAAGTGGTTGCCGCCATCACCGGCAAGGCAGCAGCGTAATGACGTACGCGCCCGGCGATGGCAAAGCGCCATCCCACTGACTTTTGTGAGCACCACCTTTTGCGAGCACCAGAGACGATTGGATCCATACATGAACAATATTGAAGCAACCACCGGCGCACCCCACGGCGCCGAAAACCGGCGCGGGCCGTTCCGTGCCGGGGAGCGCGTGCAGCTGACGGATGAGCGGGGCCGCATGAACACCGTGACACTGACCCCGGGCACGGCTTACCACACGCACAAGGGCTTCTTGAATCACGATCTACTGATTGGCGCTCCGGAAGGCTCCATTGTGGAGAGCAATGTGGGCCAGCAGTACCAGGCGCTGCGTCCGCTGCTCTCCGACTTTGTGCTCTCCATGCCCCGCGGTGCGGCCGTGGTGTACCCGAAGGATGCCGGCCAGATCATCACCATGGGCGATATTTACCCGGGTGCGCGGGTGGTTGAGGCCGGGGTCGGCTCCGGTGCATTGTCCATCTCGCTGCTGCGCGCCGTGGGCGACAACGGCTACCTGCACTCCTTTGAGCGTCGTGAGGAATTCGCCGCCATTGCCCGCGGCAACGTGGAAACCATCTTCGGCGGCCCGCACCCGGCCTGGAAGATTTCCATCGGCGACTTCCAGGACCAGGTGGTGGCACAGGAAGCCCCCGGCAGCGTTGACCGGGTGGTGCTGGACATGTTGGCACCGTGGGAATGCATGGATGCCGTGGCCACCGTGCTGGCACCGGGCGGGGTGTGGATCAACTACGTTGCCACCGTCACCCAGCTCTCCCGCACGGCCGAGGCCATCCGCGCCGACGGCCGCTTCACCGAACCCGACGCCTGGGAGTCCATGGTCCGCGGCTGGCACCTGGAGGGCCTGGCCGTCCGCCCCGACCACCGCATGGTGGCCCACACCGGCTTCCTCATGGTCACCCGGCGCCTGGCAGACGGTGTGACGGGCCTGAACTTGAAGAAGAAATCCAAGGGCGAATTCAGTGCCGAGGACCTCAGCGCCTGGACCCCCGAGGCCGTGGGCGAGCGCTCCGTGTCGGACAAAAAACTGCGCCGCGCCGCCCGCGATGCCGCCTCCACCGTCCAAACGAAAAGGACCAAGGCCCTGGCTGGCGACGAGGGTGCCGAAAACACCGTCAAGGAAAGCTAGACTCAGCAGCACCAGCTGGCTGCGGAAGGACTAAAGGCCATGAGCGAATCACCAGATCCCACCCCTGCAAACCCGGTCCCTGGGAATCCCGTACCTGGGAATCCGGTCCCTGGGAGTCCGGTCCCTGAGAACTCCGGGACGGGGAACTCCGGGACGGCCGAGCGCGCTCCGGGAGCATTTTCGGCGAGCTATTCCGCCGGGCCCGGACAACAGGCCGTGTTGGAGCGCCAGCTGAACGTGCTTCGGGACAAGGCCCGCAACCTCGACCGCCAGCTGGCCTCCGCCACGGCGAACAACTCCAAGCTCGTTGCCATGTTGGAGACGACCAAGGTGGAGATTCTCAAGCTCCGCTCGGCGTTGGAGAACGACGGCGAACCGCCTTACGGTTTCGGCACGGTCCTGGCTGTGAACAGGGCCCGCAGCGTATCCGGCGTCAATGCCGCCGCCACACGGGAAAGCGTGGACGTGTACGCCTCCGGACGCAAGATGCGGGTGGGGCTGAGCCCGCTGCTGCGCCTGGCCGAACTCAGCGTTGGTCAGGAAGTCCTGCTCAACGAGGCCTTCACCATCATTGCCACCCTCGGCTATGAGCAGGTGGGCGAAATCGTCACGGTCAAGGAGCTCTTGGGCACCACCCGTGCCCTGGTGGTGGGCAGGGCCGACGAGGAACGCGTGGTCCGTCTCGCCGGTGCCCTGCAGCAGGGCGGCGTGAAGGTGGGGGACGCACTGACCCTGGAAGGGCGCACGGGGTACGCCCTGGAGAAAGTGCCGCGCTCTGAGGTGGAGAACCTGATCTTGGAGGAAGTACCGGGTATTTCCTACGCTGACATTGGCGGGCTGAGCTCACAGATCGAGCAGATCCGGGACGCCGTGGAACTTCCCTTCCTGCACCCGGACCTGTACCGCGAACACGGGCTCAAGGCGCCCAAGGGGATTCTGCTGTACGGCCCGCCCGGCTGTGGCAAGACACTGATTGCCAAGGCCGTGGCGAACTCGCTGGCCAAGCGCGCCCGGGAACGCTCAGGGGTGCAGGACCAGAAGAGCTACTTTTTGAACATCAAGGGCCCGGAACTGTTGGATAAATATGTGGGTGAGACCGAACGCCAGATCCGGCTCATCTTCAGCCGGGCCCGTGAAAAGGCGTCCGACGGCAGCGCCGTGGTGGTGTTCTTTGACGAGATGGACTCGCTGTTCCGCACCCGTGGCACGGGTGTGTCCTCCGATGTGGAAACCACCATTGTGCCGCAGCTGCTGAGCGAGATTGACGGTGTGGAGCGCCTGGACAACGTCATTGTCATTGGTGCCTCGAACCGCGAAGACATGATTGACCCGGCCATTCTGCGCCCTGGCCGGCTGGATGTGAAGGTGAAGATCCACCGCCCCGACGCCGAAGCCGCCGCGGACATCTTCGCCAAGTACGTCACCACGGAACTGCCCTTCCACGCGGAAGATTTGGCCGCGTACGGCGGGGACCTGCAGGAAACCGTGGATGCGATGATCCAGCGCACTGTTGAGGCCATGTACGCCACCGATAAATCGAACGAGTATTTGGAGGTCACGTACGCCAACGGCGACACGGAAATGCTGTACTTCAAGGATTTCAATTCCGGTGCCGTGATTCAGAACGTCGTGGACCGGGCCAAAAAATACGCCATCAAGGACCTGTTGACAACGGGGGAGCGGGGCATCCGGATCGAGCACATGCTCCGTGCCGTGGTGGATGAATTCCGTGAACATGAGGACATGCCCAACACCACCAACCCGGATGACTGGGCGCGTATTTCCGGGAAAAAGGGTGAACGGATCACGTACATCCGCACCATCGTGCAGAGCAAGGAAGGCCAAATTCCGGGCAAGACCCTGGAAACTTTGCCCAATACGGGACAGTACCTGTGAGTGTTGTCCGAGTCATGGGGGCCGAAACCGAATACGGCATTCATGCCCCCTCCGGTGGCCAGTTCAACGCGACCTGGCTCTCCACCCAGGTGGTCAACGCCTACGCCCGGCACACCCGGCACCGCGCGGCCGCGGGCGGGGAAACCCGCTGGGACTACACGGATGAGGATCCCCTTGCAGACGCGCGCGGCTGGTCCATGGCACGGGATGCCGCGCACCCCAGCCAGCTGACCGACACGGAGCTGACGGCCGCCCAGATTGCGCTTGAAGGCGGTGAAACCGGCGACCTCGAGACGCCACTGATGATGAACCTGGTGTTGGGCAACGGGGCACGGCTCTACGTTGATCACGCCCACCCGGAATACTCCAGCCCGGAAGTGACCAACCCACTGGACGCCGTCCGCTGGGATGCGGCCGGGGACCTGGTGGCACTGGCCGCCGTGCGGCGCATTGCCAAAACCCCCGGCGTGCCGGACATCAACCTGTACAAGAACAATACGGACAACAAGGCCGTCTCCTACGGCAGCCATGAGAACTACCTCATGCCGCGCAGTGTCCCGTTCAGGGATATTGTGAAGGGGCTGACGCCGTTCTTCACCACCCGGGCCATCATGTGCGGTGCCGGCCGGGTGGGGCTGGGACAGGACGGGTCCGGTGCCGGATTCCAAATCAGCCAGCGGGCCGACTTTTTCGAGGCGGAGGTGGGGCTGGAAACCACCATCCGCCGCCCCATCATCAACACCCGCGACGAACCCCACGCCGTGGCGGACAAGTACCGCCGACTGCACGTCATCATTGGGGATGCGAACCTGAGCCAGGTCTCCAACTACCTGAAGTTCGGTACCACGGCCCTGGTGCTGGACATGATTGAGCACGGCACCGCCCCGGAACTGGAGTTCGCGGACCCGGTGGCCACGCTGCGGGCGGTCAGCCACGACTGGCACTTGGCCGAAACCCACCTGTTGGCCGACGGCCGGCGGGTCACCGCGCTGGAGGTCCAGTGGATGTATTACCGCGCGGCCACCGCCCACGCCGAAGCGACCGGGGCAAGCCACCTGGATACCGGGGACGGGCACACGGCGGCCGTGCTGGCCAAGTGGCATGAGGTCCTTTCTGCTCTGGGCAGCGACCCGTTGCGCTTGTCGGATCAGCTGGAATGGGTGGCGAAGTTGAACCTGCTCCAGCAGTACCGCACGCGCGATTCGATGGACTGGGATGACCCCCGGCTGGGGCTGATTGACCTGCAATGGTCTGACATCCGCCCCGAAAAGGGCCTGTACTACAAGCTGTTGGAACGTGGCCGCATGCAGCGGGTCGTCACGGACGCCTCCATTGCGGCGGCAGTCGAGGCCCCGCCGTCGGACACCAGGGCCTATTTCCGCGGCCGCTGCATCCAGGAGTTTGGTGCCCACGTCATTGGCGCCAGCTGGGACTCCGTCATCTTTGAACTGCCCGAAATGCGGCGTCTGCAACGGGTCTCCACCAAGGAGCCCCTGCGCGGCACGGAGGAATTGACGGCCGCCCTGTTCGATTCGAACATGGGCCTGTCCGACTTCCTGTCACAGCTGCTGGCGGGCACCCACCAGGCGGGTGGAGCGGCACAATGAAACGCAGCTCAACAGCTGGGGCATTGCGGCCCGGTCCGTGGCAGGATGGAAGGCAGGCGCCGCCGCACGGTGCCCATGAACCACGGACCTAAGGACGCATCATGGCTTCGCAGGAACAGAAGAACGTAACTTCGCCCACCGAAGAGGAACACGTGGAGGAAGTGCCAGTGCCGGCACCCACCCCGGACTCCGCCTCCGCACAGGCAGCCACCACGGGCGTGGATGACCTTCTGGATGAAATTGACGGCGTGCTGGAAGTCAATGCCGAGGAGTTCGTGCGCGGATTCGTCCAAAAGGGCGGCCAGTAAACCGCCATGGGAACCCACACCGGCAGCTTTCCCGCGCTGGAAGCCGGGGGCACCTCGTCGTCGTTCCTTGACCATGTCACCCGCACCAGCCCCGAGCTGCTGCCCTTCCGAGCGGATCTTGGGGGAGCGGCACCGCAGACGCCGCACGGCACCACCATCGTGGCCCTGACGTTCGACGGCGGCGTGCTCATGGCCGGTGATCGGCGCGCAACCATGGGCTCCATGATCGCCAACCGGCACATTGAAAAAGTCTTTCCCGCGGACCGTTACTCGGTGGTGGGCATTGCCGGGACTGCCGGGATCGCCATTGACATTGTGCGCCTGTTTCAGGTGGAACTGGAGCACTACGAGAAGATCGAGGGTACGGTGCTGAGCCTGGAGGGCAAGGCCAACCGGCTGGGGGCCATGATCCGGGCCAACCTGCCCATGGCCATGCAGGGCCTCTCGGTGGTGCCGCTGTTCGCCGGCATTGAGCCGGGTGCGCATGCCGGCCGGCTGTTCTCCTATGACGTGACGGGCGGGCGCTATGAGGAACTCGAACACCACAGCGTCGGCTCGGGTTCCGTGTTTGCCCGCGGTTCGTTGAAGAAGCTGTGGCAGCCGGACATGAGCGCCGAGCAGGCTGTTGCTGTGGCAGTGGAGGCGCTCATTGACGCTTCCGACGACGACTCCGCCACGGGCGGACCGGATCTGGTCCGCAGGCTGTGGCCGGTGGTTTATATGGTGCGGAACGACGGCGCCACGCGCGTTGGGCCGGATGACCTGGCCGGAGTGGTGGAAGCCATTGTGGCCCGCCGCATGATTGAGCGCAGGGAGGCGTAGCGTGGCACAGCAATTCTATGTTTCCCCCGAACAGGTCATGAAGGACCGCGCGGACTTTGCCCGGAAGGGCATTGCCCGAGGCAAGTCCGTGGTGGTGCTCAGCTACCGGGACGGCATGGCGCTGGTGGCTGAAAATCCGTCAACAACGCTGCGCAAGATCGGTGAAATTTATGACCGGATTGCCTTTGCCGCGGTGGGCAAATACAACGAATTTGAGTCCCTGCGCCAGGCCGGGGTGCGGTACGCGGACGTCCGCGGCTACTCCTACGACCGTGCGGATGTCAGCGGGCGCGGACTCGCCAGCGTATACGCACAAAGCCTGGGCACAGTGTTCACCGCGGAGCAGAAACCCTTCGAAGTGGAGCTGGCCGTGGCGGAAATTGGCGCGGCGGAAGGCGAAGACCACATCTTCCGGCTGAACTTTGACGGTTCCATTGCCGACGAAGCGAACTTTCTGGCCATGGGCGGCCAGGCCGAACTGGTGCAGTCCGCACTGGCAACCGCGTGGGCGCCGGGCGCCGGCCTGGATGCGGCCCTGCGGTGGGCGGTGGCGGCGCTGGAGGCCCCGCGGGTTGCTGCGGCCCCGGCCGGCAGCACACCTGAGCGGCTCCCCGCCGATTCCCTGGAGGTGGCGATCCTGGACCGCAGGAACCCGGGCACCACCGGTTCCCACCGGGCGTTTAGGCGACTCGGTGATGCCGAAGTCATCCAGCTGCTCGCGACAGATAATTAAACACGAGATATTAAGGAGAGCCACCCGGTGGACCGGCGGATATTTGGGATTGAGACAGAGTTTGGCGTCAGCTATTCGGCGCCCGGCTCACGGCCGTTGTCGCCGGAGGAAGTGGCCCGGTACCTGTTCCGGAAAGTGGTCAGTTGGGGGAGGTCCTCCAACGTGTTCCTGCCCAACGGCTCCCGGTTGTACCTGGATGTGGGTTCGCACCCGGAGTACGCCACGGCCGAATGTGACGGGATCGCCCAGCTCATTGCCCACGACAGGGCGGGGGAGCTGATCCTGCACGACCTCGTCCAGGAGGCACAGGCCCGGCTGGAGCAGGAAGGCTACCCGGGGAAGGTGTTCCTGTTCAAGAACAATGTGGACTCGGCCGGGAACTCCTACGGCAGCCACGAAAACTATTTGATCACCCGCAAGGGCGAGTTCAACCGGCTGGCTGACATCCTGATCCCTTTCCTGGTCACTCGGCAGCTGCTGTGCGGTGCTGGGAAGGTCATGCCCGCCCAGCAGGGCGGTAAATACGCGTTCTCCCAGCGAGCCGACCACATTTGGGAAGGCGTCTCCTCGGCGACCACCCGTTCCCGGCCCATCATCAACACCCGCGACGAACCCCATGCCGACGCCGAACTGTACCGGCGCCTGCACGTGATTGTGGGCGATTCCAACATGTCCGAGACCACCACCATGCTCAAGGTTGGCACGGTGGATTTGATCCTGCGCATGATCGAGGCCGGGGTCATCATGCCGGACATGCGCCTGGAAAACCCCATCCGCAGCATCCGGGAAATCTCCCATGACATCACGGGCAAACACCCGCTGAAGATGGCCGACGGACGGACTCTCACCGCCATTGACATCCAGCGCATCTACCTTGAAAAAGTTGCAGGATTCCTCGCCGTGCACGGGGCGCACAACGAGCTGGTGCCCCGGATCATGGACCTGTGGGAACGCACCCTGGGCGCGGTTGAGAGTGAGGACCACTCCGGCATCGACACCGAAATTGATTGGGCCATCAAGGCCAAGCTGCTCGGCGCCTACGCCAAGCGGCACAACGTTGAGTGGGGCTCGCCCGAAGTGGCCCAGCTGGATCTGCGTTACCACGACATTTCACCGGAGCGCGGGTTGTTCAACATGCTCGAGCGCCGGGGAGCAGCGGCACGCGTGGTCGAGGACGCACAGATTCTCACAGCCACCGATGTGGCCCCTGCCTCCACTCGGGCCCACTTGCGCGGCCGCTTCGTGACGGCTGCCAGGGATTCCGGACGGGACTACACAGTGGACTGGGTGCACTTGAAACTCAATGACCGCTCGCACCAGACCATCCTGTGCAAGGATCCGTTCAAGAATGAGGACGAGCGCGTGGATGAGCTCATTGACTCCCTGAGAAGCGACTACCTCCCATAAACAGCTTGCGTTCAGTTTGGCTGGCTAAGCTGTTTGCTGAACTGAAACTGCCACTGCCCCTGTCCCGCGATCGAAAGTGTTTTTGTGCGCCGAATTCTTGCATTGTTTCTTCCCTTCCTGCTCCTGTTGACCGCCTGCTCACAGGGTTCGGCCGATCCGGCCGCCACCGATTCCGCGCCCGCCGCATCGGTGAGCGCCCCGCCGTCGCACTCTGAACTGCTCGACTCAGTCAAGGTGACGGGCGAGGGTGCAGGCAAGGCCCCCAAAATCACCTTCGACAAGCCACTGGCGCTGAAGGACATGGCCATCCGCCGCGTCACCGAGGGCGATGGTGCCGAGGTCACCGCGAACCAAACCGCCACGATTCGCATCCAGCGGTTGAACGCGGAGACCGGTGACTCCATCGTGGAGAACTTCACCGCACCCGCCGGCGAGGCCGTGGCCTTCAACGACCAGCTCAAGCAGAGCAACCCGCTGGTGTACAACGCCTTCGTCGGTTCCAAGGTTGGTGCGTTCATTGCCTACGGCATCCCCGCCCAGCCCGCTGTACCGGCGACGGCCAACGGTGCTGCGCAGGAGGCCCTGCCGGCCGCCGTCGAGATTTACCAGGTTGAATCAGCCAAGGACGAGGTCAAGCCGCTGTCCAAGCCCGAAGGTGATCCCGTGACGCCCCCGGCCGGGCTGCCCACCGTGAAGGACGATGCCAAGGGCACCCCGGTCATCACCATTGGCGATGCCAAGGCACCCACCGAGCTGGTCTCCCAGAACCTCATCGAGGGCAAGGGTGCGGCCGTGAAGGCCAGCGACACAATCGTTGCCAACTACGTGGGCGTGAACTTTGTGGGCGGGGAGATCTTCGACTCCAGCTTCGAGCGCGGCGAACCCGCCACCTTCGGTTTGGGTCAGGTCATCCAGGGCTGGACGAAGGGGCTGACCGGCAAGACCGTGGGTTCCCGCGTGCTGCTGGTCATCCCGAAGGACCTGGCCTACGGCGATGCCGGGCAAGGCAAGGCAAAGGGCGATCTCGTCTTCGTTGTTGATATTCTAGGTATCCAGTAACCCCAACACCCACCAACACAAGGAGCAACATGTCTTTTGGCGCACGCAACTTTGACCGCACCAAGCCCGAGATTGAATTCCCGGACCACGCCGTCCCCACCGAATTGGTGATTGAGGACCTCATCGAAGGCGACGGCACCGAGGTGGTCCGCGGCTCCACCGTCTCCACCCACTATGTGGGCGTGGCCTTCTCCTCCGGTGAAGAGTTCGACTCCTCCTGGGGCCGCGGCACGCCGCTGGACTTCAAAGCCGGCATAGGCCAGGTCATCCAGGGCTGGGACCAGGGCCTGCTGGGCATGAAGGTCGGCGGACGCCGCCGCCTGGAAATCCCCTCGGAACTGGCGTACGGATCACGCGGCGCCGGTGGAGCCATTGGCCCGAACGAAGCCCTGATCTTCGTGGTGGACCTGGTGGCCGTGCGCTGACCAGTGCATGACAAAAATGCCGTCGTTTGCATCAAACGGCGGCATTTTTGTGTCCTGGGGCCGGTGCACATGATGCGTCGCGCCCGGTTCATATGAGGCCCGGAATGCTGGAGCTGCCCGAAAAGCAGTCCACCGCCTAGTACTGTGGCCATGTGTCCACAAAAATTGATGCCACCGAACGCCTGCTCAACCTGGTGATTGCCCTGTTGGGCACCAAACGCGGCTACAGCAAATCCGCGCTGCGCGAACGCATCAACGGCTACGCCGCCGTCGCCAGCACCCGCGCCGAGGAGGCCTCCCTTCAGGTCTCCTTTGAACGCATGTTTGAACGGGACAAGGCGACCCTGCAGGAACTCGGCATCCCCATCAGCCACGCCGAGTCCGAAACCTTGGACGGCGCTGAGCAGATGTTGTACCGGATCAAGGCCGAGGAGTACCAGGTTCCGGAGATCCGCCTCGACGAGCCGGCCATGACCATGCTGTCCATCGCCGCGAACCTGTGGGCCGAGGCAACGCTGGGGGACGCCGCCCAATCCGCCCTGCGCAAGATTTCCTCCCGCGCCGGGA
>JBBPZC010000126.1:0-9816 GCA_038199275.1 Actinomycetales bacterium
TCAGGGTCAGCTGCAACAGTGCCACGAAGATGACCGTCACGAGTGCGCTCACCATGACGAAATCCACGACGGCGGCACCCGCTTCCCGCCGGTTGGTGGGCCTCCGCGGGACGCTGGACAACCGCGAAGTGACAGCCAACCGCCGGTGTCCTGGATTTACGGTTGCACTTGTTCCATGGCTTGGTTGAACAGCCGCTCGAGAGCCGGTCCGGCGATGGCCAGCAGTCCTGCCACCAGCACCGCGCTCATGAGGGTGATCAGAACCCAGCCGGGCACATCTCCCCTGCTCCGATGTGTGGCTGGGCGCAGCATCGAAGGCCGTGTAGTCACCACCCATCGTTCCATTCCCTGCATTATCCGACCCGCGCATAGCCGGGACGAGATAAGCAGTGCGATCCCGATTCGTGTCACCGTGTCCATGTTGTTGACCCTCCATCTGGTTTTTTCCTGCATAAAGTTTCACTGCGTTTTGGTTGTTCCCGGTAGCTGCCATTTAGAAGCCAAACTGCAGCAGGGCCAGTCCGGGGAAGACGGCAAAGACCACTGTCAGCGGCAGGACGCCAAAGATGAGCGGGACCATCATGGCGATCTCTTTCCGGCCGGCCGATTCCATGAGTTCTCGTTTTGCCACGTCGCGCACATCCTGGGCCTGGGCGCGCAGCACCTCCGCCAGCGGCGTCCCCCTGTTGACCGCCACACTGATTCCGTCGACAAAGCGGGTCAGTGCGGGAACGTTGACGCGCGTGGAGAAGTCATTCAGGGCGTCGACGAGGGGCGTGCCGGCACGCGTCTGCGCAAGGACCTTGCCGAATTCCTCCGAGAGCACACCCTGCGACGAACGCGCCACCCGGTCCAGTGCGCTCGAGGCGCTCTCCCCCGCACCGACGGCGAGCGCCATGAGTTCGGCCAGGGCCGGGCATTCCATGAGCAGCCGTTCCTGGCGCCGCTTGATTCGCGCACCCAGCAGGTAGTCGTAGAACAGGTAGCCGCCCACCATGGGTCCCAACGTGAGCGTCACCGCGCCCATGATGTTGATGCTCCCCTGCCACAGCAGCAACAGTGAGACCACCACTCCCAGCAGCAGTCCCGCCGCCGCGTAAAGAAACTGCACCGCCCTGAACTCCAAGGCACTCTCGCTCCGACCGGCCTGGGCCAAGCGGGCACTGAGCCCGTGCACACTGACGTTGAACCGCCCCAGCCGGTGGACGGCGTCGGACAGGAAAAGCTGGAAAATCCGTTGCAGCGGACCAAAGAGCGAGCCCGTTCCCTCGCCGGACAGAAGCCGTGATCGGCTGTCCACCGATCGCAGCTGCGGTTCAATCCGTTGGGCGAACGTGGGTTTGCGCATGACCGGCAGCCTGACGAAGCACAACCACAGCCCCGCCCCCAGAAGCAGTCCGACGGCGATAGTGGCGGCCAGGTGCGGACTCATCGAAGCACCCGTTGCTCTTCCGGCAGGGCCCCGATGCGCAGCATGATGCGGTAGCAAATCACCGACATGGCCAACCCGCCGCCCAATACCACCCACCCGGCCGGGGTGTTGTACGCAGCCACCGCCTCGGCGCGCGTGGACATCAGCATCAGGACAATCCACGGTGCAGCGACGGCAAGCCGTGCCGCGTTGACCGTCCAAGACTGCCGGGCCTCAAGTTCGCTTCGCGTGCGGGCATGATCGCGCAGAAACTCTGACAGCGTGCCCAGCAACTTGCCCAGATCAGAGCCGCCCACGTCCCGGGTCAGGCGCAGCGCCTCAATGATCCTGTCGGACACGGGGTCGGACAGGGAGGCCTTGAGCTTTTGCAGGGATCCTTCAAAGTGACCGGTGGCGCGGTAATCGGCGCCGAAGCTGAGAAACTCATTGCGCAGCTGGGCCGGCCCCTTGTGCCCCAACTGCACCAGTGCCTCGGGCAGCGACAGCCCCGCCCGGATGGCCGAGCGCAAGTTGTCCACGACATCAGGCCAGAGTTCGCGCATGACTGCCGTCCGGCGTCGTGCCCGCATCTTTAGGAGCGCGAAGGGCAGGTAGCCGGTGAACAAGGCAAGGCACAGGGCGATGGCCGATGCTCCGGTGAAGGCGAAGACAATGAGGGCGACGAGCAGGGCCAGTCCGACGGCGCTGAACACCAGAGAGGTGGGCGTGACCTGCGGGATGCCCGCCTGTGCCAGCAGTGCCTCCAGCCTGTTGTGCCGGCCGCGGTGCGAGGTGCGTTCCGGCATGGCCCAGCAGGCATTCCAGATCAGGAACAGTCCCATCCCGGCGAGCAACCCAACAATGATGGACATCAGACATCCCCCATGAGAGCTGCGACGTTGTAGCCTGCGGCGGCGAATTTTTCCGGTGCAGGCATGGCAGTTTGCGAGGCGGTGAGGTAGCCGTCGACGGTACTGAAGACGAGCCCGGATTCAATGATGCCGTTTTCCACCCGCCTTCCCAGCGCCAGGATCTGGCCCACACTGCGTTTGCCGTTGGAGGCCCGGACGCAGTGCACAACAAGGTCTATGCAGGCGGCCACTGTTGGCACCACGAAGGCTGCCGTGATGTTTTCCCCCGCGAGCAGAGGCAGCGTGCAAATTTTGACGACGGCGTCATGGGCGGAGTTCGCGTGAACGCTCGCCATCCCTGGCAGGCCACTGTTGAGAGCTATCAGCATGTCCAGGCTCTCGGCCTCCCGAACCTCTCCGACAATGAGCCGGTCCGGACGCATGCGCAGTGCCTCTTTGACCAGACGCCGGAGCGGAATCTCGCCGTGGCCTTCAAGGTTGGGTTGGCGGCATTGCAGGCCCACCACATCACGCAGCGGAAGCCTCAGTTCGAAGATCTCCTCCACCGTCACAACACGTTCGCGGGAGCCGATGCCGGCGGCGAGGCAGTTGAGCATGGTGGTTTTGCCGGCCTGTGTGGCCCCGGAGACAAGGATATTCATGCCGCTGCTGACGGCGGCACCGAGGAACCGGGCCGCCTGCGGGGTGAGGGATTCCAGCTCCACGAGGTGGTCTAGGCGGCTTGCCCGGGCGGTGAATTTACGGATGTTCACGGCCCAGTGGTTCTGCGTGATGTCCGGGATGACCACGTGCAGGCGGCTGCCGTCCGGCAAGGCCGCGTCCACGAAGGGGCTGCTCAGGTCCAGCCTGCGTCCGGAGCTTTTGAGCATGCGCTCCACCAGGTCCCGCACCTGTTGGGCCGTGAACTTTGTTTCCGTGAGTTCGGATTCGCCGTACCTGGCCACAAAAACCTGGTCGGGGGCATTGATCCAAACCTCTTCAATGTCGGGGTCATCCAGAAATGGCTGTAGCGCACCGAACCCTGCGACGGCGTTGTAGACGTGCCGGCTGATGTCATCGCCCTGGTTGATGGCCGGGACCGCTCCGAGCAGGGCCCGTTCGCTGTAGTCGTTGACGGCGGCATCGACGAGCGTCCGCACTTCGGCGCCCTGCCGGAGCGGATCAAGGCCTTTTCGACGAATGAGTTCCCGGACCTCATCCTCAAGCAATGCAAATGCGTCCAATCAGACCACTTCCGCCCCTTTGCGGTGTCCCCACTGTTTGCTTCAGGAGCCTATCGCTTAAAAATGTGGACACGCTAGTATGAAGCACCCCAATGTGGATAACTTCCTCTATTGTGCGCACTCCATAATAACGCCCATGGCGGCGCTTTTCCCCGAAATAATTTGTGAGAACTTATGGGTGAGAAGCGATGAAAAAATTCCGTGGTGGACTATTATCTACTGCGCTGACCGGCGCCTTGGGCCTCTCCGGAGCCGGATTGGCGACGTCCAGCAGAACTTCCAATACGGCATCATCTTGTGGCCGCGGGCTGGTGGGGCATATCCGCTTTGGGACGCCATCGCACAACACTTCACCAACGGCACCATGTATTACACGCCCTCCATCGGGTTGCACTACATTGGCGCTGGCATCCGCCAGGCATGGTGGAACAAGGGTGGTCAAACTGGTGTTGCCGGCTACCCGGTTTCAGATGAGGGCAGCTGGTACCCGGGTGGGGCTGTTCAAACCTTCCAGGGCGGCACGTTCTATTTCACACCCCAGTACGGCACCAAACTGATTCAGGGTGCCATCCGGGCCGAATATGAAAACAACGGCGGCTATTTCTACATGGGCCGCCCTGTCACGGACTTGTACGCGGCAAACGCCACGACGCGTGCGCAGCAGTTCGAAGATGGCGTCATTTACTGGTCCGACGGTCGCACCTGGGTGGAAAGATGGTAGTACCGTCCATCGATTCAAGGGCGACGCGCCGTTGTGTGGCAATTTTGAATAGTTCGCGACATTGCGTCGTCGTCCGTGAATGAAGCCAATACTGCCGATAGGCTTGCAGAATCTCACGCGTGGCACCATGCCACGGATGACTCCGGAGTTTATAGACATGTTGTTTTCTTCACCCACATCTTCGCCCGCGGCTAAAAATTCCCAAGCCAGTCGGGCCGCCACACCTCGGATTCCCCGCACGGTTCTTTGTGGTGCCCTTGGGTTTGCGCTGGTGTTTTCCATTGGAGCGGCCCCCGTCAACGCCCAAGAAACCGTGCCACCGGTGGGTACGGAACAGTCCATCACCTCCCCAGCCGACGCTGTTCCTACGGACGGGCTCCCCATGGAGGTTTCATCAACCCCCGATAACGGTCTAGTTGACGGCACGGGCGCTGAACCCACCGCTCCCAATGACGGCGTCGCAGCCTCCGGACAGGCCGAGGATCCGGCGGCCGACACGTCTGCTGAGCCTGATTCACCGCAACCATCACCGGCAACAACCGAGGATGCTCCACAGCAGGTTGATGATTTAACCCCGGCTCTCCCCGAGCAGACTCCCGAAGCAACGGACGCAGTCCAGCCACAACAGGCGCCTGCGGCACCCTCCAACGAAGTCAAGAAGCAGCCTGCCGCCCCTTCGCCGTCTGCCACGGACACCGCTATAGAGAAACCGTTGCCGTCCGCCGAGCCAAGTCCGTCGCCGTCCGAAACGCAGGCGCCAACACCGTCGCCGTCCGCGACGCCGACAAGCACGCCGCCTTCTGCCGAGCCCGAGATTGAAGGACCCCAACTTGATGGGCCCGGCGCTTACATGGGCATGGGAATGGCTATGACTCCGGCTGAGATCGAGGAGGAAGCGCCGATGGACCTCCCCTCACGCCTGCTCAGCGAAGTTGCCGGGTCGGTGGCGAAGGCAGCATCGATCATCTCAGCACTCCCGATCCCCGCCGTCGCACATATGGCTGTCGCGGTCCCGATGGCCGCTGCCGCCGCTGCCCCGATGGTGGTCGCTGCCGCTGCTCCGGGGATTCCAGCAGGTGTTCCTGGCATGGATGTCAGTGGCTGGCAGGCGGATTCGGGGTACACACGAAGCACGGTCAACTGGAGCAACGAGTGGGCAAAGGGTTCACGCTTCGCTTACGTGAAAGCCACCGAAGGCAACAACTTCATTGACCGGTCCCGCACCTCTCATTTAGCTGGTGCAAAGAAGGTGGGCATGCTCCACGGCGCCTACCACTTTGCCCTGCCCAACCAATCCTCGGCGACTTCCCAGGCCGACCACTTTGTCCGTAACGGCGGACGCTGGACGGGTGACGGAAAGACACTGCCTCCCCTGCTCGACATTGAAAACAACCCCTACGGCGCCAACTGCTACGGACTGAGCCCAAGCGCCATGGTCACGTGGATCAAAACGTTCTCCAACAGGGTGCTGTCCCAGACCGGACGGCTGCCCATGATCTACACCAACTACTACTGGTGGCAGGAATGCACAGGGAATTCAAAGTCCTTCACGAACCAACCACTGCACATCGCGGCCTACGGAGCCAGCAACCCCTGGAAGCCGGGTGGCTGGGCGGTCTACAGCATGTGGCAGTTCAGTTCAACTGGTCCGTTCGCCGGTGATTCCAATGTGTGGAACGGAACGTTGACGAGCCTGAAAAGGTTCGCCAAGGAGTCGGGCCAAAGGCCCGTCGTCAGCAGAGTGAACGGGAAGGACCGCTACGAAGTATCCGCTGCCGTGTCCAAGTCAACGTTCCCGGCAGGCACTAAAACCGCCTACGTGGCCAGCGGCGGCATCTACACGGACGCACTCTCAGGCTCGGCGCCCGCCGGACACGTTGGCGGGCCCGTCCTACTTACCGCACCCACCGTGCTCCCGTACGCAATCCGGTATGAACTCAGCCGCCTCAAGCCCCAAAAGATCGTTGTCCTGGGCGGAGCCGCCTCAGTGAGCAACGGCGTCATGGATCTGCTGCGCGGCTACGCTCCCTCCGTGGTCAGGATGGATGGAAAGGATCGCTACGAGGTTTCCGCTGCCGTGTCGCGTTCCACGTATTGGGTGGGCACCCAGATCGCCTACATCGCCAGCGGCGCCATCTACACTGACGCCCTCTCGGGCTCAGCCGCGGCCGCTCACAATGGCAGCCCTGTGTTGCTGACCGCGCCCACCGTGCTCCCCAACGTCATTCGGACAGAACTCAAACGACTTAAGCCTCAGAAGATCATCATTCTCGGCGGTTCAAGCACCGTGAGCAATGGCGTGATGAGCCTGTTGAGGAGTTATGCTCCCTCGGTGACTCGAATGGACGGCAAAGACCGATATGAAGTCTCGGCAAATGTCTCCAAGGCTACTTTTTCTGCGGGTATCCGAACCGCATACATCGCCAGTGGCGGCATCTACACGGATGCTCTCTCAGGCTCGGCCGCTGCCGGATATGTTGACGGCCCCGTCCTGCTGACATCGCCCACTGTGCTCCCTGACGTCATTCGTGCGGAGCTCAGACGCCTCAAGCCGCAAAGAATCGTGATCTTGGGTGGTCCCGGAACCGTCAGCAACGGCGTTATGAAGACACTGCAGACCTACAAGCCGTAAGTCGTCAGTCACGGTGCTGCGCCCGGCCAACGGCGGGACGCAGCACCGGCCGGTCACAGCACCAATCAGCTGGAGGTGTGCTGATCGGCCGGCGCGAACGTCAGGCGTCCGTCGCTTAAGCGTTCAGCGCCGGGTCTGAGGCGAATATGCCCGCAATCGCGGACTCCCACACCTCGACCTGGGACTCGGCCGACAGCGGCCTTGCTGCCGCGTCAGCCGCGTGCTTCCACCCGAGGATGGTTTCAGGTGTCAGCGCCAACAGCGTTTCACGCAGGGATGCTGCGGAAAAATCATTCGTGATGGCACCCAGGCCGTGTTCCTCGACCAGCCCCACCATGGCAGGGGAAGGTCCAACGATGAGGCCAATGCGGGCCTGTATTGCCTCAAAGAACTTGTTGGGCAGGGCATTCTTGAGGTTGAAGTTTGTGGGCGGCAGAAACACGATTGAGACGTCATAATCGCTCAAGGTACGGACCAGTTCCTTGTACGGCACCGGGTCCCTGAATCGGATGGACGGAACTGAGACCGCCTGGGCTTTGAGCTCGGCAACATAGTCGGGCTCATTGGGCATGACGATCATGTCCAGACTCAGCCAATCAGGCGCATCCTTCATCGCCTCCACAAAGTTCTCCAACTTGCGGTACCTCTGGCCGGCGGCGCTGTGGATGAGCCGGATCTTTTCACCCACCGGGCGCACTTCACCGTTCGCGTAGGGTGCGGCATTGGTGACCACCTTGACCGGCATGCCGTAGTCCTTGGTGTACTCCTCGGCGATCCCCTGGGACACAGTCGTCACGGAGGCAGCCTGCGAAAGGTAGCGCGAACACAGCCACCGCATGAACGGCGCAATGAACACCCGCCATCTGAGGTTGTCTTCCTTCTCGCGCGGTGCGAACTCGTGCAGGTCGGAATGCACGCCAAGCCGTGGTTCAAGTTCCAGGGCCAGCGGAAGCGTGTTCAGATCATTGGCCAGGATCACGTCGAAGCGTCCCTTGGGCAGGATCGCCCTGGCCGCCTGGACTGCCGGCAAACCGTCGTACACGCGCCCATACTGGCGGCTGATCAGCCCCACCTTGTCCGATGGCCAGCCGCGAGAATCCTCCGGCAAGGAAAAATGCTGCTCAACGCCGTCGGGCGCTGCCCCATAAGCGCAGGTGCTCACCTGGTATTTGTCCTTGAAAAACTCCACCTGCTTCAAGACCCGGGGGTCTGAGCGGATGG
Organism: Actinomycetales bacterium; assembly: GCA_038199275.1. GTDB lineage: Bacteria > Actinomycetota > Actinomycetes > Actinomycetales > Micrococcaceae > Specibacter. The sequence goes on from JBBPZC010000126.1 coordinate 8,081, forward strand.
GTGAAAATGTCAGGATAAGCAGCGAAGGAAGTTGCGTCATGCCTTCCATTATTGCCGACTATTCACGCGTGGTGATCGCCCGCAATCCTTATCTGCCCTCAAAAGACCCGGTTGAGCAACGGTATTTTCGCGGCAATCAGGGACACGGCAAAGCTCGCCAGCAATGTCACCACGTAGGCAACCGCTATGGCCGGGAACGAGTTGGCGCTCATGACAGCCGGAACATTCAGCCGGATCAGTTCAAAGATCAGCAGGTGAACCAGGAACACACCAAATGAGGCGTTTGACACAGATGTCAGGGCGGTACCCAAGCGGACGGGGACGGTAATGAATTCACACACTGAAAGTCCGACGACGAACACACCCAGCGCTGCCACCGCAACACCCGCTCCCAGATAAGAGACCGGCAGGAGCGCATCCAGCACTGGAAATGTGCCCCGGTGCCCGAAGTGCCAGACAGTGAAGGCCAGCACTGCAGCCGTGACCAGTGCCATGACAATGAGGGCAACGCCACGGAGCCGGACCTTGCGCAGGGCGAACCCTGCCGCAAAGTACCCCACATACGGCAGCCAATAACTAAAAATGTTCAGTGAGATGGGGCGCGAGACACCAAACAGCGCCATGAGTCCCGAGCCCGCGAACGCCAGCACGGCCACGGCCAACAGACTGGCTGCTGTCAGGATCGCACGGGTGCTGCCTTTGTCTGCGATAAAGGAGGCGAGCAGAGGAGCTATCGCATACAGACCCAGGATGAGCCACAGGAAGTACAACTGGGTGAAGACCGAGCTGTCATAGAGCAGTTGCAGGATCCGCGCTGTGGACAATTCTTCGTGCCGCATCCAGATCCGCACGCCGATCAGGTACACCGCGTTCCAAAATATCAAGGCCGGGATGAGCCGTGCGGCGCGCTTGCGGTAAAAGGCCGCCGGTGAGGCCACCACGAGCCGTGATCCAAGGATCAACGCCCCGGAGATCATCACAAATACCGGGACAACCCAGATGAACGAGATGTCAATTGCGACCGCAGCCCACCAGCCCTGGCCCTCTTTCGGGGCAGCACCCACCCGCAGACCAAACACGTGAATCGCCACGACACCGCAAATGCTCACGATCCGTAAAATATCCAAGCCGTGGTTGCGGGGCCGGGGCGCACTACCCGCAGCCACACGTGCCTCAGCAGTCTCAGGTGTCCCCTGCACGCGACTCATCAGGGGGTGTGGTGCCCGGGGCCCGGTTCGGCATTGTCCTGTTCGACACTGTCCTCGCCAGTCTCGCCAGCGCTGCCCGGGTCAAGGCCCTCGGCACCGCCAAGATTGTCCAGACCAGGCACCGAAATTTGCGCGGCAACCATCACGGGAGATGACGTCCTGTTGACCTCATCCAGTGCCACCCGACGGGACAGCTTGGTCATCGTCGTTTCCATCTGCCGGAACCGCTGATAGGTGGTTGCCATGTAGACGAGAAAGCTGACCACCAGACCATACAAGACCAAGTCCGTACCGCGGCCAATGCCGAAGAAGCGGGCCACATGGCTGAGCAGCTGCGGGAAGAAAATGGACGAGGCTGCGATCAGGGCGAAAACGATCAACATGAGGCGGCGGATGGCAAGGTGGCGTGCGTTGGATCCGCCGCGCATCAGTGTCAGGGATACGACAATGACAGCCAGCACCAGTGCTATTTGAACAATTATTTGCATGGAGTTACCGGAACAGCAGATCTGCAAGAATGTTGACGGA
>JBBPZC010000127.1:0-4390 GCA_038199275.1 Actinomycetales bacterium
CATACCCGCTGGCGGCCAGGACGACGGTGAGGATCGCGGCTCCGAAGGCCATCCCCGTCGTTTCACCGGCGGTCCACACGCCACCGAAGATCCCGGCGTTTCCTTCTCCGTGCTCCAGGGCATCATGGGTGATGACATCGGGAAGCATCGACATCGGCAGCGTCTGCATCCCCGCATACCCTGCTCCGGCGAGTGCTACCGGCAGATACACCCACGGCCCGGGTGCCACGAACATCCCAAGCAGTGCCAGAGCGGCGACTGCGTACAGGAGACTGGCCAGAAAGAAACCGCGTTCCTTGCCGAGCTTTTGGGCAACGACCCTCCAGAGCGGGGTAAAGAGCAAGGCCGGTCCGATAAGCGCGACGAACAAGTAGGTCACCGCTGCTTCGTCCCCCAAGACCCAGGTGGCAACGTATTGCGCCCCGGCAAGCATTGCCCCGGTGGCCAGTCCCTGCAGTGCAAAGGCCAGCAGCAGTGCGCGGAACGGTTGGCTGCGCCGCAGCACCGCCAGGCCAAGGAAGTATCCCTGTCGCAACCGGGGTACCTCCTGCACCCGTGTGCTCGCTCCCCGGGGTGCGACGCGGGCACTGACCAGCAGGCTGAGGCCGATGACGCTTCCGGCAACAACCGCCATCAGGAGGTAGCCCATCCATTTGTTCTCCCCGCCGAGGCTGCGCAGGGCGGGGCCTCCGGCACCGAAGAGCAGGATGGCCGTGGAAAGCACCAGCACGCGCATGGACAGCAGCCGGGTGCGTTGGTCATAGCTGTCACTGAGTTCAGCCGGCAACGCCATGTACGGAACCTGGAAGAGGCTAAACGCCGTGGCGGTGGCGGTGAAGGCCAGCAGCACCCAGAGTCCCCCGGCGAGAGGCCCGAGGTCCACCGGTACGGCGAAGGTGAGGATGAAGAACAGCGGAAGCAGCGCGCCGCCGGCAATCATGAAGCGGCGGCGGGAGCCGGTCGTTGCCAGGTCCCGGTCGCTTCGGATGCCGATCACCGGGTCGATGAGCACGTCCCAGACCTTCGAGGCGCTCAAGAGCAGTCCAGCCCACAGCGCGGCGATACCCAGGGTGTCGGTCATGTAGTAGATCAGCACCAGGCCCGGCAGCGTGGCGAACCCGCCCGTGCCAAGGGAACCGATCGCGTAGCCGGCAACGGTCCGGCGCGTCAGTGGTTGCTCGAGCATGCTCATGATGTGAAGTGTACGCAATCAGTGAGACGCACATCACTCCGCCGGAGTGGCGCGTGTCGGAGCCAGCCGCCATGCCGCCGCGTTGGTGCGGCACAGCGGCAGGCGGGGTGTCCGTCGTCGTGCAGGTCAGGCAAGCCCAACCCTTAACAGTGGAAGTTTGCCGTTCCACAGTTAAATGTCGCCCTTGGTTCAAAGATTGGGCCAATGATCGAGGCTGACTCTCATGGTTCCGGCACAGAAAATGGCACGAATCCTTCAGCCCACATATGCCGGAACAGGCCGCTGCGGCAGCCACATCCGTGCTGGACCGTCTCAGTAAAAACGCGCAGCATCCTCCGCCTGGCTTAGACAGCCGGACAATCATCACTGAACTTGAGGTGCCGCATCCGCACACAACGCCCTTGGCCGTGGTGCCCATCGCCGTGCTGGTGCTTGTGTTCCGCAAGTCCGTGGTTTCCGGGCTGACCTCCGGAGCCGTCAAGGGGTAGCGCTGCTTCAAGCGGTAGCAGCCAGCACGGCGGGTAGATGCGCTCTGGCTGCTTTCGCGTTGGCATGGTTCGACTTAGGGTTGAACCATGGTTGAAGTTCCCTACCCGCTGACCACCGAGCGTCTGATTTTGCGGCGCTTCCACACCGACGACCTTGACGACTACTACAGCTACCAAAAACTGCCGGAAACCGCCCGCTTCCTCTACGGTGGCCCACGGTCCTACGCGCAGTGCATGAACAGGATCGGCCAGTTTGCCGAGGACAAGTTTGAGGGCCCAGGAGACTGGGCCACCTTCGCCGTGGAGGTGAAAGACAAGCCGGGGCTGATCGGCGAGATGGCGCTGAAATGGAATGAGGGAGGAAAGCCGGAGGGGACGGCACCGGAACGTTTTGGCGAGATCGGCTGGACATTGGCACCTTGGGCCCAGGGCAACGGTTACGCCACCGAAGCCGCTCAAGCCCTGCTTTCCCTGGCTCTGGACCAGCTGGGCTTCCACCGGATGGAGGCCAGGCTGGATGCCCGCAACACAGCGTCCGCCGCGATCTGCGAGCGCTTGGGTATGCAAAGCGAGGGTGTCATGCGCGACAACATGTATCTCAAGGGGGAGTGGACGTCGGAGGCGGTTTACGCGTTGCTGCGCCAACCCCGCCCCGGCTAACCCCCCCCATCCAACGCGGCAGCACTTCCCGGGGTGTTTTGACGAGCGCTGCAGCACCTAGTGCTGCAGCGCTCGCGGGAACAGGCCGTCTGGTGCTGCAGCGTCCAGGGAAAACGCCCGTTAAGTGCTGCAGCGTCGGAATGAGGAGGGTTAGCGCAGCGCTGTGGCGCCAATTGCGTCGGCCAGGAACGCGTAATCCCAGGCGCGGGTCTTCCAACCTTCGTAGCGCCCGGACGCGCCGCCGTGGCCACCGTCCATCTCAATCTTCAACACAATCGGCTCCGAGCCGGTGGACACGGCCCGCAGTTCCTGCACCCATTTGGCCGGTTCCACGTACAGCACGCGGGTGTCATTGAAGCTCGTGACGGCGGCAATCTTCGGGTACGCCACGGCCCGGACGTTCTCGTACGGCGTGTATTCCTTCATGTACTTGTACACCGCCGGCTCGGTGATGGGGTTGCCCCACTCCTCCCACTCCAGGGCAGAGAGCGGCAGCTCCGGATCCAAAATGGTGGTCAGGGCATCCACGAACGGCACCTGCGCCACAATGGCGGCGTACTTTTCCGGGGCCAGGTTCGCCACCGCACCCATCAACAGGCCGCCGGCTGAACCGCCCAATGCGGCAATCCGGGCAGGATCCACCCAGCCGGAACCCGCCAGCCAGTCCGTCGCCGCCACGAAGTCGCTGAACGTGTTTTTCTTGTTCAGCTTCTTGCCGTTCTCGTACCAGGGCCGGCCCATCTCACCGCCGCCGCGCACATGCGCAATGACGAAGACCACGCCGCGGTCCAACAGCGACAGCCGCGGCACGCCAAAGCCGGGATCCATGCTCATCTCGTACGAGCCGTATCCGTAGATCACGCCGGCATTGGCGGAATCGCGGGGCAGGTCCGCGCGGCGCAGCACCGACAGCGGAACCTTCGTGCCGTCGTCGGCCATGGCCCAAACCCGTTCGGCCACGTAATCCTCGGGACGGTAGCCGCCCAGCACAGGGGTTTCCTTGCGCAGCAGCAACTCGCCCTGATCACCCGCGGCCGGCAGCACGTAATCGTAAACGCGCGGCGGCGTGAAATCGGAGGTGTACACCAGCCGGATGACGGGGGATTCGTACTCGCTCCCACCCATCCCCGCCGTGTAGAGCTCTTCGTCAAAGACAGGTTCGACGGCGGCCGCCTGCTCCGCGGTTCCCAAGCCTTCCAGCGCGGTCACCTGAATGCGCTCGATCGTGTCCTTGCGCAGGGAAACCACCATGTGGGTGGCGGTCACCCCGGCCCCGTTGATCCGGACGGCCGGGTCGTGGGCCACCACGGTGTCCCAGTGCTGCTCGGCCACCGGCTTGTTGAACTCGGCGGCGTCAACGAGGGAAATCATGGAGTTCACGGCGTCACGGTCATGGGTGAGCAGGACCTTTTCGGCTCCATCGAGGAGGAGCGGTTCGGCGTCGTACAGGATCTCTGCACTGCGCGGAATCAGGACCTGCGGGCCCTTCTCCGGTGCGGCGAAATCCAGCAGGCGGGTTTCGCTGAACTCGGAGCAGCCGATGCTGATCATGAGGTGGCGGCGGTCAGAGGAAAGCTCGAAGCCGGTCCACATGGCGACGTCGTCTTCCTGATACAGGACCGCATCCTCGGAAACGGGCGTGCCCAGGATGTGGGTTTTGACCTGGTGGGGGCGCCAGGAGTCGTCGGCCAGCATGTAGAACAGTGTGCTGCCGTCGGGGGAGAAGCTCAGTCCGTAGAACGCGTTCTCAATGGTGTCTGCCAGCAGTTCGCCGGTGCGCAGGTCCTTGATGTGGATCGTGAACAGCTCGTCGCCAGCGTTGTCCACGGCGTAGGCGTAGAGGTTGCCGTCCCGGGTCACGGCGGCGCCGCCAATGGAGAAGACCGGCTGGCCTTCTGCCTCGAGATTGCCATCCAGCAGGATTTCCTCGCCCGGCACGTCGACTCCGGGCTCCACGAGCGGAGGTGTCCAGTCCTCCAGGGTGCCGTTGCTCTCGGCCCGGACACGGCACTGGATGCCGTAAGCCTGGCCCTCAACCATGCGCGAGTAG
>JBBPZC010000128.1:0-25611 GCA_038199275.1 Actinomycetales bacterium
GCGGCTGCGGGCGAAATCGAAGCGGCAACGCCGGCGAATACGGCCTGAACCAGACGGTGCACAACGTATGAACTGGCCCAGTCGGACTGGGGCAGCTACTCTTTGAGTGCTGTTTGGATCTCCAAGGTGCAGCGCTGAATTCAAGCAAAGAAACAGGCAACGGCCTGTCACTGAGCATTTATGAATTGAACAAATTTCGCGTTGATTGGACGCCTAAATCAGCCTTTCAACCATCATTCTTAAACGTGCTTCAGCGCGCTGCCTTTGTGCATGGCAATATGGTCGGTTTTGTCACTTTTGATCTCATACTGGGGGTCGTCATTGCTACACCGGCGCATATGGTCCTTGTAGTTCACGTCTTTGACATGAATCTTTACGATCTTTCCCTGCACATGACCCGCTTCTGAGTTCCATCGCACGTGGTCCCCCACAGAATATTCATGTCCCATTATCTCTCACCTTTCAGTGTCTTCGATGAACTCCAGATTGTCACGGCTTCGAAACCAGCCGACTGCAGCTGTGGCCAAGAACAAGACGATGCCAATAACGGCCAGCCATAGGAGGCCTTTAATTGCGAAGCCCAATACAGATAAAACGATCCAAATGACCAGAAATCCAATAACAAGTCCCATAAAGGCGCTCCGTCCCCAGTACCTGTCGCAATGAGCCTAAGGTGTTTTATAAATGGGCCATTGCTGCCGCGTCTATTTCAAGGCTAGGCCTCGAGACGAGCAATGACAACACGTCGGCGCCGCTCGAGGATCGGCCCGGCCAACGGAATTAAGACCGCTCCCGATGCTCAGCACCATCGAGCTATGTCACATCTTCCGGCAGTGCCTCATGACCGCCACGCCCGTGCGTTCGTCGGTCCTCTTTCATCTCGGCTTCATAGACATGTCGTTTGCCATCCAACAACTCGTCCCGGGCACGCTTTTCAGCAGCCTTGAATTCTGAGTAATACCCGTCGTCGTAGTCCTCAATCAGCTGGAATGTCCAGCGGCCGCTGACCACGTTGCGGCCAACCATCTTTTCGTCGATGTCCGCAGCGAGATCGTCATGTCCAGCATCTCGCAGCATTTGCACTGCCTCACCCAACGCCAGATCGGCGGTCCCCGTGAGCCGGTGAAAGCCATAAAGCAGTCCCCGAGCGTGCTCGATCACTTCCAGCGCCTCTGAGAGCTTTCCCAGCGCTTGCACAGTGGCGTCAGTGGCTCCCGGGCCGCGCTGGTGCCGGGGGTCCGGGCCGCTTGGCAATGCAGGCAATGATGCTCCCATCGGCTAGGCCCCCCTGCGCGCGGCAGTGTCGCCGTCCTGATGCTTCGGTGGCGGTTTCTTCGTGGACGCTTTTTTGGCCGCGGACTTTCCTGCTCCCGACTTCTTTGTGGTCGTTTTGTTGGCAGGCTTTTTCGCAGCAGGTTTTTTGGCAGCATTTTTTGTACCCGAGTCGCCCGCTGTGCGAGTCCTTTTCTGTTCCACGCTCCGCTTCAGTGCTTCCATCAGGTCAATGACGGTGCCACCTGGGCTGTCCTCAGCTGTTTCGTCAACTCCGAACGTCGCGGCGGTATCCAAGGAATCCCCCTGTTCAAGCTTCTCGTCGATCAGTCTCCGCAGCTCAACTTGGTATTCGTCGGTAAAATCCTCGGGTTTGAAGTCTCCGCGGAACTGTTCAACCAACGTGGAGGACATCGTGAGTTCCTGCGCGCTGATCTTGGTTTTTCCGGGCGACTCAATGAACCCAGTGCCGCGCACTTCATCACTCCACAAAATCCCTTGCAACATCAGCACCTCACCTCTGACCCTTAGCACCCCCAACCGCGTTTTCTGACGCAACGCGAATTTGACCACCGCTGTCAGTTCCGTATTTTCCAGTGTTTTAAGCAAAAGCTTGTAGGCCTTTGGCGATTTTGAGTCCGGTTCAAGATAGTAGCTGCGTTCGAACATAATGGGGTCAAGCTGGTCATTTGGCACGAACTGGACCACTTCAATTTCACGGCTCTTTTCCGCCAGCAGCGACTCCATGTCCTCGCCATGGAGAACAACAGTTCTGTCTCCATCCTCAAATGCTTTGTCGATGTGCTCGAAATTGATCTTCTTCCCGCACACATCGCAGCGCCGTTGATAGCGAATCCGACCACCATCGGCATCATGTACTTGATGCAAATCGACATCATGATCCTCGGTGGCCCCATAGGCTTTAACAGGGACGTTGACCAAACCAAAAGCAATAGAACCTGTCCAGATTGATCTCATGAATCCAGCTAAGCACCATCCGCGGGGCATTTCCAGAGCGGAAGCAGGTCCATCGCGCCGCGCGTGGCACATTTTCCGCCACTACAAGGGGTGGCACAGAACGCCGGACGCGGCAACAATGAAATAAACCCGTAAAGGAGACCCATCGTGTCCCCCTCATCGAATCAGATCGTGGAAATTGCCGGCCACCGGCTTAAAGTCAGCAACCTGGACAAAGTGCTTTATCCCGAAACCGGCACCACCAAGGCAGAGATTCTGCGATACCTCGCCGAGGTTGCTCAGGTGCTCGTCCCGCAAGCGGCGGGGCGTCCCGCGACGCGCAAACGCTGGGTGGACGGCGTGGGCACTGCCGACAAACCAGGAAAAGTATTTTTTCGAAAGGACCTCGAGGACTCCGCCCCTGACTGGATTCCCCGCCAGACGCTCGAACACAAGCACCATATCAACACCTATCCCCTCGCCAATGACGCTGGGGTCTTGGCATGGTTCGGCCAGGTAGCGGCGTTGGAAATCCATGTGCCACAATGGCGTTTCGGTCCCGATGGAAAGCCGTCAAATCCCGATCGGCTGGTTCTGGATTTGGACCCCGGCGACGGCGCCGGGCTCAAAGAATGTGCGGAGACAGCCCGCTTATGCCGCGAGTTACTCACAGACATGGGACTGGAGGCCTATCCTGTAACGAGCGGCTCCAAGGGCATACACCTCTATGCGGCGTTGGACGGCCGTCACAGTTCTGCGGAAATTTCAGCCGTCGCCCACGAACTCGCTCGATCACTGGAGGCGGACCATCCTGCCCTGATCGTGTCCGATATGAAGAAGTCGATCCGGGCAGGGAAAGTCTTAGTTGACTGGAGCCAGAACAGCGAAGCCAAGACCACGATCTGCCCCTACTCGTTGCGCGGCAGGTCCACACCTACGGTCGCTGCCCCACGGACATGGGAAGAAATCGAAGATCCCGGTCTTCGGCAGTTGGAATTTCATGAGGTGCTGACCCGGGTGAAGGAGGGTATCGATCCCCTTCGTGAGCTCGGCTGGTTGCCGTCCACCGAGCAAGCTCCGACGGCGACTGACCGGCTTCAGAAATACCGTGCCATGCGCGACCCCCGCAAAACACCTGAGCCTGTCCCGAATGAAACCGCGCAGGGCCATGACTCAGCCGAACCCAGTTTCGTTATCCAAGAGCACCACGCCTCTCGTCTGCACTGGGATTTTCGGCTTGAACATGCGGGTGTCCTGGTGTCGTGGGCCGTCCCGAAGGGCCCTCCCTTGGATCCATCGGAAAACAGACTGGCGGTAATGACAGAGGATCACCCCCTGGACTATGGCTCATTCGAAGGGACTATTCCCAAAGGTCAATACGGTGCAGGGACAGTCACTATCTGGGATGCAGGTACTTGTGTGCTGGAGAAGTGGAGGGAAGGCAAGGAAGTCATTGCAGTCCTGCACGGCAAGCCTGACGGGGGTCTGGGTGGCGTGCCGCGCCGATACGCGCTCATAAACGCCCCCGGAATGGGCGGCGTCAAGAACTGGTTGATCCACCTCATGAAGGATCAGGTGGTATTTGACGGTGGGATCCACGAAAAGTCGGGCGAGCGGACTGGGAGGCCCGGGGCGGACAAGACCGTGATGGCAGAACCGCGACGGACTAACAGAACCAAGGATAAAATCTGGGACGGGGAAATTTCTGAACTCCCTGCGCCCATGCTGGCCACGGCAGGCACGGAAGAGGAACTCCACAATGAGCAGTCATGGACACTTGAAATGAAGTGGGACGGCATGCGCGCCATGGTTGGCGTGACCGGTGGAAAAACGATATTACTTAGCAGAAACGGCAACGACGTCACCGCACAGTACCCGGAACTGCAGGAACTTGCCGTGCTCGTAGACGACGGCTCCGTATTTGATGGCGAGATAGTCGCGCTAAATCAAACGGGAAGGCCGGATTTTGGCTTGCTTCAAAGTCGGATGAAATTGACATCAACCAGAGACATTGAAAAAGCCCGCTTAAAGGTGCCAGTGCAGCTGATGCTATTCGATGCCCTCCAAGTCAACATCCAAGGCGTTCCGCAACCGTTAACCCACGAACCCTACTGCCGACGAAGGAAGGCGCTGTTCAACGCCGTCTCGGAGGGCAAGAGCATCCATCTGCCGCCGGCCCACACAGGAACCATTGGCGAGGCCATGGCGACCAGCCGTGAGCTCGGCCTGGAAGGGATTGTCGCAAAGGACCCAGGTGGTAGTTACGTGCCCGGTAAGCGCACGCTCGGCTGGCTGAAGATCAAGGATGAAAAACATCAGGAAGTAATTGTTATCGGCTGGCGCAAGGGAGCCGGCTCCCGCCGCGCAACATTCGGATCACTGTTGCTGGCCGTCAACGACAACGAAGGACTGCGCTACGTGGGCCGGGTGGGCTCTGGCTTCACTGACGCCCAGCTGCAGGATGCTTCGGCACGCCTGGGCAAGATTCAACGGAAAACCGCCCCAGTCAGGGGAATTCCACCCACGGAACAGCGTGACGTTGTGTGGACAACACCCGAACTTGTCGGAGAAGTCAGGTTTGCCGATGTCACCGCTGAGGGGAAACTACGCCACCCAACATGGCGCGGTTGGCGCACTGACAAGTCAGCTGCGGAGGTCCGTTGGGAATATTAGGGCAACGGTCTGCCCAGTGTCGTTATTGAACCGTGCCACCACGCCGAGATTCCAAAACCGTTCAAGACCAAAACTGGACTTCAGACACACATACCGTTCCTTGCAGAGTTCGAACGTACGACCGTTGCAACCAAAGGTTCCAACGGCGAATTGAATCGCGGCCGACTCTTGCAGCGAGCAGGAACTAGGGCAGCGTCCCTGCCTCATCTGAACTTCCTCGCGTTGCCATTTTCGTCTCATGCCCACGATGGAATCCGTTGATCACCAGCGAAGTCAATGGACTCGAATCAACCGGAAGGAAGCACGGAAGCCGCCGGCCGCGACTTGAACGTCAACTCGCTGTGCGGCCCAACGGTCAGTTGGCACCCAGCCGATGCCGGCACAGCGGAGTTTGAAGACGGCTCTCGAACGCAAAAAAGGCTGACCGGCACTCCATCTCGCAACGATGAGTCAAGGATGACCTGAGTTGACTAGGGCCAAGAGTCTTCCTCTTCATGGCAGATGACCAGTTCCCGCACTTCGCAACCCTCGGGTTGGGTCAAGGCAAAGATTGCAGCGTTGGCCACCGCCTGCGGATCGTTTAGACGGGAATCGTCTGTGGGCTTGTACTTCTCAGCCCTGTCATCAAAGAAGTGTGTTTTCATGCCCGCGGGGATGAGTGTCGTGACGCCGATGATTCCCTTGTTTTCCGCCGCGAGCGCGCGGCTGAAACCAATGACGGCGAACTTCGAAGCGCAATAGGCGCTCGCCTCCGGCAGTGCGCGCAGCCCCAGTGAGGATGCCACGGTCACCACGCGCCCGTGTGTTTTCACCAGCCATGGCATGGCCGCGCGGACAACGGCGGCGGTGCCCAGCAGGTTCACTTTGATGACACGCTCCCATTCGGCCGCTGCCACGTCCTCGAGCCTCCCGCACCGGTCAATCCCCGCTGCCGTGACGACGGCGTCAATGCGGCCGGAAGCCTGGGCGACGGTCGAGACCACCTCTTCTACGGCTGCCGTATCCGAGACATCCACACAGTGTGCCTGGAATCCGACCACCTTTCCGACGTCGAGGTCCAGCACCACGGGGGTGCCGCCAGCTTTCTGGACAGCCTCAGCCACTGCTGCGCCCAGGCCAGAGGCCCCTCCGCTGATCAGGACGGTCTTGTTCTGCAAGCTTGTCGGGTTCTGCATATGCATTCCTTTCGTTGGCGCAGGTCCGTGGTTCGGATTGCGCAGGGGGTCAGTGGCCGGCCCGGGCCAAAGCTTGGGCCAGAAGGGTGGTTGAATGCTGGGCGTGGTACGCCAGAGTGAGGGCTTGTCCACCCCATTCGCCCAGGACGCCGGCCTCGGACAGCGTTTCGACAGAGTAGTCCCCGCCCTTGACCCACAGGTCGGGGCGGAGCATCTGGAGGGTCTGTGCGGGGGTATCTTCACTGAAAACGACGACGGCGTCCACACTCACCAGCGCGTGGAGCATTTCGGCACGTTCCGCTTCCGACACGATGGGCCGTTCCGGCCCCTTCATTCTGGTGACGGATTCATCCGAGTTAAGCAGGACAATCAGACAGTCGCCAAGTTTGCGCGCCTGTGCAAGCATCCTGATGTGGCCGGCGTGCAGTACGTCAAAGCAGCCTCCCGTGGCAACCACCGTCCCGCCGCGCGCATGCACCGCTTCGGCGAGCGCAAACGCGCTGGTGCCCGCGTCCCCTGTCTTGGCCGGCGGGTTTGATGCAACGGTGCCGTCCGGGAGTGCAGTCCTGCTGCCGTGTTGATCGTCGATGTGCGGCATCGAAGTGACTCCCCCGCCGGCAAGAAAGCGTGCCGTTGCGGCGACGGCCTCCTGCACGGCAGTGGAAATCGGGCGGCCTTCAGCCAGAAGCACCGCCAGAGCCGAGGCGAAGCGGTCCCCTGCCCCGCACGGATCTGCAACTGAAAGCTGCGGTGCCGGAACCAGCAGGGGCGCCGTGACGTCGTCGGCCGATGCCTGCTGCATTAGGGCGCCGCCTTCAGCAAGTGTGACCACCACAGCCCGGCTCTGCCAGCGTTGCAGCAGCCTTCTGGCGGCGAGGGCTGCCGCCCCCACAGTGGTGCCCGTGGTTCCCGAGGCTCCGAGGGCTTCGCCCAGGTTGGGCGTGACGGCTGCAACCCCGGGCACCGGATCAGCACCGCGGGGGTGCGGGTCCCAGACGACCGGCACCGAGGCCGAGAGAGTCTGGAGCGTGCGTCTCAGCTCGGAGTCCTCCAGCAGGCCGTGCCCGTAGTCGGCAACGACCACGGCATCCGCTCCGACGCAGGCTTCCAACATGGCGGGCGTGGCTTTGCCGTTGCGGACGTCCAAGCAGCCGGTGTCCATCCGGGCCACCTGCGCACCGTTCGCACGCAGCCGGGTCTTGGTCGGCGTGGGTCCGTGCAGTTCCGTGGCGGACACTGCCACTCCGGCCAGTGCTTCCCGCAGTCGGGCTGCCCCGGCGTCGGATGCCAGGGCAGTGACCAGCGTGACGTCGTGCCCGTCTGCGGCCAGCAGGGTGGCCACCAGCCCGGCACCGCCTGCGCGGAGATCTTCACGCTCCGTGTCGATGACGGGCACCGGCGCGTCCGGACACAGCCTGTTGGATGTACCGTGCACATCGATGTCCAGCAAAAGGTCGCCCACCACGCAGATTTTCACGACAGCCCCTCCCTTCCCTCAGCATCCAGCCTGTCGACCACCAGGTCGAAGCAGGCGCAGAGTGCGTGGATGGCCACCAGCTGGGCTTCCTGGACACTGGCTCCCCGCCCCGACAGGGCGATGGTCTCGGTAGCGAGCCCAGCCAGTGGATTGGGCAGCGCGCCGGTCATGGCCCAGGTCAGCATTCCGCGCTGCTGCGCTTCCTGGGCAGCCTGCAGGAGGTTTTCACTGCGCCCGCTGGTGGTTAGCAGCAAAAGGACGTCGCCGGGCCGGCCGTGGGCGGCGACCTGCCGGGAGAAGACGCGGTCATAGCCGTAGTCGTTGCCGATGGCTGTTACGGCCGAGGAGTCTGTGTGCAGTGCCAGCGCGGAAAAGGCCGGCCGCTCCCTGAGGTAGCGGCCCACAAGTTCGGCGCTGAGATGTTGGGCCTCGGCGGCTGATCCACCGTTGCCGGCCACCAGCAGACGCCCGCCGTCCCAGAGGACTCGGGCCAGGGTTTCGCCCCAGGTTGCCAGCACTTCTGCATGCCGTCCCAGGGAGTCAAGTGCCGGGGCAAGTTGTTGCACGTGTTCGATCACCGTGCTGGAGAGCTTTCCGGCGACGGCGGTGGCTGCCTGCTGATTGGCCGTCATTGGGCCCAACCTTCCATTCTTGAGCCGGTTCCGGCCGGTTGGTTCTGCTGCGGGTTGCGGTGCCGGGCTGCAACCATGCGTGCATAGATCTTTTCGGTGGCGGCGGCAACCTTTTCCCAGGTGTAGCGCGCCTGGACCCTCTGGACCCCCGCCTCGCCCAGCTGCCGGCCCATGGGGGAGTTGCCCAAGATGGTTGCCAGCGCCTCTGCCACTTCCTGGGGGTTTCTTGGCCGCACGTGCAGTCCCGTGAGTCCGTGGACAACGGAGTCCTTTAGTCCGCCCACGGCAGCGCCGACCACCGGCCGTCCGCAGGCCATGGCCTCCAAGGGAACAATGCCGAATGGTTCGTACCAAGGGGTGCACACGACCGCATCGACGCTCCGCAGCAGAGCCGGTACCTGCTCCCGGCTCAGTTGGCCGCGCATGACGACCCGGTCCGCGACACCCAGTTCCCGGGCCAGGTCCATGATCCTGCGGGCTTCCGGGTCGTCGTCGATGCCGCCTGGGCCGCCAACTCCGCCCACCACCATCAGCTCCACATCAGTGAAGCCAAGGTCGGCCAACAAGGCCAAGGCGGTCACGGCTGTGCCGACGCCCTTGCGCGGGACAAGTCTGCCGACCGTCGCGATCCGGTAGCTGCGGTTTCGCGCCTCCATCGGTCCGAGGGGGCTGAAGTGCGCGACGTCGACGCCACAGGGCGCGACGGAGATTGAACCCGCACGTACTCCCATGGCCTTGAGTTCAAAGACCTCGTCTGAACATGTTGCCACCACCATGTCCACGCTCTGGCCGATCCAGGGTTCCAGCGCGGCGCGTTCCCGCGGGCTGGTGTCGGCATCTCCCTGGTGCCTGCGCTTGACGGTGCCAAGGGCGTGGAAGGTTTCCGCGACCAGGGGCCGCTGCAGGCCTGCCATTTCGCATTGGGCGGCAGCATCAAGGCTTGCCACCCCGGACATCCAAAAATGCCCGTGGACAATGTCCGGGGGGTTTGAACCCCAGTGGGCGGCGATGCCGTCGGCCAATTCCGGCATCCAGGGCAGCATCTCGTCCTTGGGGACGTGCGTGGCCGGTCCCGCATCAATATGGACCAGTTTCACGCCGCGGCCAAAGGTGGTTGTTGCAGGCAGGCCGGGGTCATCGCGGCGTGTAAAAACCGTAACCTCGTGCCCGCGGCGGGCCAAGGCCGCGGACAGTTCAGCCACATGGACGTTCTGCCCGCCCGCATCCACGCCGCCGAGGGCTGCCAGCGGGCTGGCATGCTCGGACACCATTGATATCTTCAAAACGACCTCCTTGGTCAGGTTCATTTGGTGCTGTGGGAACCGGTCAACACAGATCGTGCAGCAGCCGGTCCCAGTCGTTGAGGAAACGCTCCAATGAATATCGTTGAAGCGCCGCTTCGCGTGCGTTCCTGCCGCGACGGGCCGCTTCGTCAGGGTCCTCCATCAACGACCGGGCCGTGCTTGCAAGTTCGGAGACGTCTGTGGAAATGGCCCCGGCCTCCGGGGGCACGGCACGGGCTGCTTCAGTGCAGTCCAGCACCACGACCGGCATGGCCATGAACATCGCCTCGATCAACGACAGGCCCAGCGAGGTCCACCGCAGGGGGTGCAGGTAGAGCCTGCACTGAGCCAGGCGGGGATGCATTTGACGCGGCGGCAGGTCTCCGGCCCAGCGCAGTTGCTCCGGTCCCAGACCCAGCGAGCCGGCCAGGGCTTCGCCGCCCATCCCAAAGACCGTCATCGGCCCCGCATGGGCGAAGGCCGGCAGCAGGTCGGTGCCCGTGACCCGGCCCCGCCGCACTGGTTCATTGATGACCACCCCTTGTTCCGCCAGTGCCCCGGTGTAAAGGGGACCGGGATCAGGCACGCCGTGCTCCACGACGGTGGTCGCCGCGTTGCCGACATCCCACATCAGCTGGTTGAAATGGGTGACGTGGGCCACGGCTATGGCGCTCTGGCCTGCCAGCGGGTGGACACTGGTGGGCACGCCGCCCTTGGGTGTGTTGTGCTCCACGAAGATCGCTGGAAGGTCCCGCCCGGGGCGCCTGCCGGTCAGTAATTCCACGGCCTGGATCTCCTCGACTCGTTGCAGCACCACAACGTCTATGTCCGCATCCCGGAGAGAGGCAAACTCCTTCTCCAGCACGTTCTCCGGCCAGTCACGTCCGCCGCGGCCCAGACCCCAAGGACCCCCAGCGCGGTCGAAAGGCAACAGGTACCGGTGCGGGCCGCGGACAAAGGAATCCATCCAGCCGCCGTGGACATGCCATAAAAGGATGTTCATGGAGCAGAGACCTTTCTGGAAGTGTTGAGCAGGCGTTCCACTGCTTCCAACACCTCTTGGGGAGTGACGGTGCTCAGGCACGGGTGGCCGGGGATCGGGCACACCCTGGCCCGGGAGTTACGGCAGGGCGCCTGCTGGTTTCCCATCAGTTCAACCGGGACGCCGTACGGAGCCCATTTCACGGCGGGAACCACCGGGGAAAACAAGCTCACCACTGGTGTCCCCACGGCTGCGGCCAGGTGGGCGGGGCCGGTGTTGCCTGCCACCACCGCTCCAGCACCGGCGAGGACCGCCGTCAGTGCGGGAAGGTCCAGCAGGCCGCCCAGATCAAGCCCGGTGCCCCCGGCCACCATGGAGGTCAACTTGGCTTCCCCCGCAGATCCGGTGACCACGACTGAGTGCCCGTGCTTGGCCAAAAGGGCTACTGTTTCCCTGTGGGCTGAAGCCGGCCAGGTGCGGGCAGGCGCATCGGCACCTGGATGAACCACAATGTAGTGCCGGCCCGGACGGAACGGTTGAAGGGGCTCCACCGGGCGCACAGCCAACCGGCCGTCATCGCCGCGCGGGGGTTGGAAGCCGGCTGCCTCCACAATGGCCAGAGCACGCAATGGCTCGGGCAGTTCTTCCGCCAGGTCTTCGCCAGGGCGCAGGCGGACATCCAGCAGGGAGCCGGGGTAGTCAACAGAGGCCGCAGCAATGGGACTGACGCCTTGGAGCCTCAACAGCATCGCAAGCGGCAGCGGGGATTGATGGAACGAGGTCAGGATGATGGCCTGGTCCGGTTTTTCCTGCTCCAAAAGTGCCGAGAGGCGGTCGACGTGCCGGCGTGTCATGGCCGGTGCCGGATCGGCAATCCAGGGGGCATCCCACTCAATGACGGAATCAACGCCCGGAAGCAGCCGCGCCGCTGCACTTCCCTTGGGGCCGGACAGATAGCTGACGTGGGAGGCACCGGCGGCGACCGCTCGAACGGCCGGGCCTGTCAACAGCACGTCACCCATGCTGTCCTGTCGTGCCACGAGCACCCGCATGCTGTTCACACCCCCACCCGCCCTCCGGGGACGCTTGCGTTTGCAGGCCCCAGCAGGAAGGCAACGGCGTCCCTGAGATTGTCCGCCACGTTCCGGGCCAGCAGGATTTCCTCGCTGCGTGTGACCGCCGTGGGGACGAGCACGGACCGTGCACCGGCTGAAGTTGCGGCGCCCACGTCGGCACCTATGTCGCCCACAACTGCCAGGGTGGCTGCTTCAACACCCCACCTCCGGGCGGCCGCTTGGACCATTCCGGGCTTCGGTTTGCGGCACGGGCAGGCGGCTTCCGGGGCATGGGGACAGATGAACCAGTCATCGAACGGCCCCAAAAGCTGCTCGACCCGGATATTCACGGCGTCCACCTGCTCCGGGGTGAGCAGACCGCGCCCGATGCCCGACTGATTGGAAATGACACCAACTTTTAATCCGGCCCGGCGCAGGCGCTCCACCGCCTCGCGGGCTCCGGCCATTGGCACCACCTTTGCCGGGTCGCCGTTGTAGGGAACGTCATGGATCAAGGTGCCGTCACGGTCAAACAGAATTCCGGTAAGTTGCTGTGCTGTGGCATTGCTCATGCCTGAACTGTTCCCAGTCCTGTGATCCGTAAACATCGGCGTTCCGGCCCGTTGCTGCTGCCCCCGCCAACTGCCCGCAGAAGCCACGCGGCTCGCAGGCGACGGGCGGTCCCCGGCGGGCCGCGACATTGCAACCACCAGCGCTTCCGTCTGCACCGGATCAGTCCGCCAGGAGGGCGTGGGCGTCATCGAGCACTGCCTGCACTGCCACGGCAGCGACAAAGCTCGCTTCGTGCCCGCAATCCGGCACAGCCTGTCCTGCCGCGTCAGTCCGGCACACCGGGCATGTTGTATCCCACGCAATTTGCACTCGATGCCGTTCCCGCAGCAGGGGTCCGGCATTGACAACGTTGGGAGCCCAGAACACGGAAGCGGTGGGTACTCCGAGTGCTTCGGCCACATGCCGTGGGCCGCTATCGTTGGCCACGACCAGGCTGCAGAGGCTCAACATGCCACACAGTCCGTCAAGGTCCGCCGCTCCGGCCAGCGGGACCACGTTCCGCCGTGCCGCGCCTGTCCCCAGGAGGCCGTGAGCAATATCCACGACTTCCTGGACCAGGGTCTGTTCACCCTGGTCCCCCACAACCACGAGTTGGCAGCCCGCTGCCGCGAGAGACGCAGCAACGGACCCGAAGCTGGCCGCCGGCCACCGCCGCCGGGGATCCCTGGCGCCCGGGTGCAACAGGACCAGCGGCCGTTGCGGGGAATGCTCAGGCAGGACGACACGGGCACGCTGCCGCTCCCCCTCCGTGGCCGCCCACTCAAGCCGGTGGTTGGTGCTCGCCGCGCCAGCCAGCCCTGCCACTTCCAAGCCGCGCAACACTTCGTGCTGGAAGAATTGGTGCTGGACATTGCGTTCCAGCGGTTCTGCATCCTTTGTCCGACTGCCCACGGTGTGGGTGGCCTGCAATGCGTTCACCAAGGGGTTTGAAAAGCGCCCGCCCCCGTGCAGCTGCACGGCAAGGTCGAAATTTTGGGCCCGCAGGCCCGCCACGAAGCGTTGGAGGCCGTCCGGGTCCGGCCTGCCGCAGCCGGAGCGTATGCCCTCTTCCACGGGCAGGATTTCCACCCGCGAGATGCAGGTGCCGCGGCTCTTGAGGAGCTCCGCATGGGAGGGCATGCCCAGCAAAACGATGTCAGCGTCCGGGTACGTGCCGGCGAGTGCATTGATGGCAGGCATGGCCATGACCAGGTCCCCTATTCCGCCGCCACGAAGCACGGCGATGCGGGAAATATCGTTGAAGGGGCTGTGAACCACCCGCGTGCCTTGGAAGGCGGGCGCCGTCATGCTCCGGTACCTATCGGACGGACCGGTGGTGCCGGTTCCATGTGGACCACCTTGACCGTGGACATTTCATCCAGAAGTTCCGGCCCATAACCAAAACCGGATCCGCTGCTGCGCCGTGGCTGGGCGGATCCGCCGGGGGCTCCGCCAAAGACTGCGTTGACTTTCACAGTTCCCACGTCCAGCCGGGCCACGGCCAGCTGAGCGTGGTCCAGCCCGGCAGTAAGGACCGTCGCAGCCAAGCCGTAACGCCCGGCTGCCGCGTGCCTAAGACCTTCTTCAAAGCTGGCCACCACCTGCACAGGGGCAACGGGGCCAAAGGTTTCCTCTTGCATGACTGCCATGTCGGCGGTGCAGCCGCGCAGCACGGTGGCCGGGTAGTGGCTGCCGGGTGTCTCTGGGACGGCGCCGCCGACGCTCACGGTTGCTCCGCGCGCCACGGCGTCGGCCACCTGCGCGTGGACTTCCAGGCGCAGCCGGTCATCCACCAGCGGTCCCAGGGTTCCGGCGTCGTTCATCCTTGCTGCCTCGGCATCCAAGGCTGCGAGGAAGTCTTCGGCGATGCTGCGATGGACGTAGATGCGTTCCACAGCGGTGCAAATCTGGCCGCTGTTGGCAAAGGCACCCAGCGCTGCCTGGCCGGCGGCCCATGCGGGGTCGACGTCGGCGTCCACGAGCAACGGGTCGTTGCCACCATTTTCCAGGATGGTGTGCGCTCCTGTCGCAGCGGCCATGCGCCTCAGGGCGGCCCCGGTGGCGCTGGAGCCCACGTGCGCGATGACGGCGATGCGGTGGTCCCGTGCCAACTGCTCCCCTGTTTGCGGTCCTCCCGACACTGTTTGGAAGACCCCCGGGGGCAGGATGCCTGCGAGGGCTTCGCCGAGCCTGGCACCGAGGTGCGGGCAACGTTCGCTGGGCTTGTGGATCACGGCATTGCCCATCACCAGGGCGGCGCCGAGCATGCCGCAGGCAACGGCGACGGGGTCGTTCCACGGCGTGAGCGCGGCAACCACCCCTCGGGGAATTTGCACCGTGTAGTCGGCGGCCTGTTGTTCGCCGCGCAGGCTTCTGCCCCGATGGACGGGGCCGAGCTGGGCGTATTGTTCCAGTGTTGACACTCCGGCGAGCACGCCCGCAAGTGCCTCGTGCGTGGGCCTGCCCGTTTCGGCGTGGTTGAGTTCCGCCAGTTCCTGGGAGCACGCTGCCACTGCTGCGGCGCATTCCTGCAAGGCCTGGCCACGGTCGTGGGGGCTGACCGCAGCCCAGCCCCGGCCCGCTTCGACGGCAGCCTCGCATGCTGCGGCGATGTCACGGGACGTTGCCGCGGCGAGACGCCCGACGAGCGACCCGTCGCACGGATTTTGGATGACCATGTCGGCTTCCGGCGCTGCTGCCACGCCTTCACGCTCCGCACCGGCTGCACCGGGATTCAACGGTTGCACAAGAGTCTCCCTGCTTTGTCGGGTGGTCCGGGCACCGGCGGCACCCAGCTTGCAGTGCAGGCTGTACCCGTCCGTCGACTGTTCAAACAGCCGGCCCTTCACAGGCGGCGTGGGCGTGACCGGGTTGAGACAATGTGGTTGAGGGCCGCTGCCGCCCGTCGGGCGGAAAGGGCTGGACCGGCGGGACCTGCCAAGGGCCTGGAAGGGGCGGGGGCAAGCAGGGACGGGCAACACGGGCGACGGATCATGCTGCCCCTTCCTGTGCGGGCCTGCCTCAGCTACACGCTGCCGGTGGTGGGGGCTCCGCCCTCGGTGTGGTCGGTGTGGACGTCGGCATCTTTCTTCAGGTGGTCCTTGGTGTCCGTCAGCTTGTCCTTCGCTGCGTCAAACTTGTCTGCGAGACCCATTGCGAGACCCATTGCAGTGCCCCAGTTATGGTTGTTTGTTTGTTCCCTGCCCGCCCAAGAGGCTTGGCTTATCCGGTAGGGACGTTATTCCTTGGCGGGGCCGACGTCCTCGACGGAGGCCCTGACCTGTTCACCGGTCCGGACACGGAAATCGTTGGGGAGGGAGGGTGGTTCGCTCCCGCTTCCACGGACCGGATGGTGCCAGACTCGTCAGTGGCGGAGCGCTCCGCATCCCGGACACCCCGGGGCTGTATCCTCGCTGGGATTGGCCGAGGGAGCTTGGATTGGAAGCCGACGCCGGGCTTTGCCGTTTGCCCGTGAGCCATGGAGGCGTCGGCCTGCGGGTTAGATGCTTCCGGGCGGCAAGTACGGCGGAACTTCGAGTACCGGGTCGGCTTCAAAGTTCGATTCGTCCCCGGTTTCCACATCCGTTGTTTCCGTATTGGCCCGTGCGATGGCTTCGATTACGGCCTTGATCTTCTCGATCGCAGCCTGTTCCTGCTGCAAATTTTGGTTGAGCAACTCGGCTGCCGCTGTGGCGCCCAAGGCCTTTGCCTGCGCAATCAGGGATTCGTAGACGGCCGTCTCGTGGTGCTCTGTTTCCAACGCGCCGGACAGCACGACGGCGTCCACAAGCGCGTTGTCCGTCTTGGCAATGAAGGACTTGGTTTCCTTGGCCAGACCCTTCATGGTGGGCGAGGGTACCTGGTGCTTTTCCATCCCCAGGGCCGCAAAACAATCGTCGAGGTTCTCGATCTGCTGCCGTGTTTGGCGGGCGTGGTCCCGAAAAAGATCCTTAACTTCGCTGCGCATGGCGGTTTGTTCCATGTCACCGAGCATGTCGAGCGAATCTTGTTCCATGGCCACGGCAGATCCAAGTTTGTAGCTGAAGAGCTCTTCGGCAGTTGTGAAGTGTTCAAACATGGTTGGTCCTCCGCCTTCGCATTGCTAAGAGTCGGGAAAAATCCGGTCGGCGAACTGATGGCTGGAAACACCTCCACGACCCTTGCGGCAAGTGCACCGCAGGCCGATGTCTGCTTCATCCGCCACTTCGACTCTAACGAGGCCAGGCGGAAATATCCATGCTCGCAATGGTCGTGCCGGTGCCGCGGGTGACCTGCGGCACGCAAAAGCCCTTCATGCAGTTCCTGTGAAATTTGGATGAGGCTTCAATGAAACAGGACCAAAGGCTAGGGTTGGGTGGGAATCCGGAAACCTGCGGATTGCCGGGCCGCAAACGCGCAATGAAGGAGGATCACATGGCCAGTGCCACCCATTCCACGTCTTCGCTGCTGGTGCTCAGGGCATTGAAATTGGGTGATCTTCTGGTGGCTGTTCCGGCGTTGAAAGGACTGCGCGCAGCATTTCCCCGGCATCGTTTGCTGCTGGCTGCCCCCGAGTGGCTGCGGCCCGTTGTGGGACTCATTGATGCCGTGGACGAACTGGTGCCCCTGCCCGGCTTGTCTGGGCAGCTTCCGGCTGCGCTCAATGACGTCGATGTGGCCGTCAACCTTCATGGCAATGGCCCGGAGAGCAGGTACCTGCTGGACTCGCTGAATCCGAAGCGTCGGATCGGCCATGCCGCCCCGCGGTGGGATGGTGTTGCGTGGTGTCAGGACATGCATGAACGGATGCGCTGGACCAGGATGCTCCAGTGGCATGGAATCACGGCGGATCCCAACGACGTCTCCATAGCCGTACCCGGCCAGCCGTCCGGGACCAGCGGCGCCACTGTCATTCACGTGGGGGCGTCCCACGGCAGCAGGCATTGGCCTGTGCAGCATTTCGCTGCCGTGGCCCGAGGCCTGCAGGCTGAGGGAGATTCGGTCGTGCTTACGGGGGACAGGAACGACGCTGCACGCACTGGGGATGTCGCACGGCTCGCCGGACTCGACACCACTCAGGACCTGGCCGGGCGACTGACGTTGACAGATCTGGCGGCGCTTGTAGCCTCAGCCAAGCTCGTCATCAGTGTGGACACCGGCGCGGCACATTTGGCGTCGGCCTACGGCACGCCCTCCGTGGTGTTGTTCGGTCCGGCCGCGCCGGCCCAGTGGGGCCCACCGCCGGGACCTCATGTGGTGCTCACCGAGGAAGCGCTGCGCCATGGCGACCTGTTCTCCGCTGAGCCCGACCCGGCGCTGCTGGCCGTGCTGCCGCACACCGTGTTGGATGCGGCGGCCACTCTCTCCACCGGCATGGATTCGAGAAGGCGGGCTCGTTAGCATGGAAACGATTCCGGAGCTCGAGCCACCAGGGGGCAGAAGTTCAAGTGCATGAGCCCATGAATAGAAACCGCTGATGAAACGGTAAAGGCAGGAATCAGGTCCAGCGCTACGAGACAGAGCCCAACCCTCGGGATCCACTTCCGGGAGCCCCGAATCCGACGCCCCATTGACCCGGCCGAACCAGCACCCGCCACGGAGCCAGCCCGTCCTGATGATCCAAGCGCGCCCGCGCCGCCGGTGACGGAACCCAGCACGCTCGGCCACCCCGTCCCGTTTTCCCTACAGCAATACCGGAGATTTAAGGACGCAGGCAACTCCATGGGCGGAGTCCCAACATCTTCGCGCTGTTTCGCGACCCAGCGTGTCCAGGCCGGCCAGGGTTTGGCAGCGCACCAGGCCTGCGGTCGTCGCGACGCCTGCGGCAGCCGGATCCTGCTCCGCCATTCCTGCGGCACAAGCGGCAGGTGGACGCGACTTTAGCGGATGTGCTCTCAAACGCCCAAGCAGAAGGGATGTACGGCGATGCGCCGTTGTCCGGCATCATCAAAAACCAGCGGGATGAGATCATCCTGGTCGTCTGCCGCGTCCGCTATGGACGTCAAACGCAGGTACGACTGCCGGAAACGTAGGCCTTTAACTGTGACAAGGCACGTTTTCGCACAAGGGCCGCTGCAGTCATCCCGGCCAAGCCGCTCATCCCCTCCAACACCTTGTGGCCCTGCTTCTTCAACTGCATATCCACGGCAGGCTTCTCTATATCAACGGCCCTGAACACGATCACGACCGACGCCGGCAACCCGGTTGTTCGGTTCCCCTTCGGATCGTCCATGCGCTCGACAACCCTGCACCGGTGCGCACCCCGGGCCAAGCGCTGGGTGACAACCTGAATGACAGCACCGGTCACCGCCGTGGCGAAGGCAAACACCACCACCCCTGGCAAGGGATTTTGGAGATCGCCGGCACGCATGAGCTTAATCAGGACATTCATTGTGCTGTCCCTAAATTCTCGAGGGAACCTGGGCATCTTTCGTTGTCCACTGTGTCCAACCAACCAGGCCTTTTGTACCCGGCACTGTGCACCTACGATGGAGTATGGGCAACGAATCCGCACACCAAATTATCAGCCGAAGCATTCCGGGAGTGCCCGGAGGACTGACAGCGACGGCGGCGATGAGCGCCGTGCTGGCCATTGCCGACCGAGCAGGAATCATGCAGCGACAACCTCCGCGCATTATCGTCGAACATCTGTTGCCGGGCCTGAACAAGACGTCAACCAATATTGCTGCTGTGCTTTCGCACGTCGGATACGGAACTGCCGCTGGTGTCGGCTACACCGCGGTTACTGCCCCACGGGCGCGGAATGCATGGACCGGCGCAACATATGGTTTCGTAGTGTGGGCTGCAGGCTACGAAGGATGGCTGCCCTTGCTGGGGATCCTGCCGCCAGCGCATAGGGACGCGCCGGGACGGGCCTTGACCATGCTGGCGGCCCACATCGTTTATGGCGCGGTGCTTGGAGGGACAACGGGACTCCAACGCCCGCATACCAGCCCCTCGGCGTGACACCGCAGCGACAGCGCCAAGGCCTGGACCGGCTTCTCAAATCCCGTCCGCAGGCCACCGACCACTGTCTCACTTGCGAGCTCCGGCCTTGTTGCACGGCAGCATTGGACATGAACCAGCCTCTGTCCTGATACGCCTGCGCCACCGCTTAGCCCATATATAAATTCGTTGTCTCCAGGACCATGCACGACGGCGGCTGCCGAAGCAGCTGCCCGACGCGGCAATTTGCCTCCCGGGCGAGCCTGCCGATCCGGATGAACACCGGCTCGGTGCCGCTCACCCGGTGCCGCTCACCGCGGAATCGCTCGGTTTGCGGGGTCCTCAGCTAAAGTCCGGCACCGTCGGTGGCTTTAGTCCGCCATTAACAGGAGCCGCCCTGTCAACTCTCACGCGGCAATCCAACAGGCCATCGCAGGACCCCTGCCACGGGTGCATGTGATCCGAGCGCTCCGGGTGCTTCCAGTTCCACGTCGGCATCAGTCAGCAGGGCCGCACGCACCAGGGAAGCCGGTCCGGGGGCCCTTCCCAGGACCCGGGTTGAGAGCGCATCCTCGTCGGTTGTGGCAATCCACGGAGGGGCGTCCAGGGCCAACGCTGTTTTGTCGGCCAGTGCCCCCGTTTCCAGAACCAAGGTCTCCACTTGGGCCAGTTGCAAGGCACGGATGACTTCACCCCACCCGCTGGCGCGGTACTCGGTATCGGCGCCAGCCAGTCGTTCCAGCGTGGCCCGCTGCCTCGCCGCAACCTCCTCGGCAACAACACGGCGAACCTCTGTGTCGAACTTGTCCTTGTCAGAGCCCGCGGGACGGCTGTTCATGTCGATGACCCTGGCCAGAGCCGCCGCTGCCGCCCCCAACTCGTCTAGCAAGAGCTGCCGGGCACGGACGTCTCCGGAAACTATGACCAGCCCCGCATGGTAGTCGGTCACCGCAGCGTCCACGACAGCAGCCATCTCGCCGGCGTTTCGCCGCCAGATTTCCTCTGTACGGTCCTGATAGCGGCCTTGGGACAAACCGCCGCCGGGCACCTTCTTAAGGTTCTCGGTGTCCCCGTAAACCTCCTCATGAGCCAGGGGCTCAGCCGCGCCCGACCGGTAAAGGCGCATCTCGGCTTCTGCCCGCTCGGCTTCCACGACCGCGTAAATGAATCCGGTGCCCCTCATCTGCAGCAGTGGGACAACGTTGGGAATGGAACCGGCGTCAATGACCTCCATGGGCGGTTCGCCCGGAAGGACCTCATTGATCCTGACCTCTCCGCCGCTGATCAAGACAAATCGTGAGCAAGGCGCTGGCACACCCTCAGCCCGCCAGGTCACGGCCGCCGCTGCTGCCACATCGTCCTTGCCTGCCCCGGCCGCCGCGAGCGTTTCCTGGATCCGCTCGTCCAGCAGGTCCATGGCCTCCAGGGAATCGACCGTGCCGGTGCTGGCGCCCACGTGCACCGTGCACCAGGGGCCCGGCAGGTGCAGAACGTCGGCCAGACGCTCCGTCGCCGTCACGGCTCCTCCCCCGCTGCTTCGGTGCCCGCCGCTGCATCGCCAAGGTCGTTGCCTGGTCCATCAGTCAATGGGTCTTCATCCGCCTGCGAATCGGTGTCACTCTGCCCGCGGGCAAAGGCCTCCTGAATCTCGGGACTGTCGGTTTCATCGGGAACCGGTTCAGTTTCCCTCCAGTCTTCGACATGCGGGGACTGTCCTGCGTTTTGCAGTCCACGGGTTTCCTGCTGCATCTTCTCGTCGAGAATCGGTCCGTGCTTGGAACTACCACGTTCAGCCATGGCTTTTTCCTTTCATGTGATGTCCTGATATATCGGGTTGGACTACAGCACCAGCCGCGAGGCTAGCCGTTGCCCAATGCTTCGCTGACGGCACTCGGGCCGCTGTACTCACGGTCGGGCACACCCTTGAGTGCGCTGAGCACGTCCTCAGGGGCGCCAGCATCCTCGGCAGTGGACACAAGCTGTTCCCTGCCCGCTGGGTAGTCGATGCCCGAGAGGTATTTCTGGACTTCAATGGGCGTTGGTTGTGACATGATGTCTCCTTACTTTGTTGGTGGAATGGTGCATATCAGGGGTTGGCGCCGGCCGTCGGCATGCCAGCCGCCGCCATCTTCTCCACGAGCGCAGTGGTGGAGTGGTCGGGGACGTAGTCAAGAATTGCCACATGCCCGCCGTAGGAAGCAACCTCATCAGCCTCGCTGAGCATGTCCAGACTGTAGTCGCCGCCCTTGGCATAAACGTCCGGCTTGATCCTCTGGACGAGTTCGACGGCGGTGTCCTCGCCGAAGACCGTGACGTAGTCCACGCAGCTCAAGGCTGCCAGAACACCCGAACGGTCCGACGCAGAGTTCAGCGGCCTGCTGGGCCCCTTCAGTCGCCGTACTGAATCGTCACTGTTGATGGCAACCACCAACAAGTCTCCGAGCTGGCGTGCCTGATTGAGGTAGCTGGTATGGCCGCGGTGTAGTACATCGAAGCATCCGTTGGTAAGAACCACTGTTTTCCCCTCGCGCCGTGCCTGGTCCAGCTTTTGCCCCAGCTGACCGGCGTCGAGCACCCGTCCCGTCATGTCTCCGAGCATCTGGGCGAGGTCTTCACTGGTGCACACGGCTGTTCCTGTTCGATGCACCACAATGTCGGCAGCCGTTTGGGCCAAATCAAGGGCCGTTGTCAAAGGCATCAAGCACGACACACCCAACGTCAGTGCTGCAGCAAACGTGTCCCCGGCTCCGGCCGTCTGCGTATCCAGCACGGGCCTGGCCCACGTTCGGTGCTGTCGCCCTGTGGCCTCCAGCAGCACGGTTCCTTCCTTGTCCAATGTGACTACAGCACTTTTGGCTTGTGAGGCCTCCAGGATCGCATCACGGTGCGCCAGCAGCCAGTCCGCACGAAGCCCGCCCGGGAATGCTGCACCGGCGATTGACGTGGCTTCAAGCCAGTTCGGCGTGACAATTTCGGGTTTCAGCGATGCCCACGGCCGCACGTCGTGGGCATCCACCACGAATAGGGTGCCTTCAGCAGCATTGTTGCGCAGCGTTGCGGCGATGTCCACCGGCAGCTGGCCGGAACCGTAGTCGGCTATGAGGAACGCACTGGCATCGGCAGCAGCCTTTTCGGCCGCCGCGCCCAGTTCAGCGATCCGTGCCGGCGCAAGTGCGGTGGCGCCGTCGTCCATGCGCAGCAATACCTGCCCGGCGCTGACAACCCTGGTCTTGGTTCTGGTGCGGTGGTCCGGGACCACCAGCGTCTGGGTGGTGTCGATGCCGGCTTCACGCAGAAGAGATAACAGCAGGCTCCCTTCGCTGTCGGCACCCACGGCTCCCACGATCGTAACCCTGGCGCCCATCGCCGCAAGATTGATGGCCGTGTTCGCCGCACCGCCGGGAGCGTAGCGCCGAAAGCCCATGTCCACCACGGGGGCCGGGGCTTCCCGGCACATCCGTTCAACGACACCTTCCCACCAGCTATCCAGCAGGAGGTCGCCCAGCACCACCACATGGGGGCGGACCGCTGCCAGCAGTCCAGGAACTTCCGGGCTCAAAGCCCGCAGATGACGCAGCGTTGCGGTGGTTTTGATCATTGGTGTCCTCCTACGCGGGGATCCTTCCGATGGGCAGTGCAAGGTTGCTTACCAGTTCCAATACCCCATCCAGGGGCGAATATGCATGCCATCCGGGTTTAGTTCCTGTACCCGGTTCCATTGTGGCGGACGAGTGTGGCGGACGAGCACGTGCTGCCCTTGGTCTGGGCGCTGCCGAGCGTTTCCCGTAAACGCCGGCGCCGCTGCGAACTTGGAGATGACTCCCGGTCAGCATCTAGTCTTCGCCCAACTGCCGACGCAACTTGCCAAGCAGCGCAGACAAGGTTCGGGACACCTGCATCTGCGAAATGTTCAGAACATCGGCAATGTCCTCCTGCTTGAGGTCTTCTTGAAAGCGCAGGGACAGCAGCCGCCGCTCCCAGTCGGTGAGGTCGCGCAATGCACAGTTGAGGCTCACGAGCTCATCCACTCGGGCAAGGGCACCATCGTCACGGCCCAGGCGCTCGCACAGTGCGGATCCCGCGTCGAAAATACTGGGCGCATCCAACGACTGGGGGCGCACGCTGCTCTCACTGAGCAGCGCCTCTTCCACATCCTTGGTTCCTACGGCCAATTCGGCAGCGATCTCAGCCGGGGTTGGTTCACGACCCAGCACCTGTGCCAGTTCCGGAGCAGCCATCCGGACGTGCTGCCGCAGATCCTGAATGCGCCGCGGCGGCCGCACCACCCAGCCGTGGTCACGCAAATGACGCTTGATTTCCCCACAGATGGTGGGTACGGCGTAAGCGACAAAACTGCGATCGGCGTCGGCACGGAAACGGATTGCGGCTTTGAGCAGGCCCACTCGCGCCACTTGCTGCAGGTCGCACCAGTCGGACCGGCCGTTCCAATACCGGTGGGCCAGTGCATCGGCGAGCCCCAGATGAGCCAAGGCAAGTTCTTTGCGCTCGTGGTCCATCACCGGATGTTCCGACTTTGGCACCTTCGCAGAAATTGAGATTTGTTCCCTAAAAACAGTCTGCGCCATCCTCGACCACCTACTTTTCAGAAGCGGATGCCGTTGGCTCGACACTTCCTCCAGAGAAGCAGAAGCAGTAGAAAGAAGCAAGGGGGGCGGCCTCCACAAGCGATTGCCATGAGGCAACAGCAGCACCTTTGCCGAATCCGCCGCCGCGTTGGCTTGGGCTCCGCCTTTCCGGCCAGCCACGATTATGGGTTGGCGGCTGGCAGGTCCGTGCGTGCCGCCGACTGACGGTCATGGTGTCTGCGATGTCCCCCTCCCAACCCTTGCGCAACAACCTTGCCAGTGGACAGGATGAAGGAAGTAACTGCATGAGAACCAGTGCAAGGAGTTGCGCATGCAATCGCCACCCAGTTCTGACTTCGCCGCGTGCGCCAGCCCCGACAAGCAGGTCTGGACAGACAAACGGAGCGTCCCTCACGTCTCCGTCGACGGAGAGACCGTTGGTCGAGACGGTGCCGGCCGCGTTCGGCGCACATCCGGGGAATGGGCTGCGGATGCAGAGCAGCCCATTCCTGCCCTTGAGGTGCTGATCCCCACGTGCGACCGTCCGGCCGAGCTTGCCGTTACGTTGGCAGGGCTGGCGGCACAAGACCGGCCTTCTTTTGCTGTTCACATCAGCGACCAAAGCAGCGGCACTGCGGACTGGCAGCATCCCGCCGTCCAGGCGATGGTCCGCGTCTTGCGGGTGCAGGGTAGGCCTGTCACCGTGGGCAGCCATCTGCCGCGACGTGGCATGGCGGAACATCGGGCCCACCTATTGACCCAGGCTGCGGCGCAACAGGTACTCTTCCTTGACAACGATGTTTGGCTCGAGCCCGGATCCCTGGCCCGGCTGAGCGAGGCACTAACCTTGCTCGATTGCGGATTTGTGGGGATGGCTGTCCAAGGCCTGAGCCATTTGGGCGACCACCGGCCCGACGAGGAAGCCAACTTCCAACCTTGGCAGGGACGGGTCCTCCCCGAGCGGATCCGCAAGTCCACGCCGTCGTTCCTGCGCTGGCCACTCCACAGCGCAGCGAACATCACCCATATCGCAGCCCGTCTCCAACCGTGGCACCGGGAATGGCTGCCCTACCGGGTCGCGTGGGTGGGAGGGTGCGTACTGTTCAACCGCCAAGTGCTGATCGATTCCGGCGGGTTTGATTTTTGGCCCGTCCTCCCAGCCGATCATGCAGGCGAAGACGTTGCAGCTCAGTGGAGTGTCATGGAGAGGCGTGGCGGCGCTGGGTTGGTGCCGTCAGGGGCCGTGCATTTGGAATCCCCCACGACAGTAGAGGTCCGGCGGGTCGAAGCCACTGACTTGCTCTTTCCCTGAGACTCAAGACCAACTGCCGGAAGGAACCCGCGGCTGCACCCCGCGCCCGGGCAGCACGTCAGGTCAACGCGTCAAAAATCCCCAAAATATAACCGATAAAAAACAGTATAAACAGCACCACAACGACGCCAATGACCAGCAGCCACACGGTATTGACTGCTTTCCCGGCCTTGGTCCCTTCCGCATGGCCCTGGTCGCCATGGATGGAACCTGCTGCAGGCGGTGTTTCTCCCGGAGGTACGCCCCCTCCCGGTTCGAGACCGGGGATGTTTTCATTCTCAGGATCTGGATTGCTGCTCACAATGATTTTCCTCCTGGCCATTCCGTCCGGATGAGAAGGTCCGGCATCGCTGCATGATGACTGAGGCCCTCTACGACCACTCTTGCACAAGCCGGCATCCGTGGAAAGGATGGATGGTGGATGCGGGTGCCAGCACAAACCTCGTAGCAGATTGGCACCAGACAAGCGGATCGGGGGGGCGACCACTTCTCCGCAAACCCGAACTGCAGCCGTGCCGCACTCATTTTCCGCGTGGGAAGCCCTGATCCCGCCTCCAGAGCGCGCGGTCCCAACAAGCTGGGTTAGCGGCCAGAATGTGTGTATGAAAAATGGCTTTTGGCCAGTAATCATATGGGATGCAGGGCCCTGTACATGCTTTGAAAGCATGTATGGTGACAGTTCCCAAGAATCACCCCAGGTGTGGTGTATGTACTAAGAAGCTCGTAAAGAA
>JBBPZC010000129.1:0-2026 GCA_038199275.1 Actinomycetales bacterium
ACCGGCTGCGACCGTCACTGACACACCCAGCAGGGCAACATCCACAAACGCGCTGTCCATGGTCTGGCGTGCCTGCTCCGTCCATTCATCCTCACTCTGACCCCAGCTGACGCTGATGACTGCCGGTGTGGGCGTGTCGTGGGCGGCTTGGACAACGGCGTCCACAAAGCCGGCATCCGTGTTATGTGCAAAGTAGACCTTGATGGCAGCCCCGGGTGCCATCGCTCCGACGACCTCGATGTCAAGAAGCACCTCGCCGTCGGCGCCTTGGGGATCCTTGCCAGGTACATTCTTCGCCCCATCCACGCCAACGGCGGTCACGGCGGGCCCGGTGATGCCAAGACCGGCAAAGTAGGCGTCAAGGTCGCCCTGATCAAACCCGCCACCAAGTTCAATGATCGCAACGGTTTGCCCCGTGCCGTCCATGCCCTCGGGGAAATCGTAGATCACCCCGAGCTGCAGCGGCGTGTAGCTTACCGTGG
Source organism: Actinomycetales bacterium (assembly GCA_038199275.1). Classification (GTDB taxonomy): domain Bacteria; phylum Actinomycetota; class Actinomycetes; order Actinomycetales; family Micrococcaceae; genus Specibacter. Next base: position 483 of record JBBPZC010000129.1, read on the forward strand.
TGGAGGCTGCCGGGGAGAAGTGAAACCGGGTCCGTGACTGCGGCCTGTCATCCAGGCCCAGCACGGCAGTGACCACCCCCTCCAAGGCAGCGGGCACACTCAGCCCGCCCGTCCTATGCCGGTACGTGCCGGAATTGTTGGCACCCGCGTCCGCCGCGAGTTCGAGCGTGGTCCCGAAGATCTCGGCCAGGAGTCCCCCCGAACCACGGACCCGCAGCCTGCGCGTGCCCGCATTGGCCTCGACCACGGTGGCGCCGAGCCCTTCCAGCGTCCCTGCCACCAGGTCCATGTCTTCGTCGCTGGCCCCGTATTCGGCCAGCAGGCCCGGCGCCGCTCCGCCTGCGAGCGAGTTGTCCGGGACAGTGCCTTTGCGGCGCACGTACACACTGATCTCCAGCGGCTCGTCCCGGAGTGCATCGGGGTGCTGCTCCCGAGCGGCGGGGGTGGCAGCCGCGAAGTTCCGTGCGGGTCCGCGGTCACTTCCTGGCAGCGGGACCAGATCCGGCGGCTTACCCTGTTTGTTGTGACTGGCGCCATTGTCCATGCCTGCGTTCATGTCGCTCACCGTTCCATGCCTCTTCAGCCAATGCGCCTTGGGGACGCCTCATGGCTGATGATACGAGCGTTCCCGCGGGGGCACAATGAGTTTGCGTCCAAGCTTCCAAGCGGTGCTGGGACAGCCTGTGTCCACGCTGCAAGGACAAAGCCGCACGGCGATGCCGCAAAGGCGTTCTCCGGCAACTCAGCTCGTGCCGTCGGCGAGAGTGGCGCCAACCTCCGAGGTGCCGGCTGCGCCGGCCACAATGTCCTTGATCTGATCTGTTTCGAAACCGGAACGAACGGCCCAGATGTAGACCACGATGCCTACCACAAGTTCCACTCCCATGCCCCAGGCGAACTTGAAGACCGGGTCGTCAAGCGGGCCGTACACGCCAAGATAACCTACGAGCAACGACGCCAAGAGAAGCCAGATCAGCCACCAGGTGGCGTTGACGTGACGACGTCCTTCCTCATTGCTGAACAGCCACACTGCGCCGCAAAAAGCCAAGACCAGCACACTGAACACCACATAGTAGACCGCGAACGGCCAGGCATCGGGGCGCGCTCCCGCGCTTCCGGTCAGAACCCAGCCGCTGGCCGTGGACATCCAGATCCACAGGACGAAGAACACGATGCTGATGATGCCGCTGGCCAGTGGGCGTATCCAACCGCTTTTCCAGGCGTAGTAGGCCGTAAAGAACGGCAACCCGATGAAAGTTGCGGTGACGACGTTTGTGAGCGTTGAAAACCCGCTCCAATAGAGAATCAACACGGCCGCCAGGAAGGAGACCGGCGACCAAATACGGAAGGCACGAAGCCGGAACGGTCGGTCCAGGGACGCGGCGGTCTTCCGCAGCACCGGCAGTCCAACACCTCCCATGATGTAGGTCAGCACGGCTGCGGAGCTGATGAATCCGACCAATTGGTACCAGCTGGGTGCGGGGACGAAGAACACACACCCGACGACCGCCGAGACCGCCAGCGCCAGCCACGGTATGCCGAAG
>JBBPZC010000130.1:0-10512 GCA_038199275.1 Actinomycetales bacterium
CCCACGAAGTCGCTGGAGACCACTTCGGGGGAATCAATGTAGTCGATTTGTTTGCGCAGGCCGGAGTGCAGCGAGACATCACGCAGGTAGGTGTTGACCTCTTCCTTGGTGGTGCCCTTTTCCAGCGTCAGGTTCAGGATCGCCATGGACACGTTGGGGGTGGGGACGCGTATGGAGTTGCCGGAAAGCTTGCCCTCCAGCTCCGGCAGCGCCTTGGCCACGGCCTTGGCTGCGCCGGTTTCGGTCAACACCATATTCAGTGCCGCCGAGCGGCCGCGGCGTTCGCCCTTGTGGAAGTTGTCCGTCAGGTTCTGGTCGTTCGTGAACGAGTGGACCGTCTCAACGTGGCCGTGGACAATGCCGTACTTATCGTTGAGAACTTTCAGCACCGGGGTGATGGCGTTTGTGGTGCAGGAGGCGGCAGTGACAATTTTGTCCTCGGCGGTGATGGTGCCGTGGTTGATGCCGTGCACCACGTTTTTCAGTGTGCCCTTGCCGGGGGCGGTCAGCAGCACGCGGGCCACACCCGTGCTCTTCAGGTGCTGGGACAGGCCTTCCTCATCGCGCCAGCGGCCTGTGTTGTCCACAACCAGGGCGTTGTTGATGCCGAAGCTGGTGTAGTCAATGGTGGCGGGGCTGTCCGAGTAAATGACCTGGATGGCGGTGCCGTTGGCCTGGATGATGTTGTTCTCGTTGTCCACCGTGATGGTGCCGTTAAACGGGCCGTGGACGGAGTCCCGGCGCAGCAGGCTGGCACGCTTGGTCAGGTCCATGTCGCCGCCGTTGCGGACAACAATGGCACGCAGACGCAGGCCGTGGCCACCGCCCGAGTGTTCAATGAGGATGCGGGCCAAAAGGCGGCCAATGCGGCCAAAACCGTACAGGACCACGTCGGTGCTGGTGCGTTCGTCGGCGCCGAAGCGGTCAACGATGTCGGCCAGCTCGGTGCGCAGGAAAGTTTCCAGATCGGCCTGGCCGGAGGCTTTGAAACCCGCGTTGAGGCGGGCCAGATCCAGTGAGGCGGCACCCAGTTGCAAGGTCACGAGGGCCTGCAGCAATGGCAAGGTCTCTTCCAGAGGGAGTTCAACCTCGTCAATCTGACGGGCAAAGCGGTGAGCCTTTAGGAGACTGATCACCGACTGGTTGATCAATGAACGGCCATGAATGTTGGTCAGGACATTGTTTTCCCGGTACAGCTTCCCGATGAGCGGGATCATGGCCTCAGCCATGGTCTCGCGGCCGATCCACGAATCCAGCACGGCATCTGAGTTTTTGGCCGTGAATTCTTGTGTCACTTGTTGCGCCACGTTGATTATCCTCTTTCCGCTCGAAACACCCTTGGTTCAAGCCGTCTCCAGTTTGACAGCGTCCAGATGTTCCCGGCGAGTTCCGTGAAACAAAACACTAGACCGGTCTACCTTGGCTTGTGGGCCTTCTCTGCACTTCCCGCCCCTTTCCCCTCCCGTCCCAAGCTCGTAACCCTCCCCTCCCCGCCCCTTTCCCCTCTCCTTTCCCTCGAAAGGTGAGTAGATGGCAATGTCTACGTCCACGATTGCCATCTACTCACCTTTCGACGCGCGGTGGAGCTGAAATGTCCGGGCGAACAACCCGATAGGCTCTAACGGTGCTGATTCTGCTTCCCCCTTCTGAAGGCAAGACCCCCGCCGACGCCGGATCCCCGGTTGATCTGGCAACCCTGAGTTTCCCCTCACTCACCGAGGCGAGGCAGGAAGTCGCGGAAGCCTTGGCCCTCGTGTCCGGGAAAGAGGATGCATTGGCGCAATTGGGCGTGGGCGCCTCGCTGGCCCATGAGGTCAGCCGCAATACCCGCCTGGCCCACGAGCCTGCCGCGCCCGCGCACTCCATATACACGGGCGTACTCTTTGACGCCCTCGCGTATTCGAGCATGACCGCCACCCAAAAGCGCAAGGCCGATGCCGCCGTCGTTGTTATCTCCGGACTCTGGGGTGCCGTGGGCTTTGCCGACAACATTCCCGCCTACCGGCTCGCGATGTCCGTGGGCCTGCCGGGGCTCGGCAAGCTGGCCAGCTTTTGGAAACCACGTCTGGCCGATGCCGTGGCCGCACATGCGCAGGGGCACCTGCTGGTCGACTGCCGGTCGAGCTCCTACGCAGCCGCCTGGGTGCCGGATCCGGAGCGAACCGTGGCCGTGAATGTCTTCACCGAACGCGACGGCACGCGCAAGGTGGTCTCGCACTTTGCCAAGCACACCCGCGGCGAATTGGCCCGGTATCTGCTGGTGCGTCGCGGCAAGGCCCCGGAAACGCCGGCCCAGCTGGCGAAGGCCGCTGCGGAAAAGTGGACCGTGGAGCTCGTCCCCGGCACCGCCCGCAAGGCGCACACGCTGAACATCATTCTCACGGACTGAATGCCGCGCCGTTATTTCCGCCGGCACGTTTGGCCGGCGTCTGTCGATCAGGTGGTGTTCGCAGGACCGTTTCGGCCGGACACCCGCGCGGACACCATTTAGCCGGCCACGAGTTCAATCTCGAAGCCTTCATCGTTTTCCAGATAGGCCGCGTAGTGGCCGGCCCCTCCCGCGTACGGGTGCCTGTCCGCAAACATGAGCGTCCAGCCATGTCCCAGCGCGGCGTCGGCCAGCGCGTCCACCTCCTGCTCCGAACCGGCCACAAAGGCGAGGTGGTTCAGTCCCGCCCGACGCCGCTCATGCGGAGCGCTGACATCGGGCCCGGATTCCAGCACAATGTACTCACCGGCACCCTGCCAACTGCCGCCGTGCCCCCATTCTGAGGCAAGACGATAGCCGAGTTGCTCCAGGAGCCAGCCGAGGCTGGATCGTGCCCGCGGGTAGTCCGCCACCCAGATTTCCACATGGTGCAGGCGACCCGCGGGACTCGGCGTCAAGCTCAGCCCCACTCCTCCGAGCGGACCAGGATGGCACCGGAGTCGGGGCAGAAGACGATGGTGTCCGCGCTGGCCTTCTTGATCTCCACCAGGTCCCCGGCGCTGAGCTCCATGCCCGAGCCCTCGGATTTGCCGTGGAACAGTCGCGCGGCGCCCACGCCGTATTTGGCCAGCGTGCGGTCATAAATGGCCAACAGTGCAGGATCAAACGTGGCAGCTAGTTCGGCACGTTCGGCCAGCGTCGCATCGCGTTCCATCTTCAGCCCGCCGAGTTTGCTGCGGACCTCGTCCAGCACCTCGTCCAGCACAGCCTGCATCTTGGTGACGAGTTCCTGCTGGGCGACCTGTTTGACGGTGGCGTCCTCGAAGGCTTCCATCGCCTCCAACTCGGTGTCCTCAAGGTCTCCGCGCCGCTTGTTCAGGGACTCGATTTCGCTTTGGAGCGCCACCAGGTCCTTGGACAGGCCGGTGCCGCTGTTCAGCTTCGCCTCGTCGCGCTCAATGCGGGCCACGACGGCGGCAACATCGTCTTCGGCCTTGGTGAGGGAGCGCTGTGCATCGCCCACGGCCGTGGCGAGGACCACGTGGTCGCTCTTGGCTGTGGTGACCCCGGCGTGCAGGTCAGGGAGCCGGGGATCTTCTTTCAACGCTTTTGCCTGAACATCAAGCCCTCGCAGCTTTCCATCCAAAGCCTGAATGTCCAGCAAACGCATTTGCTCGGCGGGTGCTGCCTTGGCCATGTACGTCCTCCTGCTTCCGTGTAGTTGTTTTGTACGTTAGTTTCCGGGAGTGAGTATAAAATCCCAGGGGTCTGTGTTGGTTTGGCTGACCACGAGATCAGCCGCGAAGCCTTGGTCAGCGAGCACGTTGCCCAGCGCCTGGGCGGCGGCCGGCAGCCACAGCCATTCGCTGGCGAAGTGCGAGAGGTCAATGAGGTAGGGCTTGCCGTCGTTTCGGACTTCCCGCGCCTCCGACGCCGGATGGTGGCGCAGATCTGCCGTCACGAACACGTCGGCGTCGGTTGCGCGCACTGCGTCAAAGAGGCTGTCCCCTGCACCGCCGCAGACAGCCACCTTGCGCACGAGCGCGTCCTTGTCACCTGCCACGCGGACACCCCCGGCGACGGCAGGCAGTTGCAGGAACACGCGCGCCGCTAGATCGCCGAGTTTCTCGGGCCCGGCCAGGTAGCCAACCCGGCCAATGCCTTCCTCAACCAGGCCGAGTGGGGCGCGGACCAGAGGCTTGACGTCGCCGAGTCCGATGGCGTCTGCCAGCACGTCCGAGACCCCTCCCACGGCGCTGTCGCCGTTGGTGTGGACGGTCAACAGCGCACAGCCGCCTTCGATCAACCGATGCACGGCCTTGCCCTTGCCGGAGGTGGCGGCCACGGAATTGACTCCCTTGAGAAGGAGCGGGTGATGGGTGATGAGCAGTTGCGCTCCCCATTCAAGTGCTTCGTCAATGACTTCCAAGGTGGGGTCCACGGCGAACATGATCCGCTCCACAGCGGCGTCCGTGCGTCCCACCACCAGGCCCACCCGGTCCCAGCTTTCGGCCAGCGACTCGGGCCAGAGTTCTTCCACGGCCACGAGTACATCCGACAGCGCCGGAGTTTCCAGTTCCACGACCGGTTCGGCTGAATGGGCCTCGTTGTCGGCGTCGGCGGCTTCGGCGTCGGCTTCATCGGTGGTTTGGGCGTCAGCCGCGGCGGCGTCAGCTCCATCGATGGCTTCGGCGTCGGCGGCGTCGACGTCAGCCTCCACGGATTCTTCGGCAGTTGGCAGCACGGGGGTCGCAGCAGCACCAGGGGCTTCGAGGGTTTCCGCGTGCCCGGCCGAAATGTCGGTGACGGAGGCAACTGCGTCAGTCCCGGCGTCGTGCACGGGAAAAGTTGGGTCCTTGCTCATGCTCCTACCTTACTTGTGGGCGGGCGCTGCGAGGACCGCAACATGGCGCGGGAATCATGGCGGGCCCAAATGACTTATACATAATCATGAAGACTTTTGTATTAGGTGGCGGCTGCTTTTGGTGCCTGGATGCCGTATATCAGATGACCCGCGGCGTGGAATCGGTGGTGTCCGGCTATACCGGAGGAGCGCTGCCGAACCCCACGTACGAGCAGATTTGCTCGGGCATGACCGGTCATGCGGAGGTGGTTTCGGTGACCTTCGACGAAACTGTGGTGCCGGAGGACGTCATTTTGGACATGTTCTTTGTCCAGCATGATCCCACCACGCTGAACCGCCAGGGGTACGACGTCGGCACGCAGTACCGCTCGGTCATGTACTACCGCAATGCGGAGGAACAGGCGCTCTTCCGGGCCGCCATTGAGCGGAACCAACCAACGTGGGCGGACCCGATCGTCACCGAGGTCTCGCCCCTGGGCGTCATTTTTGAGGCCGAAGGATACCACCAGGACTTCTATGCCCAACGGCCCGAGGTGGGCTATTGTCAGGTCATTATCAACCCCAAAATCGCGAAAGTTCGAAAACATTACGCCTCATGGCTTACTGCCTAGTACGCCGGCGCGGCAATCGCTACGATTTTGACTAATGGCCGTCCACGGTTCGCCGTCGCCCGGCACTCCCCATCCGCTGCACGCTACTGTCGTTGCACGAAAGAGATACTGAGGACCATTCATGGCACGTATTTATGACAATGTCACCCAGCTGGTTGGCGGCACCCCCCTGGTCCGCCTGAACCGCCTGACCGAGGGCCTGAACGCCACGGTGGCCGTCAAGTTGGAGTTCTACAACCCCGCCAACAGTGTCAAGGACCGGATCGGCGTGGCCATTGTTGACGCAGCCGAGGCTTCCGGCGAGTTGCAGCCCGGCGGCACCATTGTGGAGGGCACTTCCGGGAACACCGGCATCGCCCTGGCCATGGTGGGAGCGGCCCGCGGCTACAAGGTCATCCTGACCATGCCCGAGACCATGTCCACCGAACGCCGCGTCATGCTGCGCGCCTATGGTGCCGAGATTGTCCTGACCCCGGGCTCGGAAGGCATGCGCGGTGCGGTCGAGAAGGCCCAGCAGATCGTGGCCACCACCGAGAACTCCATCTGGGCCAAGCAGTTCGCCAACCCGGCCAACGTCGAGATCCACCGCACCACCACGGGTGAGGAAATCTGGGAAGACACGGACGGCGCCGTCGACATCCTGGTGGCCGGCATCGGCACCGGCGGCACCATCACCGGCGCCGGACAGCTGCTCAAGGAACGCAAGCCCTCCGTCAAGGTCGTCGCCGTGGAGCCCATTGACTCCGCCATCCTCAACGGCGGCGCACCCGGCCCGCACAAGATCCAGGGCCTGGGCGCCAACTTCATCCCCGAAGTTCTGGACCAGAGCGTCTACGACGAAGTCATGGACGCAACGCTGGAAGATTCCGTAGCCGTCTCACGAGCCCTGGGCAACAAGGAAGGCATCCTCGGCGGCATCTCCGCCGGCGCAGCCGTATGGGCTGCACTGGAGCTGGCCAAGCGTGAAGAAAACGCAGGCAAGCTCATCGTTGCCGTGGTGCCGGACTTCGGCGAACGTTACATCTCCACCGTCCTGTACGACGACATCCGCGGCTAATAGCCACGCCCGCCAAAGTTCTGCCGCTCACGCACAAGGACTTTGGGCCCGGGCCGGTGGATCTGAGACGCCTTGAGTTACTGGAATAATTCCCGCACCACGGGCGCTGTGCCTGTGGTGCGGGTCTTCTGGTTTCCGGCCCGTAGTTTTTGAGAGCTCCGCAACACCTTGGGGTGCTGCAACCAACTGAAAGAAGTCTGTGGGAATTTTCAGCAGGATACGTGAGGACCTCGTGTCCGCCAGCTCGCACGACCCCGCTGCACGCGGCTCCGTTGAGAACTTTTTTGTGTATTCGGGATTGCATGCCATCTGGATACACAAGGTCACGCACAAGATGTGGGCCCGGCCCGGGCTGCGCTTCCCGGCGCGGGCACTGTCCCAACTGGCGCGTTTCGTCACCGGTATCGAGATACACCCCGGCGCCACCATTGGCCGCCGCTTCTTCATTGACCACGGCATGGGTGTGGTGATTGGCGAAACGGCTGAGATTGGTGACGACGTCATGATCTACCACGGGGTCACCCTGGGCGGCCGCTCCTTGGCCAAGGTCAAGCGCCACCCCACCATCGGCAACCGGGTGACGATCGGCGCCGGCGCCAAGGTCCTGGGCCCCATCCACATTGGGGACGACTCCGCCATTGGCGCAAATGCCGTGGTGGTCAAGGATGCCCCGGCCAAATCCATCCTCACCGGCGTTCCCGCAACGTGGCGCCACCGTGATGCCAAGCGTGAAATGGCCCCGGCCGTGGACCCGGCGGAGTACATCGACCCGGCCATGTGGATCTAGCCTTCACCCGTTGACGTCCGGCGGCTCGATCGGCACATAACGCCTTCGTTCTGCGCCGCACCAGCATCTTGCGGAGCGCATAGTGGAAGTCGAATTCCCCCATGCGCAGGACCAGCACCCTAACCGTGCGCCACGGCGTCAGCTGCGCCTCCCCGGGACCCAGCACGGCGCATAGTGGAAGTCGAATTCCGCCATGCGCAACGCCAGCCTCCAGCCGCACGTATGGCGACGGTTCCCCTCAACCATGCGTCTCGGGAGCACCCAGCCGGGCGCATAGCGAACGACGACGGCCGGCGCCTTCCGGGTGGAAGGTGCCGGCCGTCGTCGTACTTCATACCGTGAGCCCGACTGGATGGGCCCACGCCCGCGAGGGCCCAAGTTAAAGACGCTCCAGCGGCTTCAGCTTGGGAGCCGGTGGATGGGCCCACAGGCTCGAGGGGCCCCGTTATCCGCTCGCCCAGCGAGCTGATAACGGGGAGAGCCTGGGGACTAGTGGGTGTCGACTGCGCTGACTTCGCTCTTGTCGCCGCTCCACTGGGTGTGGAAGGTGCCCTCTTCGTCAACACGGTTGTATGTGTGGGCGCCGAAGAGGTCGCGCAGGCCCTGGGTGAGTGCGGCGGGCAGGCGCTTGCGGCGCAGGCCGTCGTAGTAGGCCAGCGAGGAGGAGAACACCGGCACGGGAATGCCCAGCTGAACGGCGGTGGACACCACGCGGCGCCAGGCCGGGAGGACCTCTGCGATTTCAGCGGCAAAGGCCGGAGCGAACAGCAGATTCGCGGGCTTCTGCTCGGCAGCGTATGCCTTGGTGATGTCCTTGAGCAGCTCGGCACGGATGATGCAGCCGCCGCGCCAGAGCGAAGCGATTTCGTCCAGCTTCAGGTCCCAGTTGTACTCGGCTGCAGCGGAGTTGAGCATGTCAATGCCCTGCGCGTAGCTGATGAGCTTGGACGCGTAGAGTGCCTGGCGAACGTCTTCAACGAAGTTCTCGCCCAGATCCACAGCAACCTCGTGACCGGCCAGAACTTCCTGGGCAATGGCACGCTGGTCGCGCTGTGAGGAGAGTCCACGGGCAAACACGGACTCCGCGATGGCGGAGATGGGCGAGCCCAGATCCAGGCCGGACTGAACCGTCCAGCGGCCCGTTCCCTTCTGGCCTGCCGAGTCAACAATGACATCTACCAACGGCTTGCCGGTCTTGGCGTCAACGTGGCCCAGAACTTCGGCGGTGATCTCGATCAGGAAGGAGGCCAGCTGGCCTTCGTTCCACTTGCCGAAGATCTCTGCCTGCTCTGCGGGCTCAATGCCGGCGCCGCTGCGCAGGAGGTCGTAGGCTTCACCAATGACCTGCATATCGGCATATTCAATGCCGTTGTGAACCATCTTCACGAAGTGGCCGGCGCCGTCGGTGCCGATCCATGCACAGCACGGCTGGCCGTCGACCTTGGCGGAAATCTTCTCCAGCAGCGGGCCAAGGGCGTCGTAGGATTCCTTGGAACCACCGGGCATGATGGACGGGCCCAGCAGGGCGCCCTCTTCACCACCGGAAACGCCGACACCAACGAAGTGCAGATCCTTCTTGGCCAAGTCAGCTTCACGGCGACGGGTGTCCTGGAAGTTGGAGTTACCGCCGTCGATGATGATATCGCCGGCCTCCATGAGCGGAACGAGCTGATCGATCACGGAATCCACCGGGCCGCCAGCCTTGACCATGATGAGCACGCGGCGCGGCTTCTCCAATGAGTCAACGAGTTCAGCCAGGGTCTCCGTGCGGACGAATTCGCCGTCGCTGCCGTGAGCTCCGAGCAGTGCGTCAGTCTTTTCAACTGAGCGGTTATGCAGGGCAACGGTGTATCCGTTGCGGGCCAAGTTGCGGGCCAGGTTGGCGCCCATGACGGCCAGGCCTGTGACACCGATCTGTGCAGTGCCGGTTTGTGCAGACATGCTACCTCCAGAGTGGATTGAATGATTTCCTACAGCTTATCTGCGATGGCCCCGGTTCCCCAGCTGATTCCATGATTTGGATACGGGTGCTCGTCACAATTGCAATGATGGATGGCAACCGAATGCCAAACCGCCTCCCTAGCTGGCGAAGTTTAGGAGCACTTTTCCGGAAACGGCCGAATTTTTGGCCATCTCGAACGCCTCCAGGCCATCCCTGAGCACATATTCGTGCGTGACGACGGGATCAACAAACAGGGAGCCGTCAGCCAGTGCAGCAATGACTTCATCAATTTCATCATTGAAGCGGAAGGAGCCCACAAGCTCCAGCTCGCGGACGATCGCGAGCGAGATGGCAACCGGTTGCTCGCCCGTCGGCAGCAGTCCCACCATGACAACCCTTCCACCCCGCACTGCACCGTTGATGGCCGAGGCCAGGCCGAATCGGTTGCCCGAGGACTCAATGACAATGTCTGCTTCAACGGCGGCGATGGACTCGGCATCGTCGGCCTGCAGCAGCACATCCGCACCCACGGCTGCCGCGATTTCCAAGGGCTTGGCGTGCATGTCGACGGCCGTGATGTGGCTGGCGCCGGCACGCTTGAGCACCGCAATGGCCAGGGTTCCGATGGGTCCGCAGCCCACCACGAGCGCGGATTTGCCCCCCGCGCCCCCCGCCCGGGCAACTGCATGCCAGGCCACGCTGGCCGGTTCCACGAGGGCCGCCCGGCGTAGCGGCAGGCCCTCCGGAAGCGGGCGCAGCATACGCGTGGGCAGGTTGGCGTAACGCAAAAATGCGCCGTCGGTGTGGGGGTGCCGGGCCGCGCTGCCCAGGTAGGTGCAGCCCGGGGAGAGGTTGGGGCGGTCCAGCGGGTAGCGCGCCTGGCCGGGTGCCGGGGTGGCCGGATGCACGGCGACGGGGGTTCCGGCGTCGGGCCCGGTGCCGTCAACTGCCGCCTTGACCACGGTGCCCACCACCTCATGCCCCAGAACCATGGGGTCCTTCAGGATTGATTCGCCGGCCGCGCCTTGCAGCCAATAATGCAGGTCAGAGCCGCAGATGCCTCCGAAGGCAATTTCCACCACGGCCTCATCGGCCGCCGGCACGCCCAGCGTCACATCTTCGATGCGCAGGTCATCCTTGCCATGGGCCACGACGGCGGGAGCGCTGGCGGGGAGCGTGAAGTGCTCAGTCATTGCTAGACCACCACCGTCATGCCGCCATCGATGAAGATGGTCTGGCCTTTCACAAAATTGGAGCCGTCCGAGGACAGCCACACGGCCGGTCCCACCAGGTCCGCCACGGTGCCCCACCGGTTGGCTGGG
>JBBPZC010000131.1:0-25543 GCA_038199275.1 Actinomycetales bacterium
CTGGAAGGGATGACACCTTGTGTCTTGTAAACGATGTCGAGCAGAACCTCGTCGCGGTCTAGCTTGACAACTACTCCTTCGAGATGATCGACGTCGTTGAAGTACTTGATGGTTGCGTCCACTGCGGCGAGAAATTCTTCAGCAGTACCGATGTCGTTGATGGCAACAACAGGAGTACTTGTCTTCTCGGGGGTCGTGATGGTCATGTAGTAGGGGCTCCGATGTGGATAGTTGGTTTCGTCGGATCCGTGGCCAGGCCGCAAAAAGCACGGCCCATCCGTTGCCGGACCCGAAATTATTATGGTTGCAGGGGTTCCTGCGAATAACTGGTGCAAGTGGTGCGCTTCACAGGTCCGCCAAAACGGCCCATTTCACGCATTACATGCCCATTTAGTCTAGTTGTTTGAGCCATCGAGCGCAAAAGATCATTGACGGCTTGGGATAATGACTCTCGTGGAGAATTCAACGTTGCTTGTCCTTGGACCGAACGCGTGGATTTTGCTCGCCATTTTGCTGGCCCTGGCGGCCGCGGTGTGGCGTTTGGCACTGGGCCGCTCGCCGTGGGACATGCTGTTTGCAGGCCTGCGCGCATTGGTGCAGCTTGCTGCCGTGGTGGTGGTCATCGCGTTCCTGTCCAACCGTGGCCTGTGGGCGTTCACCTTTGTGGCGCTGATGTTTCTGGTGGCCGTATGGACGTGCGGGCGCCGGGTGGCCCGGGACGGTCGCTGGTGGATGGCAGCGGTGCCCGTCGCGGCCGGGGTTGTTCCCGTCGCGGTGCTCATGTTCGCCTTGGGCGTTGTCCCGCTCAGCGCACTGGCCATCATTGCCATTCTGGGGCAACAAATCGGCGGCGCCATGTCCGCCGTAACCCTGTCCGGGCGCCGCATCCGCGACGAGCTTTCATTGCGGCATCCTGAAACGGAAGCCGCGGTGGCCCTGGGTTTCCAGTGGCCCGCGGCCCGACTCATGGTCTCCCGTTCCGTGGCGGGTGAGGCCATCCTGCCTACCCTGGATCAGACGCGGACCGCCGGGCTGGTGACCTTGCCCGGTGCTTTTGTGGGCATGATTTTAGGTGGTGCGGCCCCCATCGATGCCGGGCTGATTCAGTTGCTGGTGCTAATTTCACTGCTGCTGGTCTACGCCGCAACGGCCGCCGTCACCCTGTGGCTCAGCTGCCGCGGGGCGTGGGCAGATCGGCCCGCCTGACGCGCCGCGCAACTTACTCCCCGGGGCCTCCCAGCACCACATGGGAGCGGCTGTGGGTGAGGTAGTCGTCCGCCCACGAGATGAGTGCGCTGACGCGCTGGCGCTTGCCGGACAGCAGCACCAGGTGCACGCCCAGCCAGGCCAGGAACGCCAGCGGCCCCTGCAGTTCCAGGCGCTTGCGGCCAATCTCGGCCACCGCTGCGCCGCGGCCGATCATGGCCCGGTAGCCCTTGTCCCGGTACGCGAAGGGTTCACGACGCCCGCCGTTGAGATCGGCGAGGATGTTGCGCGCAGCCCACTTGCCTGCCTGCTGGGCACAGGAGCCGAGCTGGGGCAGCTTGTCCCCGCGGGCGTCGGTCATGTTCGCCGCGTCTCCCAGGACGTAGACGCCCGGGGCGCCGGGGGCGGTCAGGTCCGGGTTGACGTCGATCCGGCCGCCCCGTCCCTGTTCCAAGCCGGACTGGGCGACGACGGCACCCGCCTTGAGCCCGCCGGCCCACACTGTGATCTGGCTGGGCAGGGAGGTGCCGTCGGCAAAGTCCAGCCCGTCAGGGCGCACCTCCGTCACGCCGGAGCCCATCTTCAGGCGGACGCCGACTCGCTGCAGGTGCTTGGTGGCATAGGCCTTGTTCTTGTCCGAGAACACGTTCAGGACACTGGGCACCATGTCGACCAGGTGGACGCTGGAGAGAGCAGCCAGGGCCTCTGAATAGTATTTTGGGATCACATACTTGAAGTTTTCAGCGATGGCACCGGCGGTCTCCACGCCCGTGGGCCCGCCGCCGACCACCACAATGTGGACTCCCTCACCGCTGCTGCCCACGCGCTGGGCTGCGTCGAGCGCCTGGACCATGGCGTTGCCGAGGCGCACGGCATCGGTCACTGAATACAGTGGGTAGGCGTGTTCCTCGGCGCCGGGGGTATTGAAGTAGTTGGCCGAAGCGCCGGAGGCCAGCACCAGGATCCGGGCGTGGAAGGTGTCCCCGTCGGTGGTGGTGACGGTGTGGGCCTGGACATCAACGGCGGCCACGCTTGCCGTGAGCACCCTGGCGCTGTGGTAGCGCGCGAACATGCCGCGGAAGGTCCTCGTCACATCCGAAACCCCGATCTGCGCAGTCGCCACCTGATACAGCAGCGGCTGGAACTGGTGGTAGTTGTTGCGGTCGATCAGCAGCACTTTCACGCCACTGCGGCCGAGGGCCTTGACGGCGGCTACGCCGGCAAAGCCGCCGCCAACCACGATGACCTCGAATGACTTATCCATTTACCCACTGTGCCACGACCGGGCGGCCAATGCTAGAAGTTGGTCAGGCTGTGTGGCAGCACGGCGGTTGTGAACATGGCATCGAATCGTGCCACGGCGCCGCTGGCGTCCTCCCGGATCCGCCCGGCGGCCTGCAGGGTCTCGGCGCTGACGCCGCCGAGGTACAGGCTGGAGAGTTCACTGACACCCATGGTCAATTCCGCCTCGACGGAACCGTCCTCGGGGCAGCGGGTGACGGTGGCCTTGCCGTGCACAACAGTGATGCGGAAGGTTCCCGAGGCATGGCCCAGCGGGTCCCCCACATGAATGACGATGGTGCCGTCGCTGCTGTACCCGCGTGCGGCCAGGGCTGCGGGCGCGTCGAGAATACGCAGCCACAGATGATCTTCCGTGGCCGTGCGCTTGTAGGTCCGCTTGGCAGCCACCGCCCACTCCAATGGATCCTCCAAGGGCGCCATGGACCAGGTGATGACATCGATCAGGTCCAGGGAGCCCAGGAAGTTCCAGAGCGCCAGATAGCCCTCGTGGGTGGCGGCGAGCAGGTCCACGACTTCAACGGTGGACCGCTCTCCTCCGCTCACGGGCTTGTAAGTGACGTAACCATCAACCGCGCCCGAGGAGTCGTAATGCAGTGCCGCCCGCACATTTTTCACCGGTTCCATGGCCCCGTAGTTGCCCTGCCCGGAGGCCTGCAACCGGTACATGTCCTGCCGGCCCACCGAGCCAACAGTTCGCGTGTGGACGCGGGCGAAGAGCTCGTTGTGCAGATCGCGCACCACCTGTGGATCGGCGATTTCCACAACCCCCTGGGTGGCCGCCGTCGGGACAATGAACTCCAGGCCGCCCCTGACGGTAACCTCCACATCGCAGTGATGTGTTGCCACACCGAAGCCGAAACGGCCATAAATGGTTGCTTCGGACGCCGTCAGCGCCGCAACGGGGATGCCAGCGGCCTTGGCCTGGGCCAGGTCTGATCCCATCATGGCGCGCAGCAAACCACGACGGCGGTGGCTGGGCCGGACCGTCACGGCAGTGATCTGATGGACCGGAAGCAACGTCCCGGCCCCGACGTTCAGCGTCTTCCGATGGTAGGCGTAGGTTGCCACCGGGTAGTCAGGTCCCCAGGCCCCGGCCGGCGTCTGCGTCCCGGTGAGGTAGGCGCCGGTGAGCATGCGCCCGTCCACCTGCTCGGAGACCGCGTATTTTTTGATTTGCTCGGCCGTTGAGACGTCACCATAAAACCCCATCGCGACGGCCTGCTCCCATGTGGTGACTTCATCGGGAACCTCACCATCCACGAGTCGAACCGGAAAGGTGCGCAGCTCGTAAGGAAAGGAGCGTGGATTGCGTTCTGCAGCCATGGGGATTATTCCTGTTGCCTAGTGGTCGGTCAGTGTCCGGCGTCGTTCCAGCTGGCCCCGATGCCAACCTGCACTTCCAGGGGAACCCGCAGTTCGGCGGCGGCCCCCATTTGTTCCACCACCAGGGCACGCACGGCCTCGAGCTCGCCGGGCCAAATCTCGAGGATCAATTCATCGTGGACCTGCAACAGCATCCTTGACTTCAGGTCCTGATCCCTCAGAGCCTTGTCCACGCCCAGCATGGCCGCCTTGATGATGTCGGCCGCGGAGCCCTGGATGGGTGAGTTCAGTGCAACCCGCTCGGCGAGTTCGCGCAGTTGCCTATCGGTGCTGGCCAGATCCGGCAGGTAGCGGCGGCGGCCCTCAATGGTGGAGGTGTAGCCGTCAATGCGTGCCTGTTCGACGACGCCGCGCAGGTAGTCGCGCACCCCGCCAAATCGGTCAAAGTAGCCCTTGACGAGTGTGCGGGCCTCGTCGACGGAGATTTCCAGCTGCTTGGACAGGCCGAAGCTCGTCAATCCGTAGGCCAGTCCGTAGGACATGGCCTTGACCTTGGAGCGCATGGCGGAGGTGACATCTTCTGGTGCCACCCCGAACACATGCGAGCCGACGTAGCGGTGCAGGTCCTCCCCCTCGGCGTAGGCCTGGATCAGCCCGGCGTCGCCGGAGAGGTGGGCCATGATGCGCATTTCAATCTGGGAGTAGTCCGCGGCCAGGAGGCATTCGTAGCCTTCGCTGACGACGAAGATGTCCCGCACCCTGCGCCCTTCCTCGGTCCGGATGGGGATGTTTTGCAGGTTCGGGTTGTTGGAGGACAACCGACCGGTCGCGGCAACGTTTTGTGCGTAGGTGGTGTGGATGCGGCCATCCTGCGCCACCGACTTTTTCAGTGTCTCCACCATTTGCTTGAGTTTGGACGCTTCGCGGTGGGCCATGAGCTGGGCGAGGAACTCGTGCCCGGTCTTCTCCAGCAGCGTCTTTAGCGAGGCCGCGTCGGTGGTGTACCCCGTCTTGATCTTCTTGGTCTTGGGCAGGCCCAGTTCTTCGAACAGGACCTCCTGCAGCTGCTTGGGCGAGCCAAGGTTGACCTCGTGGCCAATGGCGGCGAAGGCGGCTTCCTGTGCGGCATTCATGGCGGCGGTAAAGTCGGCAAGCAGCGTGGCCAGACGATCCGAGGAGACGTCAATGCCCGTCAATTCCATCTCGGCCAGGATGGCCGCCAGCGGCAGTTCCAGCTCGCGCAGCAGGCGGTCTGCCCCGCGCTCCATCAACATGGGCGCAAAGTGTTCGCTCAACAGCAGGGCAACATAGCCGCGCTGAACGGCGTCGGCGAACCGTGCGTCCCCTTCCAGGCCCAGGTCCAGCTGTCCAGTCCCACCGGCGCCGGCCTCGAAGGAGACCTTCAGGTGGACCTGGCTCAGCTCGGCCAGCTCGTAGCTGCGTCGATCCGGCTGAATCAGGTAACCGGACAGCGCGGTGTCATCAATAACGCCCCCGAGGGCCAGCCCGCGCACGGACAATGCCTTGATGGCTTCCTTGTACTCGTGCACCACCTTGGGCGCATCCGAGGAAAGCCAGGTGGCCAGGGCGTTTTCCAGCGCCTGATCGGCACTTTCCAATTCAA
Organism: Actinomycetales bacterium; assembly: GCA_038199275.1. GTDB lineage: Bacteria > Actinomycetota > Actinomycetes > Actinomycetales > Micrococcaceae > Specibacter. The sequence goes on from JBBPZC010000131.1 coordinate 5,456, forward strand.
CGACGACGGCGGAATCCGCACGTACCAGCGCCACCGCGACGGCCTCGTGTGCCAGCCCGGTCTTCTCGCTGAGCACGTCAACGCCCACGTGGCCCAGGGCGGGGCCGGCCGCCAGCCAAGCCTCCAGTGCCGCTGCCTGGACAACCGCCTGGTGGGCGGGCACCTGGTGGGCCTCACCGGCGTCGTCCGGTTCTTCCTCGGCAAAGAGGTCAAAGAGCCGCTTGCGCAGGGTGTTGAACTGGAGCGCATCGAAGAGTTCCTCCACAGCCTCACGGTCCGGGGAGTGCAGTTCGGTGTCCTCAATGGCAACCGGCAGCTCCATGTCCCGCAGCAGGTGGTTCAGGCGGCGGTTGCGCCTGACGTCCTCCACGTGGGCGCGCAGCGACTCCCCCACCTTGCCGCCAATCGCGTCAAGGTTTTCCAAGACACCGTCCAGGCTGCCATACAGTTTGAGCCACTTGGCGGCCGTCTTGGGACCCACCCCGGGGACACCAGGCAGGTTGTCAGCCGTTTCGCCAACGAGTGCGGCCAGATCCGAATAACGGTTGGGCGGCACCAGGTACTTCGCTTCCACGGCGTCTGCGTCCATGGGCGGGATGTCGGAAATGCCCTTCTTGGGGTACAGCACCAGCACCTTCTCGGTGATGAGCTGGAAAGCGTCGCGGTCACCGGAGACCACCAGGACGTCCCAGCCCGCCGCCTCGCCCTGGGTGGAAAGGGTGGCAATAATGTCATCGGCTTCGAATCCGTCAACGGAGATGGTGGGGATGCGCATGGCAGCCATGACCTTGATGATCAAATCAATCTGGCCGTAGAACTCCTCGGGCGTCTTGTTGCGCCCACCCTTGTATTCGGTGTACTCCACCGATCGGAACGTGGGTGTATCCAGGTCGAACGCCACCACCACGTGGGTGGGCTTCTGCTGACGGATCATGGTCAGCAGCATCGAGGTGAAACCGTGGACGGCGTTGGTGTGCTGGCCCGTGTCCGTGGCGAAATTCTCCGGCGGCAGCGCGTAGAAGGCGCGGAAAGCCATCGAGTGGCCGTCAATGACGAGCAGGCGCGGGGTTCCGCCGTCGGCGGTGCCGGCGGTGCCGGCAGAAGCTGCAGAAGCGGCAGTAGCGGCGCCGGTAACAGGGCTGGTTGCAACAGTGGACTGGGGGGCCGTCTTGGCAGAATCACTCACAGGTGCAAGCCTAGTCATCATGAGCGATAAATCCACACCGCACCCAATGACCGCCGAACTCCTCGCAGCAGGGATTCCCCCCGAAGTTCACGCCATGCTTGGCCACCACGGCGTGGGCTCCCTTGTCACGAAGATGGGGATCGTCTTCACGCACATGAGCCGCGAGTCCATGGTGGCCACCATGCCTGTGGAGGGAAACACGCAGGTGACGGGGCTGCTGCACGGCGGCGCGCACGTGGTGCTGGCCGAGACGCTGGGTTCCTTTGCCGCCGCGTTCCACGCCGGGCCGAACAGCAAGGTGGTGGGCATTGAGATCAATGCCACACACCACCGGGGCATCCAGGCAGGGCTGGTGACCGGCACGGCCACCCCCATCCACCTGGGCCGCACCCTTGCCACGCATGAGGTGGTCATGACCAATGACGCCGGCCAGCGCCTCTCCACGTGCCGGATCACCAACATGATCCTCTCCAACTAAGTCTTTTCTTGCGTTAAAGTACGACGCCGGGCACTTTGCTTCCGATTCCTCGAAAGGTGCGTGCCCGGCGTCGTACGTTGACGAACTACACCTCAACACCGAAAAGGTGCATGGCGACCTTGTAGAACGGCGGCACAATCAACACGATGCCTGCGGCAACGGCAAGGATGCTGAAGCCGTAGCAAACAACTGAACCGAGCTTGGCGGCCCGGGGTGAGCGGGCGTCGGTATCGCCGCTGACGGCGCCCAGGCGCACACCCAGCGAGTACATGGTGACAACGAACCCGGCACCGATCAGCGTGGTGAGGGCCACTACGACGAATCCAAACCAGTCGATCATTTCGTGCCCTTCTTGGCGTCGGTCTTCAACTTTTCCTGGGGAGACTGCGCGTCCGCGGCAGCCTTGGTCATGGCCTTCAACACGGCCGTGTCGGCACGGTCCAGTGCGGTCTGTGCGGCGGCCCGGACGGCGTCCGTTTCAGCTGCCTTCCTCGCGGCCTTGTCGGCGGCCTTCTGGGCGGCACGGGCCTTGGCGGCGAGGCGGTCGCGTTCCTTCTTGCTGGGGATGTGCATGGCTTCACCCACGGCGTCAACATCGCTGATGGCGTTGCTGTGGTCAACCACTTCATGCTGGGACCGGTAGAACATGAACAGGATGGCACCCAGGCCCAGGACGGCCACAATGACCAGGCCAATGGTGCCGGTGCGGATCAGCAGGGCGGCGAGGCCGCCCACAATGGCGGCGGCCGGCAATGTCAGCAACCATGCCACGCCAATCTTGCCAATGGCGCCCCAGCGCACGGTGGCTCCCTTGCGGCCCAGACCGGAACCAATAACGGAGCCGGAGGCGACGTGGGTGGTGGAGAGCGCGAAGCCGAGGTGGCTGGAGGCGAGGATGGCGGCGGCGGTGCTTGTCTCGGCAGCGAAGCCCTGGGCCGGCTTGACGTCGGTGAGGCCGGAGCCGAGCGTGCGGATGATGCGCCAGCCACCGGCGTAGGTGCCGCCGGCAATGGCGATGGCACAGGCGGTGATAACCCAAATATGGGGCCCGGTGCCCGCCGTCTGCAGACCCGAGGCCACCAGGACCAGCGTGATGACACCCATGGTCTTCTGCGCATCGTTGGTGCCGTGGGCCAGCGCCACGAGGGAGGAGCTGAAGATTTGCCCGCGGCGGAAGCCGCCACGCTTCTGCGTCAGCTTGTCGCCGGAATCCGGATCGGAACGGCGGGTGATGCCGTACGCCAACTTGGTGCACAGGTAGGCGACGAGTCCGGCGATGGTCGGGGCCAGGACCGCCGGCAGCAGCACCTTGGAAACAACCACCAGGAAGTTCACTGCCCCCAGTGACCAGGTACCGACGATCGCGGCGCCGATCAGGCCGCCAAAGAGTGCGTGGGAGGAACTGGATGGCAGGCCGAGCAGCCAGGTGAACAGGTTCCACAGCACGGCGCCCATGAGCCCGGCGAAGATCATCTCCGGGGTGATGGCGACACCGTTGGGCCCGCCCTCATTGATGATGCCGCCGGAAATGGTTTTCGCCACTTCCGTGGAGAGAAAGGCTCCCACCAGGTTCAGGATCGCGGCCAGTGCCACAGCCGTCTTGGGCTTGATGGCGCCGGTGGCAATGGGTGTTGCCATGGCGTTGGCTGTGTCGTGAAAGCCGTTCGTAAAGTCAAAGAAAAGGGCCAGTGCTATGACAAGCACGACCATGAAGGTGAGATCCACCCGCGATCCAATCTAGAGAGGGCAAGGGCAAGTGTGCGAAAACAATTGATTGTCCGGCTGCGTTCATTTCTTCTCGCAGCAATGCGGAAGCCGCAGTGCCGGCGAACGCCGCCGTTACGATCCTACGACGATTTTGCCCTGCTTGGTGTCCTGCGTCGAGACCTGGGGTTAACGGAAGGTGAACGAGAGGTAAACCGAAGCTCGGGTTTAGTGCAGTGGCAGGGGCCATGGTGCTGATTTGATTCCGGCCTGATCCCGCCAGGGCTGTGGTCGGCCTTGTTTTTGTTGGCCCCTGTCTGCGCGGGAGAGCTGCTGGACGGCGCAGTGGGTGGAGCCCACAAATACTTGTTTGCCCCCTAATGCCGGGTAATTTGGCGATGGTGGCCAGGTTCCCTCGCCACTGCTTCGCCACTACCGGTGCCATTGGCCGGACGGTTTCGCTTGCTTCTCTGCGGGCCGCGGGCGACGGCGGCGGCCCACCCCGGCACGGCGCCAGCCATCGCCGGCCGGTGCCGGGTGTTTCCTTGATCACTATGGCCGGTGAGTCAGTTCTGCGGCATCAGACTTGGGCCATCAGTCCTGCGGCATCAGAGTCGGGCCATCAGTCCTGGGCCATCAGTCTTGGGCCAGGAGTTCGCGCACGCGCGGGGCCACCTGCGTGCCGTAGAGCTCGATGCTCTTGAGCATGGCCTCGAGTGGCAGCGTGCCGTGGCTGTATTTCAGGTCGAAGCGGGAGAGCCCCAGCGCCTTGGCAACGGTGGCGATCTTCGCAGCGACGGTCTCGGGTGAACCCACCATCAGGGCGCCGCGGGGACCGGCCGTCGCGTCGAATTGTGCGCGGGTCAGGGGCGGCCAGCCGCGGTCCCGGCCAATGCGGTTGTGCGAGGCGGCATAATGGGGCCACAGCTCGTCCATGGCCTGCTGGTCGGTTTCGGCAATGTGTCCGGGCGAGTGCACGCCGATGGGCTGCTCGGGCTGGCCGAACTCGTTCAGGGCCCGGTGGTACAGCTCGGTGAAGGGTGCAAACTGCAATGGTTCCCCGCCAATGATGGCCAGCATCAATGGCATGCCGTAGTGGGCGGCACGGACCACGGACTGCGGGCTGCCACCGACGGCAACCCAGGCTTTCAGCGTGCCCGACTCGGTGTGCGGGTAGACCATCTGGCTGTGCAGTGCCGGGCGGGTGTTGCCGCTCCAACTGACCGGTCCCTCCTTGCGCAGCTCATTGAACAGTTCCAGCTTTTCCTCGAACAGTTCCTCATAGTTGGCCAGGTCAAAGCCAAACAGGGGGAAGGATTCCGTGAAGGAACCCCTGCCCAGGATGACCTCTGCGCGGCCGGAGGAAACGGCGTCGAGCGTGGAGAAGCGCTGGAAGACACGGATGGGGTCATCGGAACTGAGAACAGTCACGGCCGAACCCAGGCGGATCCGCTCCGTCTGCCCGGCGATGGCGGAGAGCACCATGTCGGGGGCCGAGATGGCGTAGTCGTCGCGGTGGTGTTCGCCGACGCCGAAGTAGTCCAGGCCCAGCTTGTCGGCCAGGACGGCCTGTTCGACGACGTCGCGAATCACCTGCGCGGCGGGCTTTGGCGAGCCGTCGGCGGCCAGGGTGATGTCGCCAAAGGTGTCCAGGCCAAGTTCAATGCGCTGCGGTTCAATGCCATGGGGTTCAGAGCGCTGCGGTTCAATGCCCTGCGGTGCGGGGTCGGGAGTTTTCATAAGTTCCGTCCATCCTTCAAGAAGTATACAAATGCATCTACTTGTCGAACGGGGTGGTCAGGGAAAGTATTCCCTGACCACTGGCACTACCCGTTACTCCCGGCCGCCACACGCAAAGCGTCTGGCGCTACGCACAGCGCCTCGCGCTACGCCAGCGTTTGGTGCGCGTGAAGTGCGTTTTTTCTCCGGTAGACGGCCAGGAATGTGGCAATGCGCCGAACGGCTTCCTCAATGTCACCGACGGAGGGCAGGATCACGAAGCGGAAGTGGTCGGGCGTGGGCCAGTGGAAGGCGGTGCCGTGGCTGACCAGGATCTTTTGGTCCTCGAGCAGGTCGATCACGAACTTTTCGTCGGATTCAATTGGGTACATGTCCGAATCGAGCTTCACGAACAAGTACATGGCGCCGGCGGCCGGGACGCAGGACACGCCGGGAAGGGCGTTCAGCAGCAGGGACGCGAGGTCGCGCTGTTCACGCAGGCGCCCACCGGGCTTGGTGAGGTCATTGATGCTTTGGTAGCCGCCCAGCGAGGTCTGGATCGCGTGCTGGGCCGGAACATTGGCGCACAGGCGCAGCGATGCCAGCAGCTCCAACGATTCCTTGAAGCCGCCCATTGCGGCACGGGGGCCGGACAGGGCCACCCAGCCGGAACGGTAGCCGGGCATTCTGTAGGCCTTGGACAAGCCGCTAAACGTCAGCACGCAAATGTCATCCGCGAGGGAGGCCATATGGATGTGGGTGCGGCCGTCATAGAGGATCTTCTCGTAAATCTCGTCCGAGAAGATCACCAGGTCGTATTTGCGCGCCAGCTCCACAAACTTTTCCAGTATGTGTGCCGGGTAGACGGCTCCCGTGGGGTTGTTCGGGTTGATCACGACGATGGCGCGGGTCGCCGGAGTGATCTTCGCTTCGACGTCGGCCATGTCCGGCCACCATTCATTGTCCTCATCACACAGATAGTGCACGGGGACACCCCCGGTCAGGGTGACGGTGGCAGTCCAGAGCGGGTAATCGGGCGCTGGGATCAGGACCTCGTCACCGTTTTCCAAAAATGCCTGCAGGGTCATGGAGATCAGCTCACTGACGCCATTGCCGACAAAAATGTCATCAACCCCAATCTTCATCAAACCCTTGGTCTGGTAGTACTGCGAGATGGCGGTCCGGGCCGAGAAGATGCCCTTGGAATCACTGTAACCCTGTGCACCACGGAGGTGGTGGATCATGTCAACCACGATGGATTCCGGCGCTTCCAGGCCGAACGGGGCGGTGTCGCCCAAGTTCATGCGCAGGATCCGATGCCCCTCCGCCTCCATCTTTTGCGCCGCATGCAGGATGGGACCGCGAAGTTCGTACCGGACGTTGGCTAATTTACTTGAGTGTTGCATGGGGCGCATGCCTTCCATTTTTACACACGCGCCCCCACAAGCCGCGAACCCGTCCGTACTGCGGCCGGTCGCCGGAGCACGGCACCGCGGCAGGGGCTGCGGCAGGCTCCGCGCCGGTTTCGAGCCGGTTTCGAGCACCGGCGCTACTTCCTGGCCAGCAGCCGATCAACCCGCGGCTTGACCTCGGTGGCCAACAAGGTGATGGATTCCAGGAAATGTTCCTGCGCCAGGCCGCCAATGTCCGCCTGCAGGAAGTGCCGCATGTGCCCCATGTAGCCGTGCAGGTGAACGATGCGCCGCGCCACCTCGTCCGCGTCCCCAACGTAGTAGGCACCCGGCGCTTCGGCTTGGGCCAGATAGGCGTTTTTGTCCGGAGCGGGCCAGCCGCGCAGCCGACCCATCTCCACGTTGAGGTTGTACCAGCCGGAGTAAAAGCGATCCAGCGCCTCCTTCTTGGTGGGCGCAACCAGACCCAGCGCGGCCACTGAGACCTTGATGTCCCCGCCTGTGTGGCCGGCCTGGGCCGCCGACTGGCGGTAGAGCTCTGCCAGCGGCGCAAACCGATGTGGGGCGCCGCCAATGATGCCGTAGGACACGGGGAGTCCCAGTTTCCCTGCCCTGGCGGACGACGCCGGGCTGCCGCCAGTGGCGATCCACAGCGGCAGCTTTCCCTCCACCGGCCGGGGGACGACGGCCAGGTTGTCAATGGCCGGCCTCACGCTGCCGTGCCAGGTGACGCTTGCCGTCTGGCCACTTTCAGATTCCGCATTGTTGATGGCCATGAGCAGCTCCAGTTTTTCGGCGTACAGCTCGTCATAGTCGCGCAGGTCGTAACCGAAGAGCGGGAACGTCTCCACCGAGGAGCCGCGGCCCGCCGTGATTTCAATGCGGCCACCGCCGGAGATGGCGTCCGCCGTCGCCATCTGCTGGAAGATCCGGACGGGATCATCGGTGCTGATGATGCTGGCGGCGCTGCCGAGTTTGATGTTCTTGGTGGCTGCTGCCGCAGCGGCCAGCATGGCACCGGGCGATGACGCCGGCATCGAGACGGTGTGGTGCTCCCCCACACCAAAATAGTCCAGCCCGTATTTGTCGGCATGAACGATGGCCGCATGGAGGTTCCGGATGGCCTCAGCGGTTGAACGGCTGGTGCCGTCCGCGTTCAGGGGTGTGTCGCCAAAGCTGTATGCGCCGATTTCCATGGTGTCTTCGCTCAATTCATCGCCTGCCGGCGCAAAGCGCCGAACCACGAATGTACGTGGTTTAACAGATCATATTGAGAACAGATTAGTTCCACAAGCTGACCGCCAGTGGTTCATCAGCCAGTGGTTCATCAGCCCGTGGTTCATCAGAGCAGGGGCAGCGACTGCTCCTTGACCTGCTTGCGCAGGATCTTGCCCAGCATGGAGCGTGGCATGTCTGCAATTTCAATGATCCGCACCGGAACCTTGTAGCGGGCCAGATTTTCCTTGCAGTAGTCGCGCAGGGCGGTCTCAGCCAGTTGCGCGCCGTCTTCCAGTTGGACGGCGGCCACAACCATCTCGCCGCCACGGTCCGACACCGCACCAAACACAGCGGCGTCCACCACGGAATCGTGGCTGCGCAACACGGCCTCGACTTCAGATGGGGAGACGTTGAAGCCGCCGGTGATCACCAGTTCCTTGGCACGGTCCACAATGGTGGTGAACCCCTCGGCATTGACCGTGACAATGTCGCCGGTTCGCAGCCAGCCGTCGGCGGTGAGTGCTTTCACGCTCTCCTCCGGGTTGTTCCAGTAGCCCTGGAACACCTGGGGTCCCTTCAGCAGCAACTCGCCGGGTTCGCCTGCGGCCATCTCCTTGGCGGGGTCGTCGACGTCGGCCACTTTCATCAAGGTGGAGGGGAACGGCACACCGATGGTGCCCGCCTGCCGGGTGTCTGCGAAGGGGTTGCCCAGGGCCACGGGTGAGGATTCGGTCATGCCGTAGCCCTCCACGAGCAGCCCGCCGGAGACGGACTCCCAAAGCTCCACAACGTGGTCCGGCAGGTTCATGGCACCGGAAATGCAGTATTTGCAGGAGCGCAGCGAGATGCCCTTTTCCATGGCGGCCAAGGCAGTGCGTTCATAGATCGGCGGCACCGCGCAGTAAATGGTGGCCGGAGATTTCTTCATCGCGGCCAGCACAAGGTCCGTGTCGAACTTCGGGAACAGCACCAGCAGGCCCTGCTTCCGGATACCGAACGTCAGGTACAGGGTCATGCCGAAGGCGTGGAACATGGGCAGGACTGCGTAGAGCACTTCCTTGCGCTGCTGTGCACCGTGCATCCAGGCCTCGCCCTGCAGGGCATTGGCGTACAGGTTGAAGTGGCTGAGCATGGCGCCTTTGGGCAGGCCGGTGGTCCCTGAGGTGTAGCCGATGACGGCCAGGTCCGTGACGGTGGGACGCGGGTGCGCGTTGTCCAGCGGCGGGGCCGCCAACAGTTCCTTCCAGGCCATCGCACCGGGCGCCGGAGCGGACAGGGCGGCCCGGGTCTCGCGCAGCTTTTTGACGGGCAGGTGCAGTGCCACCCGCTTGATGGCGGGGAACGCGTCCAGCAGGTCGACGGCGACGATCCGATCCAGCGCAAGGTCCGCAGGGAATTCCTGCACAGCCGGCACCACCTTGTTCCAGACAATGGCAACACGGGCCAGATGGTCCTCAAATTGGTGGCGCAGTTCCCGTGAGGTGTACAGCGGATTGTGTTCAACCACGACGGCGCCCAGCCTCAGCACCGCGTAGAAGGCGACAACGTGCTGCGGGCAGTTGGGCAGGATCAACGCAACGCGGTCCCCCGCCTTCACGCCCAGTCGGCGCAGGCCTTCCGCGGCCCGGTCAACCTGCTCCCCCAGGTCCCGGTAGCTGGTGCGGCGGCCAAAGAACTCCATGGCCGGGCTGTCCCCGGCTTCCCGGACCGAGCGCTCGAACATCTCCACGAGTGACTCGGTGGGCAACTCAATCTCGGCCGGAACCCCTGGCTGGTAATTCCGGATCCAGGGCTGTTCCACGTGACCGGAGTGCCCTGCTGGGCGGGCGGGGTCTTGGCTGTTTGCTTGATTGTTCGGCATGAAACCATCTTGCCGCTTGTTCCATTGTTTTCGAAACTTTACCCGCGTGGTGCTGGACGACGGGGCCCATGAACGTTAGCGTAATGGAACGGCCACTCATTGTGGTTTCAGGAAATACGTTCGAACACCGAACAAGCGAAATTTCACTGTCAGTCATCTGCAGAGGAGAACATCATGGGTTTCATTGGCTGGATTATTTTGGGCCTCATCGTTGGGGTCATCGTGAAGGCAATCATGCCCGGGCGTGTTGGTGGCGGTTGGATCACCAGCCTGATTTTGGGAGTCGTGGGCGCCATTGTGGGAGGCTGGATCGGCTCCGCGCTCTTCAACGACGGAAAGATGGAATTCTTCAACATCGGTTCCTGGATTCTGGCCATCGTTGGCGGTCTCGTCGTTGCCGGCATTTACGGTGCCATCACCGGCCGCAACAAGACAGCCGCCTAACGGCTTTCCCAACACATGAAAGAACAGTACACAGCCGTCACGGCTGCCACCTCTGTTCCTACGGGGGCGTCCGCTCGCAAGGCGGGCGCCCCCGCCCCCAACGATCCACGCAAACCCGAGCAGCCGTCTGAGCTGCCGGCACGCTCGTGGAAGTACGCCGCCCAACGGGCCGTGAAAAAATTCAGCGCAGACGGCTGCACGGACCTGGCCGCCGCGCTCACGTATTACAGCGTCCTCTCCCTCTTTCCAGCCCTTCTGGCGCTCGTCTCGATCATGGGCCTTGTCGGCCAGGCCGAACAAGCCACCGCCCTGCTGCTGGATATGGTTGGCAGGGCCACCGACCCCAAGGTCGTGGAAACCATCAGCGAGCCCGTCAAGGCACTAACGCAGTCCAGGGCAGCTGGCTGGGCATTCGCCGTCGGAATTGTCACGGCCTTGTGGTCCGCCTCCGCCTATGTTGGCGCTTTTAGCCGTGCCATGAACAAGGTGTACGGCATCGACGAGGGCCGGCCCGTATGGAAGCTGCGCCCCGCACTGTTGCTCGTGACGCTGGGAGCGGTGGTGATGGTGGCCGCCATGGCACTCATGCTGATTCTCTCCGGTTCCGTCGCCACCGCGGTCGGTGAGGTGCTCGGCGTCGGGCCTACCGCCTTGAGCGTGTGGAACATTGCCAAATGGCCGGTGCTTGGCATACTGGCCATCATCCTCATCGCGGTCCTGTACTACTTCACGCCCAACGTCCGCCAGCCGAAGTTCCGGTGGATCAGTGTGGGAGCTGCCGTGGCACTGGTGGCCATGGTGGCCGCCACCGTTGGGTTCGGCTTTTACGTGACCAACTTCTCCAAGTATGAAAAGACGTACGGCACCATTGCGGGCATGATCATACTGCTGCTGTGGCTATGGATCATGAACCTGGTCCTGCTGTTCGGCGCGCAGGTGGATGCCGAGTTGGAGCGGGTTCGCCAGTTGCAGGCAGGGATCAAGGCGGAGGCACAGTTGCAGCTGCCCCCGCGTGACACAGTGGCCAGCATCAAAAAATATGGCAAGCAGGAAGCACTGGTGGCGCAGGGGCGTCGGCTGCGCACCCAGATGCAGCCCGACGACGGAGCCCGCGCGGGGAAGTCTGCCGAGGCCCGGACACTGTGGTGGCTGGCCGGAGCGGGTGTGGCCGCTGTGGTGGCGGCAACGCTGCGGAGCAGGCACCGCGACTCGTGACCGGTGCCGGCGTCGGAGTGGGCGCCGGCGCCGACACGAACGCTCCGCGCTCCGCGCTCCGCGCTGCACCGCTGCCGAATCGGCTCATTACGACTGTTGACTTTCTCACAATCACGGCTTTTTACCTTTCCTTTAGCACAAAGCTGGGCGGCTCACTGACGGCGGAAGATTGCTAAGCTAAGAGGCCGGACATGCACCCTTGACGGGAACGATCCGACCTCCACCCCACACCCTCCAAGGAGAACCAAGCCTCAATGACTTCCGTGGCCACTGAATCACTGCGTGAGCAACTCTGGAATCGCCGTTACGACGAGAACATTGCTCCCATCACTGAACTTTGCGACTCGTTGGCCGAGGCCCGGCCCGAGCAGCAAGTGGCCTACGTTGACCCGGTTCACGACGTCGACGAGTGCAAGATCATCAGCCTCTTCTCCAACGTCGGGGAAATGGATCCTTCGGGCTATGTCACTGCCGGCGACGAGCAGGCCTCGACCCGCCTGCTGGGCATCCACTGGCAGCTGGGCCTGCGCCCCAGCGTGTTCATGCCGTGGAACGTCCACCCCTGGTTCACCCCCGGAGAGGCCAACGGCCGTCTCACCGCACCGCAGATTGAGGCCGGCCTGCGTCCTCTCGTGAAATTCCTGACGCTGGTCCCGCGCGCCTCCGCACTCGTGGCGCACGGCACCGAGGCACACCGCCTGGCCGACCAGCTCCTGAAGGCCCAGGGGCCCATGCTCTACAAGCGCGGCTTCGGCATCTACAAGGTTCGCTCACTGAGCGGGCGCAGCTTCGCCGGTTCCGTCGAGCGCCAGGAAGGCTGGCTGTTGGAGTCCGCCAAGGCCTATGCCGAGTCCATGACCCGCAGCGGAATCCTGGTCAAGGGCCGCTAAAGCCGCCTTTTTACTGACGCACGACGGCGCGTTCCCGTTCCTTCCTTTTTCGGCACCTTGGGTGCCGGGCCACCGGGAAGACGGGGACGCGCCGTCGTGCATTGACCTGCCCCTCCCGCCCAACACCGTGCCGGGCTACGCTGTTGCCATGGGCCCCACCGCTGCTGCACGTCTCGTGGCACTTGCCTGCGCCACGACGCTCGTTCTGGCCGGGTGCAGCGCGCCCACTCCCCCGCCGGATCGAGAGACGGGTGCCGTGCAGGAGGTGGCCACCGGGTTGGCTGCGCCGTGGTCCATGGTTCCCTTGGCGGACGGCTCCATTCTGGTCAGTGAACGGGACTCCGGCCGTATCCTGGAAATCCCGCAGCCCGGGGCCGCCAACGACGCCGGTACCGCGCGTGTAGTGGGCACCGTGCCGGATGCTGTCCACCAGGGCGAGGGCGGCCTGCTGGGACTGGCCGTGCATCCGGGATCGTGCCCCGGCCCGGAACCGCTGGATCCCGACAACCCGTGCTTCGACGTGTTTGCGTATTTGACCACGACCGAGGACAACCGGGTGGTGCGGATCCCGTTGCGCGGAGAAGCCGGCAGCCGGGCTCTCGGTCCCGCGACACCCATCATCACGGGCATCCCCAAGGGCAGCAACCACAACGGCGGCCGGATCAAGTTTGGCCCTGACGGCATGCTTTATGTAGGCACGGGCGACGCAGGCAACCGCAACAACGCCCAGGATCCAGCCTCGCTGGGCGGCAAGATCCTGCGCACCACGCGCGACGGCGGGGTCCCCACCGGCAATCCGTTCCCCAACAGCCCTGTCTGGACCCTGGGCCACCGCAATGTCCAGGGTCTGGCGTGGGACGCGACCGGAACCATGTGGGCTTCCGAATTTGGCCAGAACACCTGGGACGAACTGAACCGGATCGTGGCCGGCAACAACTACGGCTGGCCGGAGGTCGAGGGCACAAGCGCCACCGACCAGGACACCCGCTTCACCAACCCGACTCTCACATGGCGCACGTCCGAGGCAAGCCCCAGTGGAATCGCGATTGCCGGCACCACGCTTTACATGGCGTCCCTGCGCGGGGAACGCCTGTGGGTTGTTGACCTGGACGGCACTGCCCACGCCGAAGCCCGACTTGTCGGACAGCTGGGCAGGCTGCGCGATGTGGCATTAACGCCCGACGGCCGCCTGCTTGTCCTTTCGAACAATACAGACGGCCGCGGCGACCCCAAGCCGGGTGACGACAGGATCGTGGAGATTACACGCTGAGCATTAAACGCTGACGGCAGCCAGATGCGGCGCCACAAGTTCGGCGTACCGCGTCTTCACCGTGTCCACCACGTCTGCGTATGGCAGGTTCCAGATGTCCTCGTTGAAGATTTCCACCTCAACCACTCCGTCGTAGCCTGCCTCGGCAACCCACTGGCCGATGGAGGCGAAGTCAATGACGCCGTCGCCCATGAAACCGCGGGACAGCAGCGCATCGGTGGCGATCGGCAGGTTGAAGTCGCACACCTGGTAAGAGGCTATGCGGCCCTCTGCCCCGGCGCGGGCAATCTGCTGTTGCAGCGACGGATCCCACCAGACATGGAAGGTGTCCACCACCACGCCCACCGCCTCGACCGGATGTGGTGCGGCCAAATCCAGCGCCTGGGCCAGGGTGGAGAGGACGGCGCGATCGGCCGCATACATGGGGTGCAGTGGTTCCAGCACCAGCCGAACCCCGTGTTCCAGGGCGAAGGGGACGAGCTCGGCCAGGCGGTCGGCCACGCGCTGGCGGGCCAGCACCAGGTCCTTGCCACCGACGACGGCGGTGGCCTCGCCGCCAGCATCTCCAGCGGCACGGTCAACGGCACCGGGGGCAACACTGAAGTCGGGCAGTCCGCCAACCACCATGATGATTTCCGTGGTGCCGAGCGCCTTGGCCTCGAGGATCGCGGCCTTGTTGTCGGCCAATGCCGCGGCCTGGCCAGCCGGATCCGCAGCAGTCAGAAAACCGCCGCGGCACAGGCTGGAGACCTGCAGGCCGGAGGCCTTGACCAGCTCCACGGCCGCTTCCAGACCCACCTCGGCAACCTTGTCGCGCCACAGGCCGATATGCTTCAGTCCCGCCGCGACGCTAAGGTCCAGGGCTTCTGACAGGGATGCCTTCTTGATGGTGGCGGTGTTGATGGACAGCTTCTCAAAGCTGCCCAGGTTTTCGAACCCGCTCATGCGTTGACCCCTGCCAAAGTTTCTGATTGGACACCGGTTGCGGCCGAGGGAACACCGGCCGCGTTCAGGAAACCTGCCATGCGGTGGGCGGCGAGTTCCGGGTTGAGCAGGAGCCGTGCGGTGTTGGCCAGGCGGAACAGCTTGACCAGATGGTTGAGATTGCGCCCCGAGTGCAGGCCGCCGATCATCTGGAATCCGGCCTGGTAGCCGTTCAACCAGGCCAGGAAGGCAATGCCGGTCTTGTAGTAATACGTGGGAGCCTCAAAGATATGCAGTCCGAGATCCCGCGTGGAATCAAGGATGGCTCGCGCCTCGGCGGGCCGCCCGGCGTCGTACTCCTGCAGCGCGGTTGAGGCAGCCGGGGCGATCGCGGCGAAGATGCCCAACAGCGCATCCGAGTAATGCGTGCCGTCGCCGTCGATCAGCTCGGGATAGTTGAAGTCGTCGCCGGTGTACAGGCGCACGCCCTCGGGAAGACTGGCCCGCAGCGCAACTTCGTGTCCGGCGTCGAGCAGGGAAACCTTCACGCCGTCGATCTTTGGGGCATGGGCCTCGATGAGCGCACCGAAGGTGGCGGTGGCGGCGGAGATGTCAGCACTGCCCCAATAGCCGGCCAGGGTGGGGTCGAACATGGTGCCGAGCCAGTGCAGGACCACGGGTTCCTTGACCTCTGAGAGCAGCATGCCGTAAAGGTTCAGGTAGTCCTCCGGGCCGGAAGCGACCTTGGCCAGGGCGCGGGAGGCCATGATGATGACCTTCGCGCCGGAGGCCTCGACCACGGCGATCTGCTCGCGGTACGCGGCCAGCACGGAGGCCAGGCCTGCCTCACCAGGTTCCACCGTGGCAGGGTCCAGCTGGTCGGTGCCGGCACCACAGGCGAGCAGGTCGCGGACGGTGCGCTCCGGCGTCGCAATGAGCGCCGCCTCGGCGGCAGAGCGGTTGATGAGTTCCTGCGTGGCGGCCCAGTCCAGGCCCATGCCGCGTTGTGCGGTGTCCATGGCGTCGGCAATGCCCACGCCCCAGCTCCACAGTTCGCGGCGGAAGGCCAGGGTGGCGTCCCAGTCAATATCGGCCGGGGCGCCGGGGACGTTGTTGCCCAGCACCTTCGGGGTGACGTGCGCGGCGGCATAGACCTTGCGTGAGGTGATCAGGGCCGTGGGCTTGCGCCACGGGCCGGTCCCGTTCAGGGCCAGCGTCTCAAGCTCGCCGCCAGGCAGCGGGAGAGTGATTGAAATGGTCATGGTTAAAGCTCGATTTCCGGGATGTCCAGGGTGCGGCGCTCGGCCGAGGACTGCAGGCCGAGTTCTGCCAGCTGGACGCCGCGCGCTGCCGAGAGCAGGCCGAAGCGGTGTTCGCGGCCGGCGACGACGTCGCGCAGGAACTCTTCCCACTGCAGCTTGAAGCCGTTGTCCAGATCGGCGTTGGCAGGAACTTCCTGCCACTGTGCGCGGAAGGATTCAGTGACAGGCAGGTCCGGGTTCCAGACGGGCTTCGGTGTGTGGGCGCGCTGCTGGGCAACGCACTTGTTCAGGCCGGCAACGGCCGAGCCGTGGGTGCCGTCGATCTGGAATTCCACGAGCTCGTCACGGTACACGCGCACGGCCCAGGAGGAGTTGATCTGGCCGATGACTTCATCACCGTTCGGGGTTTCCAGCTCGAAGATGCCGTACGCGGCGTCGTCGGCGGTTGCCTTGTACTCCTCGCCGGCCTCGTCCCAGCGTCCGGGGATGTGGGTTGCCGTCTTGGCATTGACACTCTTGACCTTGCCAATGATGCCTTCGAGCACGTAGTTCCAGTGGCAGAACATGTCGGTGGTCATGCCGCCGCCGTCTTCCTTGCGGTAGTTCCATGAGGGACGCTGGGCGGACTGGTGGTCGCCTTCGAAGACCCAATAACCGAACTCGCCGCGGATGGAGAGGATGCGGCCGAAGAAGCCTTCATCAACCAGGCGGCGCAGCTTGACCAGGCCCGGCAGGTACAGCTTGTCGTGCACGACACCTGCAGTGATGCCGGCTTCCTGGCCGATTCGGGCAAGTTCGATGGCTTCTTCGAGCGTCTCGGCCGTCGGCTTCTCGGTGAAGATGTGCTTGCCGTTGGCCATGGCCTTCTTCAGGGTGGCCGCGCGCAGGCTGGTCATGGAGGCGTCAAAAACGACGTCGACCGTGGGATCCGCGATGATCGCATCCAAATCGGTGGTCCAGTGTTCAACGTTGTGCAGTTCTGCCAGTTCGCGGACCTTCTCCGCATTGCGTCCCACCAGGATGGGTTCAATGGCAACCTTGGTGCCGTCCTCAAGCACCAGCCCGGTTTCACGCAGCGGCAGGATCGAACGCAGCAGGTGCTGGCGGTAGCCCATGCGGCCGGTGATGCCGTTCATGGCAATGCGGATGACCCGCTGCTTGCTGGCACCATCGCCAGCCGCAACAGCCTGTGCAGAGGTTTGCTCGTTTGAGACGGTAAGAGTCACTTTGTTCTCCCGAAAGTCGTTGTGGGCCGGTACCGGCTGATCCGGCGTGGCTTTGATCTTGGAAAGCGCTTTCCAATATATGCTGAACTTATCGACGCGTCAAGGCGCTTGGTCAAAGCAGTTATTCATGGTGTTAGTTCCAGGTGCATTCATGGTGTTGGACCCGGGTGCTTGGGGCTCAGTGTTGAAAGGCGCTCTGTGTTGAAAGGCGCCCTCTGTTGAAAATCGTCGAATTGTCTAGTGAAAACCGTCAAATAAGGAAGCCCATGACCGTCAAACTCTCCGAGGTGGCCCGCCACGCTGGCGTGTCGCTGGCCACGGCATCCCGTGTCATCAACGGCTCAAGCCGCACCCCGGCTGCCGACATTGCCGAACGGGTCAAGGCGTCCGCAGCAGAGCTCGGTTATGTCCCCAACGCCCAGGCGCAGGCACTGGCCCGGGCGTCGACGGGGCTTGTGGGCCTGGTGGTGCATGACATTGCCGACCCTTATTTCTCCACGATCGCCCATGGTGTGCAGCAGGCCGCACTGGCCGCAAACCGCCAGGTGCTGCTGGCAGGCACCGACCTGCAGGACGACGACTCCCCCGGAGCCGCCGAGCTTACAGCGGTCAACGCCTTCATTTCCTACCGAACCGACGCCATCATTCTGGCCGCCTCCCGCCTGCTTGAGGAGGACCCCCGACTCAGCAAGGCCTTGGCCCAGTACATTCAAAACGGCGGCCGTGTGGTTGCCCTGGGACCCACCGAGATCCCCGGCGCCGAGGTGCTGCACATTGCCAACCGTGACGGAGCGTCCCTCCTTGTCGGTGCCTTGTTGGAACGTGGCTTGAGCCGTTTTGTCATCCTTGCGGGCCCGCACGAGCGCAACACGGCGCGGATTCGCGTGCAGGGATTCACCGACCGGCTGGCCGAGGCGAATTTGGAACCGATCGCCGTGGTTGCCGGTTCGTTTACCAGCCAGGGTGGCTACGACTCCACGTTGGAGTTTTTGGACAGCGAAGCCGGCGCGGCCTTGACGGACGGCGCGGGGCCACTGTGCATTTTGGCTGCCAATGACGTCATGGCACTGGGAGCGATGACCGCATTGCGTTCACGCGGCCTGAGCATTCCGGACGATGTGCAGGTGGCCGGATTTGACGATATTCCCACCCTTCGGGATCACTCTCCGGGTTTGACCACTTACCGCCTTCCGCTGGAGGAGATGGGTCAGCTGGCAGCGAACCTGGCACTGATGCCGTCAACCCAAGTGCCAGACAACGTCACGGGTACGGTCATTTTGCGTGAGAGCGCCGGCGCAAAGTAGCCCTGTTCCGTGTAACCAAGAATAAGTTCTGCCGCGCCCGGCACCCATGCATTTCTGCCGCGCCCGGCACCCATGCAGCGCTGCCCGCTTTGCCCCAATGCATGTCTGCGCCGCTTGGCCCCGGCTCGGCATAGCACCTACTGCCCGCCTACTGGGCGATGAGGGATAATCACAGCATGACTACTGATGAGCAGCCGATCCGAATCATGACGAGCGACGAGGCGTGGCGTTTCCTTGAGCACACGCGCTTTGGCCGACTTGCCATGAGTGTCGCCAACGTGCCGGACATCTTCCCCATTAACTACCTGGCTCAGGACGGCAAGCTCCTCATCCGTACCAACCCGGGTGCCAAAGTGGCTGAACTGACCGTCAACGACACGGTCGCCTTCGAAATTGATGGCCTAGCCGAGGACCAGGCCTGGAGTGTGGTGCTCAAGGGGACCGCCAGGGTACTGGATTCGCAGACCGAGATTGACGCCGCCAATGAACTGCCTTTGGCTACGTGGCTGCCCACACTGAAGTACACCTTCGTCGAGATTACCCCCAGCAGCGTCCACGGGCGCCGTTTCCGACTGGGTACCGAGCCCGAACGGTACTGACCAAAGCGTACTGACCAAAGCGTACTGACGGAACAATACTGACGACGCCTCCCTGAGACTGACGGTTCATGTATCAAACCGTGGCCCGGAATGAACTTTGCTTTGGTCTTTGTTTGCGCGTCTGTCGCCGCATCATCTTGTTGTTGACCCGTCAACGCGTGACAGTCGGCGTCAGCGAAGATCAGTCGCCGGGGCCGGCGAGTGTTGGTAGATGGCGTTGTGTGTCAGGCGGCGGCGGTGTCAGGCGGTGTGTGTCAGGCGGCGTCGGCGTGTCCTGGCCAGTCGCGGTTTCCCTGTGCGTCGGCGTTTCCGAGCCAGGGGCGTTTGAGTGCCCGGCGCACGGCGAGTTGCGTCAGGATGGCCTCGTCCTCATCGTCCCATTCGGGCGGATTTTGGCCCTCTAACCCTTCCTGGCCCTCGAGGTAGTCCTGGCCATCGAGCTTTTCTCTCTCGTCGAGCACTTCTGTACCGTCGAGCTGGTCCTGATCCTCGAGTGATTCCTCGTCAGTGTCATCATCAGTTGCGTCCCCGGCAGTGGCGGCGTTGATGACGTCTCTGAGCCAGCCCGGGTAGGCAGGGGCATGGTCTTCGGGAAGTTCTGGCGGGCAGTACCGGCCCGAGGGGGAAGTCCAGGCAATCCTGCCGTCGGCTTCTCGTTGCGGGGTCCAGCCACGCAGTCGCAGGCTCTGCCGTTCGGGCTCCTCGATGCACCGCTTGTGCCCACTGCGGTTCTTATCGTCCTTGTAGTGCTTGAGCAGGTGGTGGTGAGCGCAAAGATGCTCAAGGTTGTTATAAACCGAGCGGCCACCGGATTCAAAACTACGCACATGATCCACCTCGCAATTGACCGCTTTGGCGATGCATCCTGGGAACTGGCAGTACTCATCCCTGATCAGCAACATGGTCCGCATGGCCTGATCAATCCGATACCGGTCAGGAGCCCGATCCAGAGGCTTATTCGTGATCGGATCCACCAGCACCCGCAGGAAACTCCCCGCTTCAGCGGTCATGCGCTTGGCGACTTCCATGCTGATCGGACCAGCACCGACCATCCAGGCAGGCTCGTTCGTTTGACCCAGCAACGACAACGCAGGAATCAACACCACAGGGCTCACCTGCGGCAATGGCGGCCACACCTGAGGCAAACCCCCACACCCCACCCCCGTGGCGGTGGGTCCCGATGTACCTGCCAGCGGCTCACCCGTCGCCACCTGTGACGCTCCGGTCCGGATGAGTACCGGCAATTGGGCGACGGGTCGCCAGTCGGGGAAGTTCCGGGGATCGGGCTCAATAAACCCCTGCGCCCGGTAATCCGGATCATCAAAGACAGGGATCAACCACTCCGGAGGCAGAGAATCCCCACACCCCGGATCCGA